>DATKSV010000089.1:0-25722 GCA_035531535.1 Candidatus Nanopelagicaceae bacterium | reverse complement strand
GAAGCCGAGTTCATCCAGTTGACGAACCACCTCAAACTTGTGCTGCTTCTGCATTAGAGTTACGGGCACGCCGATGCTGGCTATCACATCGCGCACCGTGGATACGGTGAGTTCTTCTATGGTCTGTGCGAAGTTCTCCCCATGCACGCGGTCCTCTTGGGGCAGGTCCGGAGGACCGATCATGGCGGCCGGGGCAGCCGAGGAGATAAACCGTTCCAACAGATCGTGGGCATGGCACCACTCGGTTACATCAGTGTTGATGCACAGACAGGCGACCGGGTGCGCCGAGGAGTCCTTGACGAAGATGGATGAGGAGAGCAGAATGCGTCCGCGGCTCCGAGTCGGATAGCGCAGCAGGTTGTCGAACCTGCCCTGCTTGATGTGCCTAAGGAGTAGGTCGGTGGTCGGTCCCCCTAGGGTGCGCCCAGTGAGGTTACCTCCGAGGGCCACTATCGAGTTAGGCACCTGTTCGAGATCGTGGAGCACGACCTCGGTATCCTGCCCAAGGGCCGCAGCAAGGGGCTCGACGATTGCCACTAGCATGTCAAGTATGTCTGTAGAACTCGCTGGTCGCGGCCTCGGCGTCTCCCTATCGGGCCGTGCTGCAACCGCTGTTGCCGCGCGCGAGCGGTCAGGACGTGTCATCAGCTCTACCCGTGCTGTTCAACTCAGTGGGCGTCCGAGTACTGATCGTTACCGCCAGCATCTAAGGTTATTTACCACTTCCTGTTGAGTCTGTCAATAGGAATTTGAAAAGAGAGTGGTGTCAGGCACCGTCAAGGGAGATCGAGAGCTCAGGTGGCCACCTGACTTCACTGGTGCTGTCGCGTGGCCCTCGGCTTAGCATCGGGCAAGGCTCGCAAGAGGTCGGGACGGCGCGTTAACGGACTCCTGCTTCCTCGATCCCTGGCTTGGCGGTGCCACCGCGCCGACCAGGCGAGGCGGGGCCGCGCACCCACGGCCCTAGTACCACTCATTCTGATTTCAAGCGTCCGCCGTGTGAGTTCACTGGCGAGCGCCGCCCGGCCAGCCAGTTGCCCCTGCGAGCCCAAGCTCCCGTGGCACAAATGTGGCTGGTCCGTGATCGAAATGGCGGCGACCTCTGCTAACCTGATGCCTCGTGGGCAAGCTCTACGGCCGTCCGGCTGGGTACTTCGGACCCGCCGATGAGTTGGTTCGTGAGCACGGCCGCCGGGTGATTTCATTCGGATTTGCCGGTGTGCTCGGGGTGGTGACCACGCTCGGAGGCACGGTGCTGCTGTATCACCATCTCGGCTTGGCCCTCTGGCTGGCGTCTGGGATATCGATCCAGAGCGCCATCCTGGTCACGTTCACGACCAACTCCCTGCTCACCTGGCGGGACCGGGAGACCAGCGGTTTCTCCCGCCGCTTGGTCACCTTCGAGGGGGTTTCCCTGGTCGGCTTGGGGATTCAGGAGCTGGTGTTGCTGGTAGGCGCCACCGACCTTCACTACTTCTACTTACTGGTGCTGCTGGTGGGCACGGGGATCGCCTCCATCTGGAACTACCTGGTCAACAATCGGGTGACCTTTCGCCAAGCCGCCTGACCTCGTTTTCGGATCCGAGATGGCGCGGGGGCCGCGGGCGGCCGGGCCCCACACATAGGGAAGCCACGGTTTAAGGCCGGCGCCGCCCGGGCCTCACCAGCAGGGCTCCGGCGCCGATATCTGGCGCGGCGGGATCGGCTGTTCCATGGGCCAGACGGAGCGCCCGACGGAATCTACGCTGCCCGCTGGTTGATGGCTTGCGACTCCGGGATTGGCCCCACCCACCACCGCCGGTGGCTGGGGCGCGAGGGTCGTGGCCCCGCCTGTGTGCGCCAGCGGACAGACGCCTTGATCCCCAAGTGTCATGGTCAGAGTCACAGTAATGACAATCGATACCTCCGGCGGCTCCGCGACCTCGGCCAGCGTTTTGGAGTTTCAGAAGCAGGCTCGCCAGGACCGTGAAGGGCGCTCAGCCGTCGGGCCCCCCACTTGATCGGTCGCCGCCACGCCTCCGCTCGGGGCCACGCTCCGGCTCTGGCAGCGGCCCGGCCAACGGGCGAGGCGGCGGCTTACGTCAGCTACCTCCTGGGTCGCTGTCTGGACGGGCTCCGACCCCCGGGCCAGGTGACGGTCCGCTTCGGCCCTGGGGGGGTACAAGGCTTGACCCGGCGACAGGTGAGGGTGGTGCGGGGCCTGCCTGAAGAAGGGCTGACGTTGGAGGACCTGGCACAGCGCCTGGACCTCGAACATCACTCCATGATGGCTCTGGCCGACCGGCTGGTGCGCTCAGGGGCGGCGAGACGTGAACGAGCCACGGGCGATCCGGGCACCGTTCGGCTGCTGCCGACCGCGGCCGGGGCGGCCATGGCCGAAGACTACCTCGGCCACCAGGAAGTGGCGATTGCACGTCTGGTCGCGCTGGTGCCTGATCTAGCGCTGTCCGCGCTGGCTTTGCCCCGCAGGATTTTGGGCGCCACAGCCGGCCGCCACCACTCTCAATCGGCTCTGCAGAGGGCTCCATCCTCTCCTGGGGCTCGCTTCCCCCAAACCAGCAATGACGACCGGCTCCAGACCATGCCCGCGAGGCGATCCCCAAGCAGGAGCCCTCTCGCCAACAGTTCTGCGACCATGGCCAACGTGAGCTGGGGCGACCGAGTCGAACCCTTGGGAGTTCCGGCCATGGGTGGCCTTGCGACCGGCGACCGCCTCAGAGACCCAAGCCTCGTCGAGGCGGTGGGGCTGGCAGCAGCTTTGCCCACCTGATCTCGCGGCCGGGCGGACGAGCCCGCGCGGCATGCCGCCGTGATAACCGCACCCCGCAGGGCTTTTCGGAGCACAGCTCGGGGCCACCCCGTCTCCCCAGGTTGTTCGCGCTGCCCACCAGCGGCCACCTGGCGGATGAGATCGCACCTGCTGGGGTCCGGCGGTTCTCGGGCCAGGTTGGAGCGGACCCAGCCGGGGGAGCCGTCGCGGCCAGCTCACGTCGGAAACCATGCGCACTGGGTCCAGCAAAGGGCGGGCAAGTCTCTCGAGAAGGCTTGCTTGGGATTGGCCGGCAAGCCCTTCCAAGCCAGCGCGCCGCCCACCATGGCCGCGGCCCGGTGTCAGCACCAGCGGCTCCCCGGCCCGCTCAAAAATGGTTCATGACCACCATCACCCTGCGACAGTCAGACGCAGCCGCGCGCCCTGGCGGCGGCTACGATCGGCGCATGCCCCTGGTGGCCAGCTGCCGGCGCCTGCTCCCAATCCCGCTCACGTTGCTGGTCCTGGCGGGTACGCTGCTGGCCAGCGGCCACCTCCAGCCGGCGATGGGTCTTCCCACCCGTGCGCAAGCGGCTGCGGCCACAGTGACTGGAGGCGTGTACACGGCGCTGCCACCGACACGCCTGCTCGACACCAGGAGCACCCCTCAGGGCCTTGGCCCCACAGCCTCCCTGGACCTGACGGTGGTGGGCACTGTGGGCAACTCCGTGGTGCCAGCCGACGCCTCCTCAGTGGTGCTCAATCTCACCGTCACCGATACCACCTCACCGAGCTACCTGACTGTCTGGCCCGCCGGCGACAGCCGTCCCGATATCTCCAACTTGAACTGGAACGCGCATGAGACCGTGTCCAACCTGGCGATCGTCCAGGTCGGGGCCGCCGGCCAGATCACCTTCTACAACAGCGCTGGTGAGGTTGCCGTGATCGCTGACCTGGAGGGCTACTTCGCCCCCCCTCTCAGCTCCGCCGCGGGAGGCAGCTACGTGCCCTTGACTCCCTCCAGGATCGCCGACACCCGTGCGGGCAGCGGCGCCCCCTACGCTGGCAGCACCCTGCAAGCCAACAGCAGTCTCACCGTGCAGGTGACAGGGGTGGGGACGGTGCCAGCTTCGGGTGTCGCCGCCGTGCTGCTCAACCTCACCGTCACCAACACCACCGCCGCCAGCTACCTGGCGGTATATCCGCAGGGCTCCGACCCGCCGGCAACCTCCGACCTCAACTGGACCGCCTCCGAGACCGTGGCCCACCGGGCGCTGGTTCCGGTCAGCAGCAGCGGTCAGATTGTGCTCTACAACCGCAGCGGCAGCGCCGCTGTCATCGTCGATGTGGAAGGGTATTTCACCAGCGCCGGCAGCGGCCCGGAGGCCAGCGGCCTCTATGTCCCCCTCCCCCCCACCCGGCTCCTGGACACCAGGTCGACCGGGGTCAGCCTGGGCAACGGGGTCACCATGACCCAGGCCCTGGTGGGCGGCGCTGTTCCCGACAGCGCGGCCGCCGTGGTGGTCAACCTCACCGTCACCGACTCGAGCGCGCCTGGCTTCCTGACTGTCTACCCCGACCTGATTCGACCTCCCAGCTCAGATCTGAACTGGGGCGCCGGGCAAACCGTGGCCAACTTGGACATTGCATCGCTAAGCACGGCGGGAACCGTCACCGCCTACATCGCCAATGGCACGGCCGCCCTGGTTCTGGACGTCTCCGGCTACTTCACATCCGCCGGGGATCCGGTGCTGACGCCGACCACCTGCAGCGAGGGGGCGATGTCGACCAACATCAGCAGTGGAGTGGTCGGCGATCCGGTCACCGTCACCCTGACCGCCAGCTGCCCATTGGGAACCGCCAGCTTTCAATATGACGCCTCGCTCTTGGACGGTTCCTTGACCCAGCAGGGAAGCTGGATCGGCGCCAACACCTTCACCTATGACACCCGAGGCTGGCCCGCGGGCACGTACACCCTAACGGCCTGGGTCTCCAACAGCCCTCAGGTTGGCCCCCAAAGCCAAACCCAGATCACCTTCAGCCTCAACCCCACGGGCGGTTTCGGGGTCAGCGGCATCAGCGTCTTCAAACCGCAGTTGTACAACGAGGATTGCGAGGACGCGGCGCTCCAGAATGCTTTGGAGCACGAGCGCATCTACCCCTCCCAATCCCAGCTCCTGAGCATTGAGGGCGTGGACGCCTCGGTGCCCGGGATTGGACCAGGGCTGGGCGGCGACCCCTACCGGCAGTTCGTCGGACCTCCCAACGGCCCCGGCGGTGCCAACTACGAACCGGGGACCTATTTTCCCCCCGTCGCCCGGGCCGCTCAGGTGGTGGGAGGCACTGTCCTCGCGGCCGGCCAGGGCATCACCCCAGACCAGCTGTTCACGGCGGTGGAGGATAACCACCCCGCGGTGGCCTGGGTAACCTTCGATTGGCTCCCCTACAAGGCCACGACCATCTGTGCCGGGGGCGACTGCTTCCCGTGGGCGGGCAACCACGAGCACGGGGTGGCGGTGATTGGGATCGGCGCCAACTCGGTCCTGATCATGAATCCGCTCAGAGCCTCCAGCGGCTTTCCCTACACCGGAGAAGCCTGGGTGCCGATGGCGGTGTTCGACAACGCCTACTCGACCTACGGTGACATGGCTGTGATCCTCAACTGAGGGTCGGCTCGCGCTGCCGTCCTACGCGGCTACGGCCCCTGGCAAATCGACACCGCACGGTAGCGGGAAATCTCCATGCCAGGCTCAGCCTTGCGGCGAGCCCAAGTGCTCGGTCAGTCGAGGGTCGACGACGGGCAAAACCGCCGACACGACTGGTGTCAGTCCACCTTGAGCGAGCCATCCTCATTGAAGGCGAATGCTCCCCAAGCCACCTCCCAGAGGTACCCATCCGGGTCGGCAAAGTATCCGGAGTAGCCACCCCAGGTGGTCTCGCCGCCGGGCTTGACCAACTGGCCCCCGGCAGCCTTGGCATGGGCCAGCAAATGGCCTAGCTCAGCGCGCTCGCGGACATTGTGAGCCAGCGTGATGCCGGTGAACGTGGAGCGCGGCACGTCCCAGCCGGGGCCAACATCGTCGGCCAATTCCTGGTAGGGGTTATAGGGCAAGAGTTGCCCCCGAGGTCTGGAAGAAGACGATGCCGTCCTCGGGCTTACGCGTGGTGGGGAGCCCGAGCCCATCCTTGTAAAAGTGGTACGACCGTTCCAGACTGGCGACGCCCAGGGTGGTCAGGGAGATCCGAGGTGCCACGTCGCAAGTATCGCAGCCGGGGCTGGCCCGCGCCGCCGGGCCCCGACAGTCAAACCAGTTCTCCGCCGACCACCCGGTTTTGGTAGGTCGCGTAGCCAATGGCGGCGCGGAGGACCTGGCAGCGAATCAATGCGTGGCCGCCCGCTCCATCTGGGTCAACAGCCACTCCAAGGCCGGGCTCATGGTCACCCCGCCGGCGCGGACCATGGCCGCGATCCGGGCGGGGTCCCGGCCGAGCCCGGTTGCCTCGGCGCTGGAGATACGCAACAAAGTGCGCTCCAAGGCTGGCTCTGGAGCCACCGCGTAGAGGCGGGTGAGCACCGCCACCAGGGCGGCGACGCTGGTCTCTGGCAGGTACCGATCGGCGTCAAAGAAGGTGGTCTCACCCCTCCCCCCCAGGAACTCACCGTCGCGACGCCGGCGCCGGCGCTGGATCTCCCGCCGCGAGCCGAGCATGCCGGGCAGCCCCAACCACGCCTCCACCAGGGCGCGCCCGGAGGCAGAGGGGTGGCGCAGCCGGGAGATCCTTCGCACGTTGGCGGCGGTGCGGCGCATCAACACCCGGGCAGCGGCCCTGGTCTCCAGGTTCTTGACCGCGGTCCAGATCAGGTTGCGCTGGATGAGGCGCGTCTTGAAGCCGCCGCCCAAGTGCCGGGTGCTGGCGGAGTGGAAGTGGACAACCCGGGCGCCGGGCACGGTCCAGAATGTCTCCCCCAGCACCTGCGCCCGCAGCGACCAGTCGACATCCTCGTAGAACATGAAATAGCGAATGTCCAGGGGTCCCACTCGAGTCCAGGCGGCTCGAGGGATCAGAGCCGCCGCGAACGACAGTCCGGCCACCTCCTCTTGGAGGTCGTACTGGCCCAGGTCGGCCTGGCCCAGGCCGCGTTGGGAACCCTCGCCGCCGGGGTGAATCGCGACCCCCACCGAGTCAATCGCCACCCCCGGATTAGCGAGCAGGATCTTGGGAGCGAAGCCAGCTGCGGTCGGACGGGCCCCGGCCGCCGTGACCAGGAGCCGGATGGCATCGGGATCCAGCCTGGCGTCGGGGTTGAGCAGCAGCACCAGCTCGCCATCTCCCAACCCCACCCCCACGTTGGTGGCGGCGGCGTAGCCGAGATTGTCGCCCTGGGCCGAGAAGACCAGGGTGACCTCCTGATGATCCTCCAGCAAGCTCTCAACCTGCTCCCGCACCCCGGCCCGGCGCGACCCGTTGTCCACCACCACGAGCTGGAGGGGTCGATAGTCAGACCCAACCACCGACTGGATGCAGTCCCGGAGCAGATCGGGGTCGGGCTCGTAGGTGACGACCAGGACGCTGACCAGCGGTCCCGCTGCCCCCGGCGCACCTTCGGTGCTCAAACCCCCACCACCTTCTCATGGCGGACCGGCAGCTCCCAGCTGTGACCCACCAGGGCCAGGCCGGCCTCCCAGCGACCCGGGGCATGGACCCGGAAGCTCTGCGGCCGGTCCAGCTCGGTATAGGCCTTGCCGCTGGCGATATCCTCGATCTCCACTTTGGCTCCGTAGACGCCGTCCAGGAACGGCACCTGCGGAATCCGCAGGGTCACGGTCCCGGCGGCCTCGAGGGCCACTCCGCCCAACTCGCCGTCGTCGGTCTGAGCACTAAGAAGGGTCGCCTGCCCGGTGGGGTAGAAGGAGATCCGGAAGCGTACGTTGCGAAGGGGGTCAGGAGCCTCATAGGAGATCCGAACCGATAGCTCCTCGCCGGTCTCGACCGAGTTCTCCTCTTTGCCAAGGAACGAGACCTCGGTCAGCCGTACCCCCATCCAGCCCGGCTCAGTGCCGCCCCGGTCTGCGGCCGAGGCCTGCAGGGCCACCATCTCGCGGCGGTTGACCTCACCGATGTAGGCGCCGACTACAAAGTCGGTCTCACCCACCTCGCGCCTGGCTCCGTGCTCGATCCAAAGGCAGCGGTCGCAGAGATTGCGGACAGTGTCGGCAGCGTGGGAGACGAAGATCAGGGTGCGGCCCTCTCGGCGCATGCCGTCGATGTGGTCAACGCAGCGCCGCTGGAACGCCTCGTCGCCGACCGCCAGCACCTCGTCGAGCAAGAGGATGTCAGGGTCCATGTGGATGGCGATCGAGAACCCCAGGCGGGCGTACATCCCGGAGCTGTAGTTGCGGACCGGGTTGTCGATGAACTGCTCCAGCTCGGCGAAGCCGATGATCTCATCCATCACCGAGTTGATGTAGCGCCGGGGCAGCCCCAGAATGGCGCCGTTGAGGTAGATGTTCTCCCGACCGCTGTAGTCAGGGTGGAAGCCCGCCCCGACCTCCAGCAGCGACGCCAGCCGGCCTCGCACCGAGACCCGGCCGCGGTCGGGGGTCAGGATTCCGGCGATGCACTTGAGCAAAGTCGACTTGCCCGAGCCGTTGGCGCCGATGATCCCGAAGGTCTCCCCCTCCTGGACCTCAAAGCTGATCTCCTTGACCGCCCAGAACTCCTCGAACCGGGAGCGCCGACGGTCCACCAGCGCCTCTTTGAGGGTGTCGCTGCGCTGGTGGTAAATGCGAAAGCGCTTGCTCAGGCCTTCGACCACAATCGGCGGCTGGGCCATCAGATCTCCTCCGCGAAACGGCGCCGGAGGCGGCGGAACACCCGCATCCCCACCCAGATCAGGGCCACCGCCAGCACCGTCGAGTAGAGCAGGCCGTGCCAGTGCTGGGGCCAGCGGTTGAACAGGAACACGTCCTGGAACGAGACCGTGATCCAGGTCATGGGATTGGCGTAGACCACGATGTGGGCCAGGAAGCCGACCCGGCCCCGAGAGAAGAAGCTCTGGTAGTGGGCGAGCGGCCAGATCACAGGGGTCAGGTAGAACCAGACCATGGTGGCCAGGTTGATGATGTACTGGAGATCGCGGAAGTAGACGCTGGCGGCGGCCAGCATCAGCCCCAGCCCCAGGGCCAGCCCGAAGGACACCAGGATCAGACCGGGGATCGCCAGCAGCGGCGGCCCGACCGACTGCTTGGCCAGGAGCATGAAAGGCACCAGCAGGATCAGGCTGATCAGGAAGTTGACCAGGGCCGCGATCACCGTGGAGACGGTGAGCAGCATCCAGGGGAATGCCACCTTACGGATCACCCCGGCATTGGCGATGATGCTGCTGGCGGCCATCACCAGGGCTTGCGAGAAGAAGGTCCAGGGCAGCAGCCCAGAAAGGATGAAGACCGCATAGGACTTGCCACTCGGCCCCTTGATCCCGATGATGTCGCCGAAGACCACGGCGTAGACCAGCATGAACACCAGAGGATTGAGCAGGGTCCAGCCGATCCCCAGCACCGAGCCGTGATAGCGGGCTCGGACGTCCCGGCGGACGAGCTCCCAGAGCAGCTCGAGACGGCGAGTGATGGGGCCTGATTGGGGAGCCCTCGGACGGGAGACGGAACCCGGCTCCCGGAGGACTTGGGTGCTGGCCACGGACTCCGAGTCTAACAGGGGCTGGAACTCAGTCCGGCACTTTCCAGATGGGCGCTCGGACCTTGAGCGCGTCGATCACGTAGGTGCAGGCCTCGAGCGCCTGATGGCGATGAGCGGCACTGACGACCACCGCCACCGAGGCCACTCCCCTCGCCACCCGTCCGGTGCGGTGATGCACCAGCACCTCGGAGACGCCCTCGGCCTGCTTGGCCTCCTCGACGATCCTGGCCAGCTCCGCCTCCGCCATCTCCGGGTAGGCCTCGTAGGTGAGGTGGGATACCGGCAGCCCCTGGTCGGGGTCGCGCACCACGCCCACAAAGGTGGCGAGAGCGCCCACCCCAGTCAGTTCCAGAGCAGCCTGCATGGCCCCGAGGTCGATCTCCGCAGGACCGACTCGAATCAATTCCTGGTCGGCAGAAGCCCCACCCGAGACGGGAGGGATGAAGGCGAGCTCGTCACCAGGGCGGACCGGTTCCTTCCAGTCAACGTAGCGCTGGTTGAGCGCCGGGCGCACCGCCGCGCGCCACGAAGCGAGCTGGGGATGAAGGCTGCAGAGCTGATCCCAGCACGCCGCCACCGAGCTCACCGTGCTCACATTGAGATCCAGCCGCGGCGTCCCCGCCGCCTGGCGGAGGGAGGCGAAGAGGAGAACTCGAACCTGAGCGTCTGGCATTGCTGCAACGGTAGCAAGCGCGAGCCGCTAACGGCGGAAGAGGTCGCGCTCGGCTAGTCGCTGGAGGACCCCGGCGCCCTCATCCGGACCTTCCCAGGTGAAACCCCGCACCACTGCGAGTGGCACCTGGTCGATCTTGCCCATCAAGAGCTCGCCGATGCCGGCAATCTCATCGGCGCTGCCAATGGTGGAAGCGTGGAGCAGGTACCCCTGCTCGTCCTGCAGACCCCTGTGATCGCTCAGGGCCGGCATCCCGGCCACTCCGATGGCGACGTTGACCGCCCCCTCCCGGAAGGGTCGGCCGAAGGTGTCGGAGATGACGATCCCCAAGGGCCCCCCCTGGGCCAGGTCGAGCCAGGCCCGCCGCAGGCCCGCCGCCGAGAGGTCGGGCTGAAGTGGCAGGCAGGTCACCAGTTCCCCCCCCCCGACGTTGCTGCGATCGACCCCGGAATTGGCGCAGACCAAACCCTGGACCGTCTCCGTGATCAGGACTCCGGGCTCGGCCCGAATCACCCGGCGGCTCTCCTGAAGGATCACCTGGACCATGCGCGGGTCCTGTCCAACCCGCTGGGCGAGCGCCAGCGCAGGGTCGCCCGGGTGCACGTCAGCCAGGCTCATGACCCTGCCCTCGACCTTGGACACGACCTTGTGGGTGACTACCACCACGTCCCAGGGCTGCAGTCCGCCCCCGGCTCCAAGCGGCTTCCGGCAGATCGCGGCCAGGTCCTGGCCCGTTTGTAGCTCCGGGATTCCCTCCACCGCCCAGGCAAGCAGGCGGCGGGCCCGGACCAGCGGACGCTCAGCGGACATCTTCGGGGCTCCCCGAGCGGGCGGCCCGCGAACGGACCGGGACCGGCGCAAGTGACCGTGCCCAGGGCAAAACCGGATGGGGCTTCGGAAGCGTTCCATCACCGGGCTCCAGATCCTCGGGCCGGTCGATGTCCCAGGCAAGCCCGGGGAGCTGGCGAGCCGAGAAGTGCAGGCCGAGCGAGCGCGCGATCCGCTGGTGCCGCCGCCGCGACCCAGGCCCGAAGGCGTGGACCTGGAGACTGGCAGGTCGGACCACCAGCCCGTTGGTGCCGCTGCCGTCACGGTCTGGGAAGACAGCCACCGAACCCGGCCGCAGCCTGCTGGCGATCCGGAGCACCTCGGTGAGATCAGCCGCGGTGACCCCGGGAAGGTCGGCCGCCACGGTGGCGAGGACGTTCGCGCCCCGCTCCACCGCCCACTGCGCTCCGGCCCTGACGGCGGCGGTCTGGCCGGCTCCGAGATCCGGGACAGCGGCGACCCCAACCCGAGCGCAGAACTCCAGCAGCTGGGGCTCGGATCCCACCACCACCACCTGGTCAGCGGGCCAGGCGACCGCCGCCAGGCCCACGACCCTGATTGCCAAAGAGAGGCTCAACATCCGGCGTTCCCCATCCGAGAGCCGGAGGGCCAATCGCTGCTTGCTGCCCGCGGCGGGCTTGACTGGGATCACCAGGAACGGGCGCAGCGCGGCCGGCGTCCTCACAGGGACGCGGCCTGGCTCAGGCCAGTGGCCGCCAGAACCGCCTCCGCCAGCCCGGCCGCCGCCTGGGTGTCAACCATGAGGGTGTCGCAAACATGGGTCCGGATGCCCAGGGCCTCCACCTCCGAGCGCCCCTCCCGATCCAACTCGTCGATGACCAGCAGCTGGATAAGGTCGGCGTAGCAGGCGGCGACCCCGGCCGGGCTGGCCGGCAGACTCAGAGCCGCCAGCATCGCCACCGCCGGTCCCTTGATGGCCCGCCCGCCCACGATTGGGCTGACCGCCACCGCCTGAGTCGCAGCGGCAACCTGAGAGCGGATTCCGGGCACGGCCAGGATCGGCCCGATCGAGATGATCGGATTGCTGGGCGCCAGGAGCACCAGGTCCGCCTGCCGGATCGCCTCTAAGACACCCGGGCCGGGCTGGGCGCGCTCGGCCCCCCGGAACTCAAAAGTGGCGATCTCCGGCTGGCAGGCCTCCCGCACCAGGTACTCCTGGATGTGGAGGTCTCGGCCGTCGGTCGTGTGAATCCGGGTGGTGACCACCTGGTCGGTCATGGGCAGCAGCCGCACCGGAAGCTCCAGGCGCTGGGTGAGGTCCCTGGTCACCTCCGAGAGCGGGCGGCCGCGGTGGAGTCGCTCGGTGCGCAGGATGTGCATGGCCAGATCCAGGTCGCCAAGCTGGAACCACGTCTCCGCGCCCAACCGGCCGAGCTGACCCAGCGCCGCCCAGCTCTCGCCCCGCAGGCCCCAGCCCCGCTCGGCATCGCCGATACCGGCCAGGGTGTAGGTGACCGAGTCCAGGTCCGGGCTGACGTGGAGGCCATGGACCTTGAAGTCGTCGCCGGTGTTCCCGATCACTGTGATGTCGGCATCTGGAGCTGCCGCCACTAGTCCGGAGAGAAAGCGGGCGGCGCCAACTCCCCCAGCCAGGACCACGATCCGGGCCGAGCTCAAGCGCCGCCAGGCCGCGCCCGCGCCGAGTTCCCGGCCGGCACGGCGAATGTTTGCGCCGGTGGCGTCAGGCGCCCTGGGCTGGGAGCACCGTCCCGAGGCTGGCACTGGGCTTCCCGGGGCGCCGCGAACGGCGCGGGCTGGGCGCCCAGACCACTGGCATTATGAGACGATCGATGGTGCCTCGCCCTGGCCCTGAGCCGAGCTGGGTGGGCCACTGACGATGAGTCAGCGAGATCGGGCCGGGACCGTGATCGACCGGCGTGACTCAGCACCCCGCAGCGGAGCGCCAGAGCGCGCAGTTGGGATGAGATCCCAACTGCGAGTCGCCGAGGCAGGACCGGCCCCACCCGTCCCGGGGCGGAAACAAAGTGGCGGTGGGACAGGATCACGCCGGACCGGGCTGAGGAGAGTGAGATCAGCCAGCGCTGCAGGACTTGGCCGCCCCGGCTCCGTCCCCGGAGTCGAAGGACTGCCCGCAGGAGCAGGTCTTGACCGCCTGGGGGTTGTGGACAGTGAAGCCACCTCCCATCAGACTGTCGACGTAGTCGATCTCGGCGCCCTCGAGGTAGGTGGCGCTGTAAGGGTCGACGAACACCTTGATCCCCTCTTGCTCCGCCACCTCGTCGTCCTCAGCCGGTGCATCGTCGAATCCCATCCCGTAGCTGAAGCCAGAGCATCCTCCGGGGCTGACGTAGACCCGCAGGCCCATGTTCTGGTTGTCCTGCTGCTCCAGCAACTGCTTCAATTGGCCGATCGCCTGCTCAGAAACGGTGATCATTTGCGAACTTCCCTGTACTAGGGCCGGGATCCCATCCGGCTGCCGCTGGACTTAAGTTTAACGCCTCCACCGGCTGCCGCTACCAATAGCGCTCTTCGCGCCAGGGGTCGGCGCTGTTGTTGTAGCCGTTGCGCTCCCAGAAGCCCAGCTCGTCGCGACTCCGGAACTCGATCCCCTCCACCCACTTGGCGCTCTTCCAGAAGTACTTGCGGGGCAACAGAGCTCGCACCGGATAGCCGTGCTCGGGGGCGAGCGGCTGGCCGTCGTGCTGGTAGGTGAGCAGAGCGTCCTGAGCGAGCGCGAACTCAACCGGGATCGAGGTGGTGAAACCGGCGTAGCAGTGGAACTCGACGAATTCGGCATTGGGGCGAGCTCCCGCCAGCTCCGCGACATGCGCCAGGGGCACCCCCCAAAAGCGGTTATCGAACCGGCTCCAAGTGGTCACACAGTGGATGTCGCAAAGCACCTCCTGGGCGGGCAGCGCCAGCAGATCCGGATAGCTGAGGGAGAGCTCTCGCTCAACCTCCCCAAACACCCGCAGGCGCCACTTGTCGAGCTCGTAGGTGGGTACGCGCCCGTAGTGGAGCACCGGCCACTTCTCCGTCAGGACCTGCCCGGGAGGCAGGCGCTCAGGGTCGGCCTGGACCCTGGGATCGACAGCGCGGCGACGCATGCTCACAGGATGATCCTAAATGAACCCGGTCGGGGCCACGCGCGGGTTCGTGTGGCAATGCCCTCGGGGCGCCTCCCCAACCCTGGCGGGGGGCGGCCGGTGGTGGCCACAACAGCGCCAGGGCTTGGAAGCGTCCCGGAAAACTCAGGATTAGCTGGCCTCGGGATCGACGATCACCGGCCACTCCCAGGTCGGCCCCCTCCCGAGTGGATCGCCGGGGCGGATCGCGCCCCGGGTGTCGAGGCGGCAACAGAGGTGCTCTGGAGAGGCGCTGAAGAGGTCCGGTTGGGACCCTCGTTCTCGCTGGTTCCGTGGTAGCCCAGAGCAGCTAGCCCGAATGGAGCCAGCGCGACCGGGTTGTGCCCGTCGAGGCCGATCTCAAGCTGAGGCGTGGTCCAGTGCCGCTCGGACCGGGTCGGCACCTCCGCCTGCCTGGTCGGGTCCCTCACACCTTGCGAAACTCGGGAACCCAAGAGGAGTCCTCCAGCTGCCGAAAGTCCTGGAAGACCCCGGAGGCCTCCTCGACCATGATCTCGGCGATCCGGCCGAAGATGAGCCGCAACTCCTCCTCCGCCCCCGGAGCAGTCCGCATCTCCACCACGTGACGCAGGGTGCGCAGGTTCATGGTCAGGATCAGGTCGGTGCTGACCCCGATCGGCGCCAGCCGCCGCAGGGCCGAGGTGACCTCCTTCTTGACATGGAACGGAACCCCTTCGGCGTCCAGATCCAGCTTGGCGGCGGCCGAACGTTGAAATTCCTCCAGCCGCTCCACCAGCTCCAGGCACTCTTGTCGGAGCGGCTCCAAGGCGGGGGGGACGCGAAAGCCGATGTCCACCAGGCGCACGTAGCGAAGGCTCTCCTGGCTGTAGGCGGCACCGGCGCGGTGGCGAACGATCTCATGGGTCGCGACCCGGCTCACATTGTGCAGGGCGAACGAGTAATTGGCATGCTCGAGGACGCTGCCGTGGGCGCTCTTGAGGATGTTCCGCAGGTATGCCCTGGGGTCTGCCCGCACCCTGGTGACGTTGGGATTCAGACCAGGCTCCCAGCTTCGATAGCAGGCGCGTCCGGCGAACTCCACCAGCAGCTCGCCGGGGTTGGGCATCCCCTCTGAGTCCGCCAGCCGGCGGTCCAGCCAGCCCGCGCCGCCGACCGCCTCCAGGTACCCTCGCATCCCCACCAGGTCAACCGCCGGACGGGCGATCAGGAAGATCTCGGGCACGGTCTCTCTAACCAAGGTCAGCGACCACCCAGGCCCCAAGGCAGGCTGGGACCAGCGCCTCCCGCCGCTGAGCGGCTGGTTCGGGCGTGCCTGCTCAAGCTCAGCCGAGCGCCTCCAGCGCCTCGGGGATACTGGCCCTGACACATGTGAAGCTGGGCACATCGCGCAGGGTGTAAGCGGACGCCTCGGTGTCCCGAAGAGCCTGGACGCAGTCCAGAAAGTCGTCGGCGCTGTCGGTCTCGAAGGCGACCACGAACTCCTGATCGTCGAGTCCGAATGAATAGGTGGTGTTGATCTTGACGCTGGGATATTCGTGGCCGATTCGGATATGCTCCTGCATCATTCGCTGGCGCTCCTGGTCCGGCAGGGCCCACCACGCTCTGGTCTTGACGAACGGGTAGACAAAGAGGAAGCGTCGGCTCCCCGGAGCCAGGATCAGACGGTCACCGGTGGCGGCCTGGTTGGGATGCTCGGTATCCACGTAGGTCGATCGCTTGGTCATGGCGAGGTAGCTGTGGGAGCAGTTCAGGTAGCCAGCCACGGCGGCGCCATTGATGGCGGCGAAGAGGGCCTGCAGGTGCTCGGCCTGCTCGCTTACGGCCCAGATCATGAGGTCGCTGTCGCCTCTGGTGCCCACCAGCGTGTAGGTGCGCAGCAGGATCCGCTGATTGTGCTCTGCCAACAGCGCGGCCAGCTCCTGCCGCTGGCCGCGCCGGACCTCCTGCCCCAACCGCCGCCAGGCTGGGTCCACCTTGTAAAAGGCGAACCGCACCAGCTGACGGGGAGCTGGCTTGGTGGCGTCACGGACCCGGACCGGTCCGACCACGGTGCGGGCGGCCGCGATCTCAGTCATCTCTTCTTGGTCGCCTCCCAAGCGCTGTGGTGCAAGCCCTCGGTGGAGACGGCCACGGTGTGGCCGCACCCACCGCACACGTAGACCCTGCCCCGCCGCACCACGGTGCGCCCGTCATCGAGCGTGAGTTCCTGCTCGGCACCCTCAACCAGTCTCCAAGAACCAGATCTGCTCCGGCAATGATCGCAGGTGGCCGGGGGGGGGTTGGCCAGCACGTCAGACCCCACCCGGGCCAAGGGCTAAGAACTGGAGGGCAGCTTTGGTCATCACCTCCACCCCCACAGGTAGGCAGCGCTCGTCGAGGTCGAACTCGGGGTGATGGTGGGGCGCCGTGATCCCCGACGCCACGTCGCCGCCTCCGAGCAGAAAGTAGCAGCCGGGGACCAACGCCAAGAAAAGGGAGACGTCGTCGCCGACGGTGAGAGGCTCGGGCTCGACCAACCTCACCCCCGGGCTGGCCGCGACCGCCTCCCTCACCAGCCGGGTCATGCGCGCATCCGAGACGACCGGAGGGCAGCCCGCGCCCAGGCTGGTCCTGGCGCTGGCGCCAAAGGCTCCAGCCACCCCTTCCGCTACCTCGCCGATGCGGCGCAGGAGGCGGTCCCGAACCTCCACCGTGTAGGCCCGGACGGTACCGGTCAAAGCCACCGTCTCGGGGATGATGTTGAACGCTTGGCCCCCATTGATGGTGCCGACCGTGACCACAGCCGACTCAAACGGCGAGGTCTCCCGGGAGATCAGGGTCTGCAGTGCCAGCACGACCAGGCTGGCAATCGGCACCGGGTCGAGCGCCTGGTGGGGTAGCGCCCCGTGCCCTCCCCGACCCTTCACCTCGACCCGGAACTCATCGGCGGAGGCGAAGATGGCGCCGTCGCGGACCCCGACCGCCCCGACCGGTACTCCGCTCCATATATGCAGACCCAGAGCCCCCTCGACCGCTGGTTCGGTCATGACGCCCGCGTCGATCATGCGCTGGGCCCCTCCCGCCGTCTCCTCGGCCGGCTGGAACACGAACCTGACCCGGCCGGGGAGCCCCGAACGCAGTTGTCCCAGCAGCCGAGCGACTCCCAGCGCGATGGCTACGTGAGCGTCGTGACCGCAGGCGTGCATGACGCCAGGCACCTCCGAGCAGTACGGACGCTGGGTGCCCCGTTCCTGAATCGGCAGGGCGTCGATGTCCGCCCTGATCAGGAGGGAGTGACCGCCCCCGAGCCCGCCCTCGATGTCGGCCACCACCGCCCGGTCGTCGAGCAGGAATCGTGGTTCGAGACCAAGGTCCAGGAGTCGGTCGAATATGAAGCGAGCAGTACCCAGCTCCTGGAAGGAGAGCTCCGGATGGCGGTGCAGATGGCGCCGGTCAGCGACCAGCTCCTCCTCCAGAGCGTGAGCCATCTGATGCAGATCCGGTTCGGTCATGCTCCACCTCCAGGGGCCGCTGCTTGGCGTTGGCCGATGGCCACCACTGCCTTGTCCACCGCCAGCAGGAGAGCGCTGTTGGCGACGCAGCGCTGGGCGCCAGCCGCCCTGGCCTGGGGCTTGAGTTGGGTCAGCTGCACGTGGGGCCCGAAGCACACCGCCGCGATCCTCGGGCTTTCGGCCAAGACGCCGGCCATCAACGCGATCTGACCTTCGGGGTCGTGGTTGAGGTCCACCAAGAGCAGGTCAACGTTGGTAAGCGCCGCCCCCGGCCTGACCGTCTGCAGGGTGAAGCCAGAGCCGCGGGCCAGGGCCGCCAGCCGGGATCCCACCATCAGGTCGCCGCTGACCAGTCCCACCAGGATCGATGCCCGGCGCCGTTGCACCCCCTCGGATCCACCTAGGGCGGCCACGGTCGATGCCTGCCCCGCCCCCGAATCTCGCGACGACCTTGCCACCGCTACAGATTAGTGGACCGCCTCCCCGGGAGGCCCTAGCCAGCGCCTGCGGGGGTGGGGTCACAGAGCCAAGCGGCGTGCGGCGGATGCAGCGAGCCAAGAGGAGAGGATGGCTGGGTGGCCTCATCTCCCCGACCACCCAGCAGGCGCGCTGTCAGCTAGGCCGAGCGCAGGGTGTGCAGTCTGCGGCGGCCGACAGTCAACCCCTCTCCTGGTCGCTCTCCCCAGGCGTCCCCAGGACGCGCCACGGCAAGCGCTGAGCCCGTCCCGCGCCAGCTGGGCTGGCATCCGCGGCTCGGCTGGAGGGAAGCCAGCGCAAGCCGAACTGGTCCGGGCGGCCGCCCATGATGCCAGAGTCCGGGGTCAAGGGAACCCCATAACGTGGTGGCTTAGGGCGGTGCGACCTGCCTATGGCCGAACCGGCCCCGACCGGGAGAGGCGGGGCCGTCACTGAGGATGAGGGGAAGCGGACTACCGACGGGCCGTCCTTCGGCGAGAGCTGCTGGAGCCGCCATGGTCGGCTCCGGACCCCGGCGGGCACCAGGACCGCAACCTGGAGTACCACCCGACCAGACTTCGACCGCGCTGCTGAACCAGGTCGGCGGTCGTTGCCGGTAGCCACGGCTCCCACCACCGCTCCCGCTCGCAACCGACCCAGGGTGAGCAGCCCGGCGCCAAGGCACGCCTGATTCGCCAACTCTCGTTCTCCGTTGGGTAATCCTGGTAACGCGCCGTCTGGTGCGAGGCTCGAGGCCAGGACCGGACCGCACAAGTGCGTCCCTATAGGAACGGGATCGCGGCCCCGAGTACGCATTGCCGAGTTGACCAGGATCGCAGCGTGGGCGATGGGCCAGCTCCCGCAGCCCCAAGCCACCTTGGCGGGTGGTCCCGCGGGGCGAGCTAACGCCAGGTGAGCGGGTCTCCCGCCGCAACTCGGCCCGGGCCGATCACGGCGCAGTAAACACCCAACAGCGCGTCCCTGGTCCGGACCATATGCCGGAGCAGACCTGGCTCGACCCGCAGGGTGGTCGGATCCCAGGTGGTGATCGCGCAACGCGGGCTCCCCTCGATCACGGATATGGTGGCGGAACCGACTTGGAAGCGCCGGCTCGCCCACGTCGGCTCCGAGTCAGGATCCAGCCCTCCGCCATCCAGGTAGATGTTGGCGCGGAACCGACGATGGTCGACCGCCCAGCCGATTTCAGAGGTCAGCTCGCGGACGCTCGCCATCCCCAGCACATGCAGCGCGGAGTCGTCAAAGGCCCCCTGCGGCACCTCCCCAAGCTCCAGGTCGCGACCGCAGGCAGTCGAAACCAGTTCGCGGACCTGGGGCCGGTCCCACTTGGTCGCGGCCAGACAGGGACCTTCGACCAGCGGTCCCCCCTCCTGCCACCGGGCCCGAAAGCGGAGTAGTTGCGGATGCTCACGGGCACTAAGGGGGTGGTCGGGACGCTGGCTT
Source organism: Candidatus Nanopelagicaceae bacterium (assembly GCA_035531535.1). Taxonomy (GTDB): domain Bacteria; phylum Chloroflexota; class Dormibacteria; order Aeolococcales; family Bog-877; genus AG-12. Next base: position 6,276 of record DATKSV010000089.1, on the reverse strand, counting down.
CGCCGATCAAAGACCGCCACCCGACGGTCGCCAGCCAAACCCTCTATGGTGACGTCCGCAACCGGCAAACGCTCACCGCCCATCGACTTCACCGGATAGCGCCAGAGCTCAGCTGTGTGCATGAGGAGTGAGAGTACCTAACTCAGCCACCTCACGAGGGCAGGTTAGAATGACCCCATGCCCACCCCCTTGCTCATCACCCGGGATGCCCTCGACGAGATCCGGTCCTGGCAGGAGCGCGATGTCCGTCCAGACTCGGTGTTCCGGGTTGACGTCCGTCTCGGCGGCTGCCGCGGGTTCAAGCTGTTCTTCGATCTGGAGGAGTCCGCCCAGCCGGACGATGTGGTGACTGACTTCGGCGGCGTGACGGTGGTGGTTCAAGAGGACGGGCTGCCCCTGGTCGCAGGCTCGATCCTAGACTTCGAGGACAGCTATCGTGGCCGCGGCTTCCGCCTCGCCAACCCGCGAGCCCGCAACGCTTGCGGCTGTGGCACCTCGTTCATGGCGGACTACCCTGGCTCGGACTCGGCCGGGGCTGACCTCGACGGCAATTCGGACCAGATCGTGGCCGAAGCCGGCATTCCCGACTGAGCGGGCTAGCTCAGGAGCCGGCGCGCCGCCGCAGACGACAGCCGAGCTTGACCAGGGGCGTGAGCCGGCGGCGGCTCTCTGACCCGGCCACGGGGGCGAAGAGGATCCCCAACAGGCAGCCGAGCATGACCCCCCTCCGGAATCCGCGCAGATAGCGCCGCCCAGGCCGGATCAGCTCCTCATCAAGCGCGTCCTGGAAGGCCTGGATCCTCTCTCTGGGAGTGGCCGTAGCGCTCAATTCCGGTCCCCTTGGGGATCCGCGACTGGTGCGAAGAACGGCTCCGGATCAGGAGCGCCGTTGCCACGCCCGGCGAGCTCGGCCAGCCTGCCGCCAGCCGCTCGGGCCATCGGCTGAGCGACTTGGGTCACCCGAGCCGCGGTCTGCCGGGCCATCTGGACCGCCGGTTGGGCCGCCCGCCAGCTGCGCTGGGCCGTGTCAACCGCCTGTTCGGTGGTGCTCCGAGCCCGATGGTAGGTGGTGCCGATCGCCCGTCGGGTTTCCCTGCCCGGCCTGGGAGCGATCAGGACGCCAAGCACCATGCCGGCCGCTAGCCCATGTCCGAATCCCTTGAAATATGCCATGGCGTGCCCCCAGCTTCATTGATGCTCCCCTATGTAACCACTCCGGCAAGCGACTTGAGCAGTTCCCGATCCCGGGCGATCGGGTCTGGCCCGGAATCAGTAAAGGGCGGCCGCCAAGCGGGAACGACCTGCCAGCGCGGCGGGGTGCTCGGGACCGAGCTCTTCGAAGCAATAGAGCGAGAGCCGGCGCCAGAGGTCGCGCCGAGCGCCAGTCACGGTCGCTACCGAGCTGACGGCGGTCTCCACCGCGGCGGCGAAATCGCCAGCCTCAAGCTGACGGAGAAGGTCCTGGCTGCCCGACGATTGGTCCCGCTCCTGACCGAGTTCCGCCCAGGCCGCCAGGCCATCGCAGAGGCGGTCCTGTGGCGCCTGCATGGCCACCCGTCCAGCCTCGGCCCATTCGCCGTCGGCGATGAGCGCCCGGGCCAGGGCCCGCCGCGCGGCCAGGTGGGAGGGGTCCATCTCTAGGGCCTGGCGCAGCGAGGCTGCGTCACCGCGCTCCACCAGTTCGTCGGCCTGAGAGGGCAGCAGCCCCTGCAGGAAGGCCCTCACCGCCGGCACGGGCTGCGCTCCGACAAACTCTGCGCTCACGGCGCCGGCCCGAAAGGCCTTGACCGCCGGGATGCCCCGAACGGAATAGGTCCTGGCCAGCCCTGGATTGGCGTCCACGTCAAGAGTCCGCAGCAGGACCTGGCCGGCCAACTCCTCAACCGCGCTCTCCAGCACCGGTCCCAGCTGACGGCAAGGGCCGCACCAAGATGCCCAGAAGTCGACCACGACCGGGATCTTGTGGGAGCGGAGGATTACCTCCTCGTTGAACGAAAGTTCGTCTACGGCAAGCTTGGTCGCCGGGACGGAAGTGCTCACCAAATCAGGGGATCGGGCGCCGACGATCGTCGGTCTCGACCACTCCAGTGCCGTGGGTGCAGACCCGATCTGCCCAGCCCAGATAGTTCTGCACTATCCGCACGGCTGACGGCACCATCGAGCGCCGACGGGCCTCAGCGGTGTCGGCATGGATCGAAAGGGCGTCGTGAACCGCGGCCACATGGCGGATGAACTCATCGTGATTGATTCGGGACTCCCCTAGAGGAGCCCACAGTTCGGAAGGGAAACCCAGCGCGCGCATCGCGCGCTGGGCGTCTCTCACATCGAACAGGCAAGTCTTCCGTCGTCCATCGTGCAGGAAACCGCACTGCCAGGGGTCGTAAAGTGAATTACGAGCTGGCGGTAGGTCTGGATGGAGACGCCGGAAGGGTCGCTGGACCGGCGGCTTGCCGACGGTCTGAGCAACCATCAGGCAGGGCGAACCCGACCTGCCCGAGGCCCGCGAGTGCTGGGCTCGATCTCGAACTCGACCTGCGAACCGCGGGTCAACTGCTCGAAAGCGCCGCCTTCCACGCTGGAGCGGTGAAAGAAGTACTCGACTCCATCCTCCGCGGCCAGGAAGCCGAACCCGCGCTCATTTACTGACTTGATTGTTCCGATCGCCATCTGCAATCTCCCGTACCGCAAAGCGGCCTTCCTCGCGAGCCTAGGCGATCGGCCGGCTCGCGAGGGAAGCTACGGCGAACGGTCCCACACGAACGCGTGGAACTCCCCAACTCTACCACAAAGCGCGCGAATCCGCCCGGTCCGGCTGGCCCCGGGAGACGAGCCCACTCCACCCCTGGGCGGAACGCCCAGACCCTGTCACTGAGGGCCACGGGTGGTGGGCCGAGCCGCTATGGCCGCGATCACCAAGGCCAGAGCGGCCAGGGCCATGGCCACCGCTTGCAGCCAAAGGTGGCTCCCCGCCAGGCCCCAGGAGATCCCGAGAGCCAATAGAAAGAGCGCCCCGGACAGAAGTGCCAGGTAGATTCGACGCCCATGGAGAAGCCAGCCCACGAGGGTAGGTTAGCCGGGAGGGCGAAGACCGGGAAAGGACTGCGCTGGGCGGCCGCGCTGGTCGCGCTGGTCGCAACCGCCATCTTCGCCGGAACCTGGGTCGCCACCCCGTCCACCCTTGGAGTTCGGCGGCAGGTGACAGCAGTCGACAGCGCCCATGGTGCTGTCCCGCTGAGTCAGAGCCAGATCCCCCACTACTTGGCCGACGCGATTGTGGCCATGGAGGACCAGAGCTTCTACCAGGACCACGGGGTGAACCTGCAGGGGCTGCTGCGGGCGGCCGCCTATGACGTGGTCCACCTGTGCAAGTGCCAGGGGGGATCGACCATCACCGAGCAGCTCGCGGAGGACATCTATATGGGCGGCTCCGATCGCTCGATCTGGGGCCGCTGGTGGGACATCGTCCTGGCCCTCAAGATTGAGGACCATCTCACCAAGAACCAGGTGCTGGACGCCTACCTCTCCCAGGTCTACCTGGGCCATGGGGCGGTGGGGGCGCAAGAAGCAAGCCACATTTACTTCCGTCAATCCCTCAAACAGGACGACCTAGCCCAGTTGGCGCTACTGGCGGGCCTACCCCAGTCGCCCAGCCTTCTGGATCCGTTGGTCAACCCCGAAGGCGCCCGCGAGCGACGGGCGGCAGTGCTGGAGCAGATGGCCGCGGATGGGTACATCACCTTCGCGCAGGCCCGCCTGGCTGACTCTCAGCCCGTGCTCTGAGGCCCGACTGTGACCGCCGGAGTCGGCCCACTTGGTAGACTGCCCTCCCCGGGAGGGCCGAGGTAGCTCAGTTGGTAGAGCACGGGTCTGAAAAACCCGGTGTCGGCGGTTCGATCCCGCCCCTCGGCACCACATTTTGATCTCAAATCGACCTTCAGACACCGACACCGGCCTGGCGTTTGATCCAACCGTTGATCCAACCCGGGTGGACGCCCGGAGACTTGAGTGGACGGTGAGAGCCCCTCACCCCTCGGCCAGAGCCGCCTCGATCGCCCCGATCGCGGTTCGCTGCATGGTCTCGGTGACGTGGGAGTAGGTGTCCAGGGTGATCCCGACTGTCGCGTGCCCCAGCATCTCGGACGCGATCTTAGGATGGACACCCCTGCCGAGCATCACGGTAGCAGCAGTATGTCTCAGATCGTGGAACCTTATCGACGGCAGCCCGGCCTGAATCAGAAGGGGATGGAACGAGCGGCGCAGCATGTTCCCCGGCTCCAGGGGCGTTCCGAGAGCAGAGCAGAACACAAGGCCCTGGTCCTGCCACCAGTCCGCTGCCTTCAGGCGCTCGGCGGCCTGAGCGCTCTGGTGCCGTCGGAGGGCTGCGACAGCGGTCGGAGTGAGAAGGATCCGCCGCCGGGACCGAGCCGTCTTCGGCTCGACTCGGACCAAGCCCTTGCCCTTCACCCTTTGCAAGCTTCCAGTGACCGCTAGGGCTTGGCTCGGAACGTCCACGTCCGACCACCGGAGCCCGAGAAGCTCTCCCCGCCGCATCCCCGTGGTCACGGCGAGGGCGTACAGGGCCCCCAATCGATCCTCCTCCACGGTCCTGAGCAAGGTCCGCACTTGTTCCAATGTCAGGGTTTGCATCTCATGGCGTGGAGCCTGGGGCGGGTCGACCAGATCCGCCACGTTGCGGGCCACCTTCCCCCACCGTACCCCCTGCTTCAGGGCCTTGTGCACCACCGCATGCACGTGCCTGATGCTCATGGAACTCAGACCCGCCTCGGCGAGCTCACCGTAGAGCCGTTGCAGTCGCTGAGGAGTCAGGCGGGGCAGCGGCAGCCGCCCCACGTACGGCAGAACATGAAGGGTGATGTCCCGGCGGTACTTCTCTCCCGTCGCCGGCTTCACGCTCCCCCCGAGGCCATCGAGCCAAGCCATCACGTAGGTGGCCACAGTGTCCCGCCCAGCAGGCGCCACGTCGCCCATTCCCTGATCCCGCCGCTGGAGGGCTTCGGTCAACCGCCTTCCCGCTTCGGCGCGAGAGCGCGCGTAGAGACGCTGACGACGGCCGTTCGCCCCGGTAATCGCCGCAACCCAGAGCCCGTCGGATCGTTGGTAGACCGACCCCTCGCCATTGGCACGCTTCCGGCCGCGAGGGCGAAGTGGCGGTTCGACGGGTAGGCGGGGCGGCTCGAGGCTGTACTCTGTCGGGGTCATAGAGGTCACCTCTCTGTGGCCGGGCAGCGGGCCGTCCAGGGATCGCGCCGCCCCCTTCCTTAAGTTCGAGTTTACGCCTATCCGAAGTTAGTTGACTCCGTCCGGCACCGCGTGACTCCGCCTGGGTGAAGCGCTGACTTTTCGGGTCCGGGCCGCGGGGTACCTTCATCGCACGCCCTCTCCGCTCCGCGGCGATCCAACCCTGAAGGTGCCGACAAGCCCAGTCCGACCGGGTGCAGCCCCTCGTCAAGATGCTTCGGGCGTCCGACTTCGAAGGGGCGTCAGAGCGGCGTTCCAGGAGGTGACCGAATTGTCAGGCCATCGCCCGCAATGCTCGGGCTCTCTGGAGTACCATCGGGGTATCCCCTTGGTCGCTTCGGCGGCCAAGTGCGAGGCCCGCTCCGGCGGGTCTCTGCGTTTAAAGGGGGGGCTTACCAGCCGACCGGCTTCCGAATCGTTCCCCGCGTGTCCTGAAGGAGGGGTGGAAACTGTCAGGACGGCAAGACGGACGGCCGCAGCTGCTTGAAGAAGGCTGGCTGCAGAGCTCGGCTGCGATGCATCGCCGGGTGAGGGTTGACCACGCCGACGGCGATGCCGAGTTGCTGCTGAACAACCGCGATGGGCTCCTTGAGGTCGGAGTCGTTCGAGATCACCACGGCGGTCTCGCAGTCCTTACGGAAGGCATCGAGGAGCAGGTAGGTGGCGAGGTTGACATCCGAGCCCTTCTCCTCGGTCTTCACCACTTCCACCGTTGGCGGGCCGCCGCTCTGGGGATGGGCGAGCGGCATCCGGACCGGGTGGCTCAGGAAGTGGCCGAGATGGACGGTTAGATAGGGGATCGTCTCCAGGGCACGGAGGTAGGCCTGCTGCCGCTGGGGCGCTTGCGGGTTGGATGGCCGCGGCGTCACCCGGGCCGTGAAGTAACGGATGCGATGGTGTCCAGGGCAGTCGCGATCACCTGCTGGCCGAGGCCCAGGCGAACTCCCGCCCTGGTCGCCTCGGTCGGCAGGAGTTGCGACGACCAGCAGGGGCCATGAGTGGAGTACCAGTCTCGCA
>DATKSV010000088.1:0-46728 GCA_035531535.1 Candidatus Nanopelagicaceae bacterium | reverse complement strand
CGCCGAGCGTCTCTTGGGCAAGTACCGGCTGCGCACACTTGATGCGTTGCAGCTGGCTGCGGCGATGTCGGTGGCGGCAACGACCGATGAGGAACTCGCCTTCTGTACCAGAGACGAGGACCAGGCCGCAGTTGCCCGAGCAGAGCACTTCTCCGTGCTCTAGGCCGCGCGCCCGCGCCCCTCGTGCTGAACACGGCTTGCACCGCCACCTATTCCTTCTTGCGGGATGCTCCAGGTCGTCGGGGATGCGATGGACAAAGACCAGCTGGGACCGTTGGCGACGGGCGGGAACATCTGGGCCTGATCGGGGGGCGATGTCTCCAGCTCGGCGACCGAGGGGCGGCGCATCCTGGCCGCGCTCTGGCTGCAAGACCGGGACGCCGCCATCGCGCGCGCCGCGTCCCTTGCGGCGGCCATCGTGGCGGACTACCGGTTCGCTTCGACGTGGGGCCGACGTGGCAGGAGCTGAGCGCCAAGCTGGGTATCCCGCCGTTTTGAGCCGGTGGCCTCGGCGGGCGATTCGAGCCCGCGGGCGGAGTCTCCCCATAAGGGCACGCAGGAAGGCCTCAACCTCAAACGTACTCCAAGCGGGCGCTCGTCCTCACCCAAACCTGCCATCACATGTTCAAATAACGCGAGCTCTAACACCTGGTGGTTTCGGTCGGCCAGGCGCGGCGCGGTCACTCGCCACCCTTCTCGAACGACCGGGCCGCTGTCGCGGCGAAAGCCCGGCAGATGGCTAGCCACATCTGAGAAAGGCCAGCTGAACTGAGGAGGGTCCGAGGGGCCGGCTGTCCAGGCACCACCCGCACGGGCTCGCACCTAGGGTCCGAGCTCCAGGGGCCCCGCCCGACGCATCGGTCGCCCCCTGATGGTGCACCAAGGTCGCCGGCTTGTCTGGTGTACAGTCGCCACCGCAACCGGGCCGCCCCGGATCGTGATCCCCGTCAGCCGCGGCGCCACGGAGTCGCCCCTTCGCCAAGGGTCCAGGCGGTGAGGCGGCTCACGACCAGGCCCCTGGTGATCATCCAGCCAAAACCGAGGGCTCCAAACACCATGATGGCGAGCGGCAGCAGCGAGCCCGGTAGCGGCTGCTGCACGGAGAACGGGCTCGGCACGATCTCCAGAAGGGGCCCAACCCCCAGCAGAAAGACCGGGTGGATGATGTAAATCCCAAGGGCATGGCGACTCAGACTCTGCACGATGGAGTCCAGGCGCGGTCCACCCCACCGGATCAGGGTGGGAGCGGCGAGCCACAGGTCCCAGAAGACCAGGGCGGTGAGGAGCAGCAGCGAGGGTCGCAGGAAGGCCCCCGTGCCGTGGACCCAGGGACCCCAGTTGGTAGCGATCCGGCCGGGCAGTCCCGCAAAGAGCAAGACCACGGCGCCGGCGGTTGCCGGCAGGGCAAGTGCCAGCCAGCGCCAGGTCAGGGCCATCCACTCGGGGTGAAGCCCGAGCCAGATGCCGATGGCGAAGTACCCCACCCAGAACGGAGCCTCTTCAAAGCCAAACTCGAGTAGGACCACCTGGCCGAGGCCACCATGAATCGGCAGAACAACGCGAGCCAGCTGTAGGCAAACCTGAACCACGATGGCTGCGGCCAGAGCCACGGTTGAGCCGCGGCGCCCCTTGGGCCAGACCAGATAGAGCAGGTAGAGCTGTGGGATCAGCAGCAGGAAGAAGAGGTGGCCCGCGCCGCCCACCCACCAGCCCCAGTCTTGCGACGGGGCGGGCGACATGCCCTGGAACCCAACTGTCAGCGCGAAGTAAATCAGCGCCCAGGGAAGCCACGGCAGCAGCGTCCGGCTCAGACGCCGCACCAAGAATCCGCCAGGTTCCGTGACCCGCCGGTGGGCATGGGCCAGCAGGAGGCCGCTGAGCAACACAAAGAGGGGCACCGACACCCGCGCCGCCAGGCTGATTCCGGAGTAAAGCTCGTTGGCAGCGGCGGTGGCGTGCGACGGCCATGGCGAGGCGTGGATCACGATGACCAGGAGCAAGGCCACCGCCCTCACCAGGTCTGCTGGCGCCAGACGGACCGTCGGCGGACTGGCGGCCGCTCGTTGTCCAGGCATGCCTACCTCGCCCCAGTTTGGGTTCAGCGTCGGAGATCTGGTGTCGGGAATTGCCGAAGGCACCGAGCAGGCCTCCATGTGTCTCTCACGCCGGCGTGACCGCGGAGGAGCAAGTGTCTCCCAGCCAGCTGGATCCCACTGGGCCGCTGGCTTGCGGTGGTCGCCCTGGCCCGCTTAACGGAGATCTGGTAGTGGGTCAGTTTGAGATTCCCACTCGCCCCGTCACTCATCATCTGACCGCGACATGTCCACCCCTGCGCGCCTCTGAGGGCAAGGCGCGGATATCGAGACCGTGAAATGGTAGCGTCTCTCCCTGTGTTCGACGGCCATCCCGGGTGCGAGGAGCGACAGCCGACGCCCAGCGCTGTCTGGTCGGGGCTGGACGACGCCTGGCAGGAGGCCTTCCGCCAGGCGTGGGAGGCATTCCGCACCGGCAACATAGCGGTCGGAGCTTGCGCCACCAACCCCGACGGGGCGGTGGTTCACGCGGCCCGCAATCGCGTTGCCGACAGCCACTCTCCTGTCGGCGAGGTCTTCGGCTCTTCATTGGCCCACGCCGAAGTCAACGTGGTAGCCCGGCTCAGCTTTGGGAAGCGGAAAGACCTTGTCCTCACGACTACGCTCGAGCCCTGCCTGCAATGCTCAGCGGTGGTCCGTCTGGGGCCGGTCGCCACCGTCCGCTTTGCCGGTGCGGACCCCCTCTGGGAGGGGTGTCACGACTTCAGCCCGCTGTCGCCGCGCGAGGCGGCTCACACCCACGTGGAAATGGTCGGCCCACGCAATGATGAGGTCGGTGTGTTCGGTACCCTGATCTCCCGCTTCTGGGACCATGGCCCCAAAGTGCAAGAGTTCTTGAGGGCGAGTGGCGAGGCTCACAGCCTCGACCTGGTCGGAGAGCTAAAAGCCAGCGGAACGATGCCGAAGCTTGCGGCCATGGAAGTCGATGAGGCCTTCGCGTACTTGTGGCCCCAACTGAGAGCACTAAGCCCTAGGTCCAAGGCAATCTGACCCACTACCGGAGATCTCCTGGGTTGACTAACGCCGCTTCGGCCCTGACGTTTCGCCCGGCTGGGGCAAGAGAACCTCGGAAATCGCGCACCAAGGGTTCCGGGACCCTACCAGGCGCCCCGGGTGCTCGCTCGGCCAGCCTTGCCGGGCCACGCGGGCACGGCGGCGAGGCTACGACTGCTGGCTCGTCATGCCGGGTCGCTTGGGCCTTGATTCCGGCGTCCACACGTCCAGGCCGGTCGCGACGGCCGTGCGACCAGGCGCCGATGGAGCTCTCCAGCTCAAGCCAGATCACCGGGCCGAGTGTCTCGCAAGTCCTGGGCGTAGCTTCTAGGATCCTGGTGCCAGCTGTCCAGGGGCAACGAGGTGCGGCGGTCGATCCCCCCGTCAGGAGCGCGAGTTTCCGCCCGCCAGCAACACCAGCGGCGGTGCGCCGACGGGCGGAATGGGGGGAGCTATTACTTCGCGCCAGGGGCCGACCGAGGGACGGAGTTGCCGTGGATGAGGAACCCATCACGTTCGCGGCACCAGGGGGAGGGCTGGAGGGCCGGCGCGGTCACCGGACCCCGACCATTGCCCGGGTTCCAAACAACGCGCCCCCGTTACAGCTGAGCGGCGTACGTAGCAGCGCCAACGGGCAAACATTGATGGCCGCTCCGGCCCCACACGTAGCCAGGACCAGGGCGCGGCGGCCGGGCGGAGTGGCCTTGAAGGCAGTGATTAGCACCATTTACTTAGCCGCCATGCCGTCAGCGGAGCGCCGCGACCTGGGGGTCAACGGCTCCGGCTGGCCGTGGTGCTGGTAGGCGTTTGCGGGAACGGCGCGACCTCCGAAAACTGCCGCCAGATAATCCATGGCGCCGATCAGAGCCGCGTGGGACGGGGCTGGCATCGTGGCCAGCAAGCCGGCAACAACCGCCTCCTGAGCACCCTGGTACGCCATGGCCGTGCTGCTGCCGGCTGCAGTTGGAACCAGCCTCACCACTCTTCGGTCGTCGCGCTCAGTCCGCCGCTCCGCGGCACCCGACCTAACCAGACGGTCCGCCAGCGCGGTCGCCGATCCGGCGCTCACCCCCAGAGCGTGAGCGAACTCGCGCATCGTGAGGCCGTTGGCGGGCAGACAGCGGACTGCCTTCATCTGATGGGTGGTCAGGACCAGCCCACCTCGCAAGGGCGGGACGGTACCCAGCGCCAGGGCCGAGGCGCCCGGCCCCAGCCATGCACTCAGCACCTCGCTCAAGAGACCTTCGGCGGCGCCGAACTGGGCCGACCGGATCGGCCCGCCCTCCGTCAGCTGCGATCTCGCTGGAGAGCTCATGGGCTGACTTGGCTCCCAATGGTACGGTCGGCGTGGGACATTTCGGGACTCCCGAGGTGTGGGCGCCCGCTTGTCTGCGGGCCTGGCATTTCTTCTCAGTTCTCGTATCTTGCGAGGCTGAGTTCCCGATGTCGGTCCGGTAGCGTACTGACGGTGAGCGGGGCAGGAGTTGACTGCCGATTCGCTTGAGTCGCCTGATAACAAGTGGCCTGATGGCGGCATCGATTTGTATCGCCAAACCGTCGATGGTCCTGGAGGCGACCCGCGGGGCCGCCCCCAGGGAATGGCCGCCGCTCTCTGGCCCGCGCTCCAGGTTGTGAACGTGTTATTAGGTGGTCCCACCCGAGCCCTTCGTGTGTCGTCGGTGGTCGGGCACAAACGGCCGGCCCAGGCCTCCGCAGCGCGATCACCTCACCATCTGGCGTCTCGACCCCGGCGCGGCCAGCGTGCTCAACACCTCCGAATAGGTCGGCACCCGCACCAATGATCTCCCCTCGTACCGCCGTCTGTGGCGTGGCCATATCAAGGCCGGGAGTCGCTGCTGGACTCCGGGTCGACGAGCTCTCCGAGCTGGGCTTCCGCCCCCGCAGAGTGGTCCCCGCCACGACCCGCTCGAGGACCCGAACCGGCGGATGTGGGCAGCAGGGCTGGGAACGCACCTGGTCCGCCAGACCATTCCCGTGAGATCGGCTTGCGGGGCCCTGGCTGGCCGCTTATGGCCATGGACAGCCTCTTTGATACCCGCCGCGACACTTGCCCGGACTTATAATCTTCCTCTCCCGCCCAAGACGTCGGTAGCGGTGGCGTTCGGGCCGGGGAGAGCGGGCACATGACAGGACACGAGGAGACGGGGTTTGAGCGTGAATGGGAACGGAGGTGGGTTCCTGGACGGCAACCACATCCTGGAGGCTCTTCCGGCCGCGGACAGGGACCGGCTCAAGGCCAAGCTTGCCCCCACATTCCTCAGAGTCAAGACAGTGCTCTTCGAGCCGGGGCAGCCTGTGGACGCCGTCTACTTCCCTCTCGACGGAGTCATCTCACTGGTGACGCCACTTGAGGATGGGGCGGTCGTCGAGGTGGCCACGGTTGGCAACGAGGGCATCGTCGGGGTCCCGCTGATACCCGGAGGAAGCCTCGCGGTGCGGGCTATCTCCCAGGTGGCCGGACGCTGCTTGACAATGTCTGCGGATGGCTTCCTGACGGAGTTGGCTACCAGCCCGACGATCTCGCAGCTGGTCCAGACCTATGTGCTGGCACTGTTCGGACAGATCTCCCAAGCGGCCGCCTGCAACCGACTCCACACCAACGAAGAGCGCCTCAGTCGGTGGCTCCTTATAAGCCACGACCGGGTCGGGTCCGACAAGTTCCTCATCACCCATGAGTTCCTTGCCCAGATGCTGGGATCACGGCGGGCGACGGTGACGCTCTCCGCCGGGGTGCTCCAGACGGCCGGCCTCATCCGCTACAACCGCGGCCATGTGGAGATCGTCGACCGCCCCGGCCTGGAGGCGGTGGCGTGCGAGTGCTACCAGGTGATTAGGGCTGAACTGGCAAAGGTGGAAGTCTTCGGTCACGCTATGGTGCGCAACTGACGGGCGGCCTCCACCCCGACCCTCTTGGGGATCCCCGTGAGAGCGCCCCCAATGCCCTCTGCAACCTGGAAAGCGCTGGAACATCGCCGGCTTTCTCAGGCTGAGTCCGGGTCGCCACCACGTTGCCGTTGCCGGACTCGCGATCGGTGGGGATAAGCACCCACTCGTCCGAGGTCAGGTACTCTTTATCCGAGGGGGCGATTCGCTCTGTCATCAATTAAGGCCATCCCACAGTTGGCTGACCAGAGGGAGGTGAATCTTGGCAACACTGCCCCGGCCGCATGTGGCGATGATCGCTCACGATGGGAAGAAGGCGGACATGGTGGCATTCGCCACCTACAACCGGGAGCGGCTCAAGAGCTGCTACCTGCTGGCCACCAGCACCACCGGCAGCCTGCTCGAGGAGAAGGTCGGCCTGGAGGTCCACCGGCTCAAGTCGGGACCGCTCGGGGGGGACGCTCAGATGGCTGCCAGGGTGGTTGAGGGCGAGGTCGACGCGGTCATCTTCATCGTCGACCCTCTCGGCAAGCACCCCCATGATCCCGACATCCAGACTCTGCTGCGCGTGTGCAATGTCCACGATGTCCCGCTCGCGACCAACATCGCGACCGCCGACATCCTGATGGGTTCCGAAGTGCTCTGGGAGAAGGCCAGGGTCAGGGCCAGCGCCCGGCACCGAAGCCGGCAGGGAAATCCCAGCGGTGCAATCAGTGCCCCAGTGGTGCCCCTGGAGGATTGAGCGTGGCTGGGCCCGCTGGCTCAGAGCGAAGATCCCCCCGGGGCCGGATGGTCACAAGCCCGGCCCTGGCACTTTTGGCCAGATCGGCAAGTCCCTCAGACGGGAAGCTCAGGCACTGGCGGGAGCACCGCCCGGGGCGCTGCGGCAGGGTGGGCGCGCAGCGCTGGTCGTGAGCGCCGCCGCGCCGTCAGCTTGACCATGGCCGGGCCGGGACGGACCCTCCCGAGCACGGCCGGGGTCCCGTCCCCGACCACTGGCAGCACAGCGGGGTCGAGTAGCACCACCTGCAGGGCCAGCTCCGCCGCGCCCATGAGCACGGCCTCGCGCCCGAACTTGGGCCTGACCACCGCCACCGGCAGCTGCTCGGAGTCGTAGACCCCGATCCGGAGCTGTTCGACCAAAGTGGGCTGGGCCAGCTCGAGGATATCCTCAAACATCCCGCCCAGGATCAGCATCTCGGGGTTGAGCGAGTTGACCAGGTTGACCAGCCCCGCGCTGATCCAACGGGCGGTGGTCTCCACGGCCGCGAGGCAGATGGGGTCGCCCTCCCTCGCCCGCTGCAGGACCAGCTCCACGGCTCCCTGGCCACCGGACGGCAACCCTGCCCGCCGGACCAGAGCGCCCTCCCCGGCCTCGGTCTCCCAACAGCCACGCGAGCCGCAATGGCAGGCGACGCCGTATGGGTTCACCTGCATGTGGCCGACCTCCCCACCGTAGCCACGAGAACCCTCCAGCATCAGGCCGGCCGTGATGATGCCTCCTCCTACCCCGACCTCGGCATGTAGGTAGGCGAGATCGTTGACCCCGCTGGCGACCCCCCTGGAGTGCTCCGCCATCGCTCCCAGGTTGGCATCATTGCCAACCCGCACCACGATCTCACCGCCCAGGGCGTCCTGGAGGCGCTCCCCCAGGGGCACATAGCGCCAGCCGAGGTTGGGGGCGAAGTTGACCACGTTGCCACCCGGACTGACCGCGCCCGGCACCGCCACTCCCATCCCGACCGGGATGCGAGCTCCCAGTGATCTTGTCATCAGGCGAGTTGCGAGCTCGGCCACGACCTCGACCACCAAGTCGAGCTCGCGATCGGCGTCGGTCAACAGGGTCGCACGGTCCCTGTCGATGACCAGCCCGCCCAGGCTGACCAGAGCCAGCCGGATCGCGTCCACGCCAATCTCGACGGCCACCACCGCGATGGTGTCGCTGCGCACAGCGACCACCTTGGACGGCCGCCCTCTGTTGCCGCGCTCGGGTTCCGCTGCCTCCGCCACCAAGCCCCGGTCGACCAGCTCGTCGACGAGAGCTCCAATGGTGGCGCGGTTCAGTCCCAAGAGCTTGGTAAGACTCGCCTGAGAGGTCGGGCCGTAGCGGTGTAGGTGCCCCAGCAGGGTCGCCAGGTTGTGGCGGCGCACCGCCTCCTGGGTGGCTCCTCGCTCCGTTCTCGCCATCAGGGCCTGCCCCGCTCTGAGCTGGAGCGGCTCCGAGAGCTGGCCAAGGGACTTCTATCGGCTGGCAGCCCCAGGATGGGCCAGAGTCCAGCGCCCGTTACCACCTGGACCACCAGGAGCGGTGTGGGCGCCATGGCGGCACCTCCCCCCAGCCGGTCCCTGGCGATGAGGAGGCGGCACACGTTCAGGACGCCGCCGTTGGCAACGCCACCTGCCGACCATCAGTCCGGTCGCCGCCTACGCCCAGCCTGATTCTCGGTCGCCCTCTCTTCATGCCACTCAGATCCGGAGCGAACTCCCCGACAACGTCCCTCGGCGTGAGACAGTGTCGATGAGGACAGCACCTACCAAGACCAGGCCGGTGGCGATCAGCTGCCACTGAACCTGGACTCCCTGGAGGTAGAGGCCATTGTAAATGGCCCCGATGACCAGTCCGCCGAGAACCGCCTGAGCCACCTTTCCCCGACCTCCGAAGAGGCTGGTGCCGCCGATGACCGCAGCGGCTATGCCATAGAGCACGTACTGGCCGCCGTTGACGTTGGTGGAGGTGCCACCCTGCCAGGAGAGGTAGAGAATGCCAGCGAAGCCGGCGGTCGCTCCCGTCAGGATGAAGGCCCAGGTGCGGACCTTGACCAGGCTGATCCCGGCGCGCCGGGCAGCGTCGGGGTTGCCGCCGATGGCGTAGACGTAGCGGCCGAACTGGGTGCGCTGGAGGAGCAGGGTCCACATGATGACCACCACGAACACGATCGGCACCACCCAGGGAACGCCCTCCACCAGTGATGTCCCGGACCCGCGGTTGACGTTGCAGATGGCCACCACCGCGATCCCGGCGGCCACCAGGAAGCCGATCTTGAGCACCGTGAGACCGGGCGGCGGCGCCACCAGCCCCCGCTTGCGGCGGCTGGCGTCCCGGGACCAGAAGAGCACCCCGAAGGCGACCGCGATGATGCCGAGCACGATCCAGCCAGCCAGCGGCGGAATGTTGCCGTTTACGATCTCGTAGAGCACGTGCTGGTTGACCAGGATGGCGCTGGAGACGGAGACCACCCCCGCATTGCCAAGGATTACCAGCATCACGCCCCACATGATCAGCTGGCCGGCCAGGGTCACCACGAAGGATGGCAGGTGCAAACGGGAGACCAGAGTCCCCCAGACCGCCCCAGACAAGCCGGTGAGGACGATCGTTGCGATGATGGCCAGCCACCACGGCCAGTCCAGGCCCGGCTTCTGCACCAGGATCCCGGCGATGGCGGCACCAACCGCCAGAATGTAGCCGGTGGAGAGGTCGATCTCGCCAAGGAGCAGCACGAAGACCTCGGAGATTCCCAAGGTCATGAAGATCATGCTCTCGATAAAGAGGTTCACGAGGTTGCCCGGCGACAGGAACAGGCCCTGGGTCCAGACCTCGAAGGCGACTGCGATCACCACCAGCGCCAGCACCACCGGCAGCACCCCGGTGTCGCCGCTGCTGATCCGAGTCAGCCAGGCGCGCAGGTACTGGCCCAGCGACTCGGCGACGATTTCAGGTGGCACGCCGTCCACTGCAGCTGCGGTGAGGTCGACCATGGGGCCATGGGCGGCACTTTCCGCAACGGACTCATGACTCAGTTCATCCTCAGTCTTGGCCATCTGGATGGTCTCCCCTGGGTCGCTCAGGACGCCGCATGGCGAGCCGACTTCCCGGTGGTCATGTAATCAACCACGCTCTGCATATCGAACTGGGCGGCCGGGCCCTCAGCCACCTTGCGCCCGAGGTGCAGGATCGCGATGCGGTCCGCGACCTCGAAGACATCGTTGAGGTTGTGGCTGACCAACATAACCGCGAGCCCGTGCTGCTTCAACCGGGAGACCAGGTCGAGCACCATGCGGGTCTGGACCACTCCCAGGGCCGCGGTCGGCTCATCTAGAGCAACCAGCTTGGAGTTCCACATCACCGCCTTCGCCACCGCCACCGCCTGGCGCTGACCTCCGGAGAGGGAGGCCACCGGCTGTCGGATCGAGCGGACCGTAGTCACCCCCAGGCTGGCCAGCGTCTCGGCCGCCGAGCGCTCCATGGAGTCCTCGTCCATGAAGAGCCGGTGTACCCGCTCGCGGCCCAGGAACATGTTCTGAACAATGTCGAGGTTGTCGGCCAGGGCCAGGTCCTGATAGACGACCTCGATGCCCAGGGCGGCGGCATCCCGAGGCCCATGGATGTGGACCGCGCGGCCCTCCCAGAACATCTCCCCGTGGTCCGGTTGGTAGATCCCAGCGATACAGCGCGTGAGCACCGACTTGCCAGCCCCGTTGTCGCCGCAGAGAGCGGTGACCTGGCCCGATGGAAGGTCCAGATCGACCTTGAACAGGGCCTGCACCGGGCCAAAGTGCTTGTCGATACCACGCAGGCGCAGAAGCGGGACTTCGGCAGCGACCGCCGCCGCGACTGGGGATGTCAGGTCGGCCATGGTCATCGACGCCGGCTCCCCGTCTGAGAACCCGAACGAGTCACGTGCCTTCCTCCTAGCCTTCTGCGCGACATAGATCTGAGGGGCCGCACCAACTGGTGCGGCCCCTCATCTAGATTCGAGGTTTCAGAGCTGCTGCGTCAGCTAATGCCGTACTTGGTGCAGACGCTCTGACCCACCGCCGAGCACAGCGCGGCGGCGGGGATGAAGTTGTCCTTGATGAGGGTCGCCTGCATGTTAGACGGAGTAACCCACTCCGGGGTCAGCAGCGAGGCAGGCTCGGTGATGCTGGAGTTGGCCGGGTCGACCGTGGTCGCGTTAACCAGGCTGGACGGAATCGTCTTCCCCGCCCGCAGGATGGTGGCCATGGCGACTGCGTCCTGGGCCTCCAGATAGATCGGCTTGTAGACGGTCCCACATTGGTAGCCGCTGAGAATGTTCTCCGCCCCGGTGAGGGTGGCGTCCTGACCCGTGGTCGGGACCGTGAAGGGCTTGACGCCCTTATTCTTCAGGTCCTGGACCACTGCGGCGTTCATCTCGTCGTTGGCGACCACCACCGCGTTGATGCTGGAGTGGGAAGTCAGCGCCTGGGCGAAGTTGGTGCCGGCGGTGGCGACATCCCAGCTGAGGGTGACTTGGTCGCCGACCAGGTTGTAGCCCAGGCTGTTGGTCTTGGGCGGGGTGAGCGGGGTTGTCTTAGTGCCCCAGATCACCGAGTTGTAGCCCTGGGCGAAGGAGATCGCGTTGGGGTCACTGTTCTCACCCCCGTCCACCTCCCACACCTGGGGGCTCTTGACTCCCCAAGCGGTGACGCAGGCCTCGAAGCCCTTGCCGATGAGCTGGCCGACCTTGAAGTTGTTGAAGCTGTCGTAGTAAGTGTTGGTACCGGCGAAGGTGGCCCGGTCGTAGCTGATCAGGGCAACCCCGTGAGATGCGGCATAGGCTTGGATCTCGCTGGCGACAGTGCTGTCGAGCGGGTCCACAACCAGGACCTTGGCACCCCTGGTGATGTCCGATTCCGCCATCGAGAGCTCGGTGGCGTCACTCCCCTGAGCATTGGTAATTGAGTATTGCGAAGGCGAATACCCGGCCATCTGGAAGGCTTTGGCAAGATAGGGGGCGTCGAACTCGGTGTAGCGGGTAGAGGAGGTGGTATCCGGCAGGATCACGCCGACCAAGCCCTTGCCCGCAGCCTGTAGGCCCTTCAGCTGGGTCATGGTCGAGAAGCTGAGGTTGAAAGAACTGACGCTGATGTTGGGCACCGTCACGCTTGAGGGTGACTTTGCCGGGGTCTTGGTAGTGGTGGTCGAGCCACACGCTGCGGCGATCAGGCCAACTGCGGCCAGCAAACCCATCCAAGGGGTGCGCCGCCCGAAGAGTGCGGCGCTGCCAGCCGCCTTGCTTTGTAGAGCCATCCAGAGTCCCTCCACCTAGGTCCAATATTCTGTCCGATACCACTTAGCCAGGTGCCATCCGGCCGCCCCCGGCGGCGTTGGTCCTTATTGGCCAAGAGCCGCCTGTCCTCCGCTGACCGGTCCGCGGACGGCCCCCTGGGCCCGCCGCCTCCCGTTTCACACCTCCCGTATGGCGGGCACCGATGGCCCGCCGTCTAACGACCCGCCGCAGCATAAGTTGTGGCGCACAACTTGTCAAGGAAGGATATCCGGGGAAGATTTGGGGTGACCCGGTGAGAGGATCCACACCGCCTTCGAGCAGCCGCCCCCGCCAACGCGGAGACCCGGCCGGATCGATCCTGCTGTGCCTGCTAGGTCCTCAGCCTCACGGGTAAGCGCGCCAGCGCCCGACAGAGCAAGGCGCCTCGGGTTACGCGCGGCCGCCCAGCCGGGACACGAGCTCGCCAGGAGGCAGCCGGCCGGCCGGCCCCGCCCAGTGGGCCCGGGGCGACTATGCGACGCGAGGACCAGTCCACCACTTGGCAGCGGGGGCCGGCCCTCAGGCTGGGGGCCCGATCGGTCGTCCTGTGATCCGGGCGCAATATCCCAGCCGAGCCCGGATTGGCACATCCGCTCTTGGCGGCTGGGAGGACCGGCCGGGGAACGCCTCGCTGCTTCGCCCCGGGCTGGGCACCCGCTAGCGGTCCCTCGAATTGATCGGTATAGATCGGGCTCAGCGGGCGCGCTGACCGGCCCCAATGATCTCAGTGGAGCGGGAGACGGGGGTCGAACCCGCGACCTTCTCCTTGGCAAGGAGACGCGCTACCACTGCGCCACTCCCGCGGCGATTTGCTGATCTAGCTGGAGATCAGCGCCTCAGCAGAGTCTGGTAGTCGTCGAGGAGACTCTCGCCTCTTTTGCTACTCCCTGGACAACTGCTGACCGAATGGAGACAGTATAAGGTGACGCTCAGTGCGACCCACAGACTGCTATCCCACCGGCAAACGTTCGTGCGCTTGAGGTAGATCCTTGACAGGACCCCATGATGGCCGCCTTGACAGCGTCCCAGAGCTGTCACCCAAGACTCGGCCGCCGGTCCTGGCCGAAGAGCCCGAGAACCCGGCCAAAGTTATGGCCATCGCCTCCATTCCTTCGCCGGCCCGGCCTAGCTCACGGTTCTCCAGAACGAGATGCTTGATCCCTTCCCGCTCCGTAGTGGGCACTCCACTTAGACAACCACGGTCCGCCGACGCTTGGCGGCCCCAGCGGCGCCCGGGGCATCCCCCAGGTGGCTGAGATTGACCCCAGATGGCTCCAGTCGGAAGGATGCTCCCCATCAGGCTCCATGACCATCCACAAAGCCCTCTCCTGCAGCGGCCGCGCGCACCCCTCCGCACCCGTCGAGACGCCGTCCGCTAAGCCATGGGAGTGTCCCGGAAGTCCCTGGCGGTTCACTGACTGGCGGGATCTTGGCTGACCTCAGTGGCGTGCCCATAACCGCGGTAGAGTCCGCAGCCGATGCCCAGGAGGCCCCCATCCTGCGCGTTGTAGGACTGGTCAAGGACTACCGCGCGGTCCACGCCGTCCGGGGGATCAACCTCGAGCTGCGCCGAGGTGAGATCCTCGGGTTCCTTGGCCCCAACGGCGCGGGCAAGAGCACAACCATCCGATGTCTGTTGGACCTCCTTCGGCCCACCGCTGGACGCATTGAGATCTTCGGTAAGAATCCCCGGTCCCAGGGCCCCGAGATTCGATCGCGGATGGCATATGTCCCGGGCGAGCTCCGCTTGCCAGAGCGGCTGACAGGCACCCAGTTGGTGGACTCCATCGCCGGACTCAGGGGCCGCTTCGACCCGGGCCGGCGCGACCTCCTGGCGGAGCGGCTCAACCTCGACCTCTCGCGCCCGACTCGCCACCTGTCCAGCGGGAACCGCCACAAGGTCTCGCTGCTGCTAGCTTTTCTCTGGCCGGCCGAGCTTTTAGTTCTCGACGAACCCACCACGGGGCTTGACCCGCTGATGCAGCATGAGTTTCTGGCGATGCTCAGAGAAGCCAGGGAGGGTGGGGCAAGCGTCTTCCTGTCATCTCACGTCCTGAGTGAGGTTCAGCGGGTCGCCGATCGGGTCGTGGTGCTCGGCTCGGGCCAGATCGTGGCCCAGGGAACGGTGGAAGAACTGCGCGGTCGCTCGCGCCTGCGAGTGGAGGTGTGGTTCGAGGGGTCGGTTCCTCCAAATATGCTCCAGGTTCCGGGGCTCGTGGGAGCCGAGGTCAGCGATCGGCGTTTCAGCGCCTCTCTGGTCGGCCCGATCATGCCACTGCTCCAGTACCTGGGCAAGCAGCGGGTAGTCGGAATGCTGATCGAGGAGCCCGATCTGGAGGAGGCCTTCTTGGACCTCTATACGGCGCAGGCATGAGCACCGAGCTGGTTTTGGGGCCGCTGCGCTCCCTGAGACGGGCGACGCTACTTTGGGCCGGCGGCCTGGCGCTCCTAGTCGCTGGAACCGTCGCTGTCTGGCCGGAGTTCAAGGGTAGCTCGGCGATCAGCCATGCCGTGGACAAGCTCCCGCCGGCGGTACTCCGGGCCTTCGGACTCGGCGGCTTCGGTACTCCGGCTGGGTTCCTCAGAGGGAACCTGTACGCCTTTGTGGTCCCATTGCTGCTGACCGCGGTGGCCATCTACTTCGTCAACTCCCTCACTGCTGCGGAGGAGGAGGGCGGGCGTTTGGAGCAGCTCTTGGCGCAGCCGGTGACTCGGGCAGCGCTCTTCGCGGGCAGAGCCACGGCAGCTCTCGTGGCCATCCTTCTGATCGCGGCGGCGACAGCACTGGTCCAATTCGCGGCGGATGCGGCATTCGGCCTCTCGATCGGAGCCGACCACCTGGGAGCGACCCTGCTGCTGTCCACTCTGCTTGCCTTGTTCCAGGCCTCGGTGGCGCTGGCGGTGGCGGGGTTCGCACCCCGTCCGTCAACCGTCCTGGGTGTTGCCTTCGGCGTCACCATGGTGGGAATGGTGTGGGCGGCAATCGTGCCATTGGTGCCCCAGGCCGCAGGTCTCGCCCACGTTTCGCCGTGGGACTGGGCCCTGGGAGGGGACCCGCTGGTGAGTGGCGCCGCATCGTGGCGCTACCTAGCGCTGGTGTTCCCGACCCTGGTCCTGAGCGGATTGGGTGTCTGGGCCTTCAGTCACCGAGACATCAGCTCGGGTTAGCGTGGCCACCGAGCGACCAATCGCTTGTGCCCCAGCCAAGACACGAGGCAAGCAACGCGCGAGCGGCCCGGGCAACGCAACTCGCCCAGGCCAATCGCCCGCTGCTTGCTGACACCGTCCGAGGCCGTCCATTGAGGGCGCACCGTCCAGTCCAAGGCTCCGAAGGATCCGTCGGCTCTGGCCAAGACCAACATGATCACCCCATGGGCAGGCAAGCAAGCGACTATCCCAGCTGGCTACGTGAACCCCCTTGGACATCTCGAGCGGTGGCCAGGTCCAGCTTCCAACTGCCACCATCAGGGCCGCCGGACGCAGTCCCAATACGGCCCACGGAGTGGTCGAAGGTAGGTCACTGGGAAGCTGGACCTGATCGCGGTCGATGCCCACGGGGGGCTCAGGAGGTTGACGGAGGTGCTGACCCGCAGCGCCAGCGAGGTGGTGTTGCCCCGGGGACCGACGGCCACCGGAATGGGCGCCACCGGCAGCTGCTGGCAACGCACCCTCGAGATCAATGGGGAAGCCAGGAGCAGCGCCGCCACTGCGCTGGGGAAGAGTGCTGTCACCGCCTCAGTGGTCGCGGACGTGCCCTGTCCCCTCCCCTGACAGGGCTGAGTCGCTGGTTCCAGCGCCAAGCCGCCGAGCCGCACTTTCGGTCGCGGCTGGAGGAGCGGCTCCGGCTACCTCCCCACGGCCTCAGCCCGGCCAAACCGCCGCTCGTCAACCGCCAGGGAGGAAGGTCCGCCCCGCCGGAGGGCGATCCAGGCTTCGTATGACTCCCCCCCTGGCAGCCACCCTGACCACGGCCTGGCGCCCGTGCGGGGACCAGCGCCGGTTCCCACTGTCGCGGTCCGCCCAAGCTTGCTCTGGAGCCGCCAGATTCGGCGCGCAAAACGCTGGTCCCACCCGACCGGCGCCGATCGCAACCCCTCCCGGGCCAGCTCCAGCGCTCCGTCGAGATCGTTCTGGTGGTGCTCAAGATCGACGCAGATCGCTTCCGCCGCCTCGGGATCATGCCAGCGCTCCCAGATCGAGGACCACGCCTGGCGGGCCTGGTCGTCCAGTCCCTGGCGCCGGAGCAGCCGGGCGCGCCTCAATGCAGCCGCCCGATCCAGCGGCGGCGGGGAGCACGCCTCGGCCTTGCGGTAGACACCCTCCGCTCCGCTGAGGTCCCCCCTTTCCTCAATGAACCGTCCCAGGCTGAGCCAGTCACTGGGATGCGGGCCTTCCAGGTCGACATGGCGCACCAGCCGCTCGAGCAGCCGCGCCAGAGAGAGCACATCCTGCTGGTTGTGCTCCAGCACCGCCGCCAGCGGGCGAGGGTCTCCGGTGCGCAGGAACTGCCAGTAACGCTCGGGCGCTTCGCGCCCCGGCAGGTCGTGATCGCGGCTCTGTCCGAGCACGCTCTCCTCTACCCGTCGCAGGCTGCACCGATCGAGGCGATGGCGGAACAGTCTCCGCACCATCGGCAGCAGATCAAGGTGTGGGGTGGCGGGCCAGGCCCGATCCACTCCCGCCATCACCATCCGGGTGCGTAGCAAGGGGAGGTCGTAGCTGGCCCCGTTGTAGGTAACCAGCAGGTCGGTGGCGCGCAGTTGGCTGATGGCCGCCTCCACCAGCGGCGTCTCCTGACCTAGCTGGGTCAGCAGCCACTGCTCAAAGTGCACCCTGTCCCCGGTTATGACCGCCCAGCCGTACAGGAAGGGCACCGTGCCCGTGCCTCGCTGGAGGCCGGTCGTCTCCAAGTCGAAGCACGTGATTGTGGCCGGGACCTTGGGCACCACCTCGGAGAGGTTCTGGAGCCGATCGGCCGCAAGGAGATCCTCCGAGATCCCCAGATCCGCGATTGCCATGTCCAAGCCTCGCACTAGCAAGCCGCGCTGCCCGTCCCAGTCGAATCCCAGCTCCTGGAAACCAGCCGCGCGGCTCTCCTCGTCAAGGACTGGATCGGCTGACCTCTGACTCACAGGGACACGCGGCGACAGGCCCAGGCGGGGATCGCCCTGCAGGGCCCCCAGACGGAGCCGCAGCTCCGAGGTCACCATCCCGCCGCCTCCAGCATCGTGAGCGCAGCCTGCTTGGCGCCGTCCTCGACGCCGGCGACGGGCCCGACGCAGGCCGGGCAGCCAAGCTCGCAGTCGCATTCGCGGATCAGAGCTGCCGCCCCCTGGAGCAGATCGACGTGGAGATCGAAGAGACGGGCGCTCAGGCCCACGCCCCCGGGGTGAACGTCGTAGATGAAGACGCACGGGGAGTCCTCGAGAAAGCCCGCCACGGACACGGCGGAACTGGGCCTAGCTCCGGCCACGAACTCCTCCGCCTGATTGGGGGCCGCCTCCCGGCCGGGGATGGCGGTGAGAGAGGCCCGTACCTGGGTGACCACGCCGAGATCGCGCCGGTCGCACATAGCCACCAGGCAGGCGACCTGGCCCATCATGTGCCCGATCCCCTCCAGACCCACCTCCGCCCCTACCATCCCTGCGGTTAGCCTCGAATCGAAGGAGCACCAGTAGGCGGAGGTCTGCAGATCCCGCTCTGGGACCCGGATCGGACCCGCCCCAACCGTCTCATGGGTTAGCAGCTTGATCTTGCGGTACATCGCTGCCAGCACGCTGACCCTCACTTCGCCATGGGCCTTCGCGGTGGCCTGGCCAGAGTCCGAGAACGGGCCGGCCAGGCAGTCGAGCACCTGGAGACTGACTCTCATGTCGGCGTCGGTGAAATAGTCGACCGAGACCGGGTGGACATAGGCTTTGTGCTCCTCCCAGTCCAGCCGCTCCACGTGGTACTGCCGCCCCTGGTGCATGTAGATGGCGTCGTCATGCACCAGCAGGGGAGCCGACCACTCATCCAGCTCCCCGACCACTCGGGAGCCAGCCCCGGAGCGGCCGCCGGCGCTTCCGGCCGAGGTGCCCTGGGGTCCCTGCGATGCGGAGTCACCCGATGTCGATGTGTCCATGATCACCACGTTGCTCGCTGACGCCGTGCGCAGGCTGATCGCGTCGGCAGGGAAGGCGTCCGAGGCCCAGTGCCAACTCCCATTGGCCTGGTGGATCAGGCCATCCTCAGACAACACCTCCAGTAGTCCCCCCAGGTCGCCTCCCCCGAAGGTCTCATCGGCCCGGAGGGGCAGCTCGAAGATGGCCGCCTGGAGGTGGCCGGCCAGGATCAACAGGTTGTCGGGGTCCACAAAGGCCCGCTCGGGAGACTGCTCGAGCAGGAACTCGGGATGCTTGGCGATGAACTGGTCGAGCGGGCCTCCGCCTGTGATCAGAAGTTGCAGGGCGGCGCCCTCGCGGCGGCCGGCCCGCCCCAAGCGCTGCCAGAGGCTGGCGATGGTGCCCGGGTAGCCGACCAGCACCGCCGCGTCCAAACGACCGATATCGATGCCCAGCTCGAGGGCACTGGTAGCCACCACGCACCGCACCGCCCCCGATCGCAAACCGGCCTCGATGGCCCGGCGCTCCAAAGGCAGATACCCCCCCCGGTAAGCCCGCACCGCACCGCCGTGGGCTACCCCCAGTCCGCGTCCGTCCGCTTGAAGCTCGCGGTCGAGATAGTTGAGTAGCAGCTCCACCTGGAGGCGAGTCTGCCCAAAGACGATCGTCTGGGAGCCGGCTCGCACCAGCTGCGGCACGATCTTGCGGGCTTCCAGGCTGGCACTGCGCCGGATGCCCAGCCGAGGTTCGACCACCGGCGGATTGGCGATCACCAGGCGCCGGACCGGGGCCGGAGCGCCGTTATCCGTGACCAGAGTCACCGGCCGGCCCAGCAGCCGAGCCGCCAACTCGCCCGGGTTGGCGATGGTGGCCGAGGAACAGATGTAGGTGGGGCTCGCGCCATAGAAGGCGCAGATCCTATCCAATCGGCGGATGACGTTGGCCACATGGCTACCGAAGACGCCGCGGTAGGTGTGCAGCTCATCCAGCACCACGTAGCGCAGGCCCTTGAAGAGCCTGACCCAGCTGGTGTGGTGGGGCAGGATGCCACTGTGCAGCATATCGGGATTGCTGAGCACCACCTGCCCACCTTGGCGCAGGGCACTGCGGGCCCCTGGCGGAGTGTCCCCGTCGTAGGTGAATGTTCGCAACTCCAGCTCGACCGCGTCGCTGAGCTGGCGCAATTCCTGGAGTTGGTCCTGAGCCAACGCCTTGGTGGGAAACAGCATCAGCGCAGTGGCGTCCGGATCCCGGATCACAGAATCCAGGATCGGCAGGAGGTAGCAAAGTGACTTGCCCGAGGCGGTGGGAGTCACCACCGCCAGGCTCTGCCCGGCAAGAGCCAGCTCCACCGAGCTCACCTGGTGGGTGTAGAGGTTGCCGATTCCGCGCCTTCTGAGCCCTGCGGCAAGTCGAGGATGAAGCCGAGCAGGCATCGGCGCATACCGGGCAGGCCGAGCGGGCAGCTCCCGGTCGAGCACGACCAGTTCCTGAACAGCGCGACTGTCGACCACCTCATTCCACGAGACGGGGAGGCGGTCCGGCACCGGTGTCCAGCGACCTGGGCCACTCATCGAACAAATGTACCAAACTTCTGTTTGCCGCGCAAGGTGCCGGGAGGACGGGTGGCGGTGAGCTCGACGGGGCGGGCGAACCAGACCGGCTTCGGTCCCGGCGATGGGGCCAGATGTCCAGCCCCATCACCCATCCGCCAGTGCGAGCTGGAGCCGCGATGGAGTCTGTGGCTAGCGCCGCCCACGCGGTGGCGGGCGCCCACCGCAGCGGCTGACCCGGCCGCAGATCGGCTCCTACGCACTTCCAGCGGCGCCTCGGCTCGTGGAAAGGCAACGGCAGTGTGCGGCGCGACCGGCCCTCAGCGCTGCTCGCCTGAGGCCGGGTCCAGCGCTGCCTCCAGTTGAAGTGCTCGGGCCGGGCAGGCCTCCACCGCCTGACGTGCCCGGCGCAGGGGCGCCCCCTCAGGCACGGGCTCCATCCCGATCACCGGGAATCCCCATTGGTCAAGGTCGATCGAACGCCAGGCCAGCACGGCGCAGATGCCATGGCCCTGACAGCGATCCATGTCGACCCTCAGCCGAAACGTCATCGCCAGGCCGGGGAGAGGAGGTCCGGGATTGGGAAGACCGGGCCGCGGGATGAGCGGGTGCACGGCCCATGGCGGAGGTGATGGGCCACCTCATCGGCGAAAACAGTCAGGGCACTGGCCAGCAGAGCGACCGCTCCGTCCGGGTGATGGCAGGCGCCCCGACCGGCCAACTCGGTGGCCATGCGGGCCAGACGGCGCACGTCGCGGGGAGCGACGCGGCCCCATGCCAAGGTGGCCATATCTTTGGCCAGCCGCGGAAGCCCCCACACACAGGGGCCACATTGACCCGAACTCTCCCGGGCCAGGTAGGTCAGCAAACGAGCGGTCTCGGCCAGACCGCATGCGTCCCAAGGGAGCACCCCAACCAAGCCGCAGCCGAAGGCGATCTCAGCTCTAGCCAGGGACTCTCGGTTGAGGTCCAGGCCCCACGCCTGCCGGCCGTCGCACCAGCTGCCAGCGAAGCCCCCAAACAGCACGGCCCGAGGAGCACCCGCCAGCCCACCCCGTCTGGTGAGAAGGTGGGAGAGAGACGTTGGACCCGTCATCTCCGCAACCAGCCCCGGATGCTCCACCGCCCCGGCCAGAGTCACCAAAGTTGGGCCGGGCGACCCGCTGGTGCCGAAACGGCGAAACCAGCCGGCTCCGAACCGGCCCAGCAGGGCCAGGAGGGCAAGGGTCTCCACGTTCTGTACCAGCGGTGTCGAGCCAGGCGGGCGGCCCAGTCCACCTCCCGGCGCGGGCTTGGCTGGGCCACCCGCTAGAAAGGCCCTGATGGCGCTCGATTCCCCCGCCACATACCGCGGTGGCCCGAAGCTGATCGTAAAGGAGGGATCCGACAGGTCGGCCGCACGGCGCTGGTCGAGCGCCTGCCGGAGCGCGGCGGCTGGTGCGTCGGCGCCGCGGTGCAGATGGAGGACGGCCGAATTGGCACCGATAGCGGCAGCCGCGAGCGCCGCCCCGTCCAATACCAGGTGGGGACGCAGGCACAGCAGGGTCCAATCCTTCCGGCTCGCGGGCTCGCTCTCCGACCCGTTCACCACCAGCACCGACTGCCCCGCGCCGGCGGCTGCCGCGACCATCTTCCGGGCGACTGGGAAGCCGGCTCCGCCTCTCCCTTGGAGGCCACTGTCCGCGACCGCCCGCAGGATGAAGTCTGGACTTTTGGCCTCGGCGGGTAGAACCCCGAGGCGGAGCAGATGGGAGGCGAGGGATTCGGCGCCCGCGGCTGCCGGCGGTCCCGCCAGCAGGACCGTCCTAGCATCGCCCACGCCCGTCGGCACGTCCGGGCTGCCGCCACCCGCCATCTCCCAGGTCAGTGGCCTTCGGTTGGCAACGGCGGTCATGAGCGGCCGCCGCTATGGCTCGCCATCTGGCTCCGGCCCCGGACCTTAGGGCCGGCCGCCAAAATACTCGAGACCGCCAAGAGCACCACCATGGTGCCGGTTATGGCGAACATGGGCCGCAACGCGGCGAGGTCGCTCCCGGTCAGCACGCTGTGGGCCCAGCCCAGGGCAAATGCCACCAGCGCCAGGCGATGCAGCGGGAGCCACCAGCGTCCGGCCAACACCCCGGCCAGGCGCGCACTGAGTCCGACCACCGCTCCCACGTAGAGGGACAGGGTTCCCAATGCCACCGCAAAGGCCCGGTAGCCGGATGCGCCAGGTACAAAGGCCCCCACCCAACCCACGAGGGAGTAGCTGTCCACGACCATCGCACCCACGTGGCCCAGCACCAGGACGCCGCAGGCCACGGCGAGCACGGAGTGGCCCCGGATCAGGACGGCCGGATGGAGGACCGGTCGACGCAGCCGCCAGGGGTGGCGGAACCAGATGCCGAGCAGGACCAATAGGGTCAGGTCGAGGTAGGCACCGATGCCAAGGCCCCGTCCGACAATCCACGGCAGCATCCGATTCCCAAGGCTGGGCGCGGCGGAGGCGGCGGCGATCTCGCCGACGACAACCCCCGCCCCGGCGAGCAGGACCGGCAGCCCTATGCTCACCCAAGCGGAGTGCCTCAGCCAGGCCACCGTCGGCCACCCTGAAGCCTCGTTGGTCACGCCGACTTGACTTGCCACTGGACGTACTGACGCATCGTCGGGCTGATGCCGAGATCGCCGCCAGTGCCCACCCAAAGGGCGGCCAGCCCCTTCCGCGCGGCCAGCCCGGGCGCCCCTCGCGCTCCGGCCAGGAAGACCGCCTTGCTCCAAACCTCAGCAACTGCCGGGTCAGCGCCAACCACCGTGACCGCCAGGAGACCAGCGCCACCCGGGCTGCCGGTCCGAGGGTCTACCAGGTGGTGAACCGGCTCGCCACCGACCCGCCATCGACGCAGGCGCAGCGAGGAGGTGGTGCAGGCGCGGTCAGTGAGTGACAGGACGGCGACCGGCGTCGATCCTCCGGTGGGGTCCTCGACGGCGACCTTCCACGGCCCCCCGTCGGGGGCGCGACCCGAGCAGTAGCAATCGCCACCGGCCTCGATCAGGTGGTCAGGGGTTAGCCGGCGCAGAGTCAGGCTGGCCCAGCGCACCGCCAGGCCCTTACCGACCCCGCCCAGGTCGACTGGGTGACCGCCGAGCAGGACCTCCCTTGAGCTGCCCCGAAAGCGGGGGCGCCAAGGGCTCAATCGCCGCCGGCGTTGAGGTCTCGGTCCGGCGAGCGCCAGGGTGCCCCTCGCAAAAGGGAGCGACCGGTCGTACCCGAGCCGAAGCAGGTCCACCAGCACTCTGGGGTCGAAGCGCCCCGAAGTGCGCTGGTAGGCGCGGTCAGCTTCGACTATCGCCGCAAAGCAAAGCGGCGGAAGTCGGTGCCACCGGTTGGGGGTCGCGTTGGCACGCATCAGTGGGCTGGTGGCAACGAACCTGGTGCAACTGGCCTCCACCTCGGAGAAGACTGCCAACGTCGGCCCCAGCCGCGCGGCCATGTCGTCAGCGCCGCCGACCGCCCGGACGGTGATGTCCGTGGCCATGGCGCGGATCCGGCCGATGACCTCGCCAGGGCCGGGCTCAAGGGACACCCGAAGCTCCCGTGGTAGCGTGCGCGGGAGGAGGCGGCAGGGCGGGCAGCACCAGGGCGCGGGCGGTGCCCAGGCCGGCCAGGCCACGTTGCTCGGCGGCCGTCGCGCGCTCCAAGGCGGCCAACCTGATCTCGTCCTGGCCCAGCGCCCGGCTCAGGCTAGCCCGGCTGCCACCTCTGGGTACGACCACCGCAGCCGCGTGCGCCACCCAGCCCACCGCACCCACGGCCGCGACCGTGGCGGTCATGCCGGCCGCCCACGGGGTGATCCGTCGGCGCGCCCGCCGCCGTCCCTCGGTCGACCGCTGCGCGGCTGCCTGCCACTCAGCTGTCACCACCCGACCCTCCACCATCACCGCCTCCAGAGGCGCCGGTGGTGGTGTGGGTGGCGGGGGGAGCTTGGGCTGCCGCCAGCCTCAGCTTCGCCGCCTCCGCAGTGAGCTGGGCGGCCTCGGCAGTCAGCGCCCTTTTGGTCGAAGCCACCTGGCCGGTCTGAGCTTCCAGAGCCAGCTGCTCTTGGCGTAGGTGCTGCTCGAGCTGCGCCAAAGTCGAGGTAGCCGAAGGCCCGGCCGCCGTGGTAGGCATCCCCGGAGCACGCGCCAGGGTGACGGCCCCGCCCGCCATCAGCCCACCCGCTGAGGCCATCACCGCCACCCACCGGCGCCTGGAATTTAGCATCTGATGCCGAGCCTAGCCCGTGGGCTTCACCGCCCAATGAGCAGCGAATGAGAGTCCTCTAATCAGCTCGCGAGATGGCCACACCTGCGACTGACGAAGGCCAACTCCGGGGTGTCGCCAGCCCATGACGGCGGAACAGGGCAGCCCCTCCCCCTCGAAGCACCTTGACAGGTGAAGTTGCGACGCCAGCCAGCCGGGCCCGGCCGAACCGTTACGGGGCGTGCCGCAATCGCTCCTGGGGCCGGGCTGAGGCAGGGCACGAACAGCGCCAGCGCCGAGATCGCCGCCGCCAGAGCGGTTGGTCAGCCGAATTCGCCGCGCAAGGCCAGGGCGCGTTCCGGGAGGTTCGTGACCACCCCCCGGACCAGAGGGTTTCCGAGGTAGCGGGCCAACGACCTCCGGTCGTCGACCGTCCAGACAAACACCCCGAGCCCCCGGCGAGCTGCCCGCTTCAGAACCCGCTCGCGGGCCAGGCCCCGCTGCAAGACGAGGTGAGTTGCCCGCAAGCCCTGCGCCCGCGCCACCGCGCTGCGACGGCCCATCGCGATCGGCTGCCGGCCCACGATCAGGCCCCGGCCGAAAGCCGGGGCGAGGTCGGCAAGCTCCGAAACGACCTCGTCCAGGAAGGAGCTCAAGACGCAGGTCTCCGGATCCGCCCAGGCGGCCACCGAGCGCACCACCCGATTGGTCACCGAGCCCTCCTTCAGCTCCACATCTATGCCGACCCTCCCCCGAGTCAGCTCCAGCACCTCGTCCAGCAATGGCGGCAGCAGCCCGGTCGCGCTGAGGATTTCCTGACGACTCAACCGGCCCACCGGTCGACGGGCGACCTCGGCGTCGTGGAACACGATCAGCTGGTCGTCGGCCGTGCGTCGGACGTCGAACTCGACCATGTCGGCACCCACCGCGATCGCCCTCTCGAAGGCCTCCAGGCTGTTGCCAGGGAGCGTGCCCGACGCCCCCCGATGGGCGATCACCAGCGGCCGTGGTGGCGCGGAGCCGATCACCCGGGTCCCACCCGCACCGGAGCCGAATGAAGACGCCCGCCTGCCCGTTCAGGCAGGATTGCCAGGATCGGGGGAGCCTGCCCCTCAGCTTCTGTCTCAGCCAAGGAGGATCGTCGTGGACCTGACCCATCTCGCGATCGCGCCATGGGACCTCGTGGTGCGCTCGATAACCATCTACCTGGTGCTCATGATCGCGCTGCGAGTCTTCGGCAAGCGAGAACTCGGCCAGATGACCATCTTCGATCTGGTCTTGGTGCTGCTGGTGGCCAACGCGGTGCAGCCGGCCATGACTGGTCCCGACAGCTCATTGCTGGGGGGCCTGGTCATCATCGGCACCCTCTTCCTGCTCAACTGGGGGGTGGGCTGGGCGCGTCTTCGGAGCCCAGTTGTCAGCCACCTGCTGCAGTCGCCCGCCACCGTCCTGGCCAGCCACGGAGCCTGGATCCCTGGTGCCCTCAAGCGCGAGGGCGTGGACCCCGACGAAGCCGAGATGGCACTGCGTGAGCACGGCGTGGACGGGGTCTCAGACACCACCCTGGTGGAGATGGAGAGCGACGGGAGCATCAGCGTGGTGCCCAAGCAGGAGGCGAGCAGAGCGCGGCCCCGACGCCGAATGAGGCTGTTGAAACGGCCCTAGCCCGGTAGTGCTTATCCCCTTCCCTCAGCACCATTCTCGACCTAGCTTGGAGTGGGTCCCTGTACCGTCCGTCGTCGTAGATCGGGCCAGGCCACGACCCGAAAGAAAATTCGATGCACACATCGGAGGCGAGACGAGTGTCTTCCCGGCGATCGACATGGGCACTCCGCCTGCCATCACCGTGAAGCCGGCTCCGCTGCGCTACAGGGCCACAAGAGTCAGCTTCAGCGACCCGTTGTGCCTTGAGTGGATCTGGAACGGACCGAAGGAGCCTTTGAGCGCCCCGGGAGACATGGCGTTCGCTGCTTCAACCCGATACGCGCCCGGCGCAAGGTAAAGGTGGAACTCGCCATCCTTGGCAGTCCGGACGCTCACTGAAGAGGAGCCGAGGTCAGTTTCCAACCGGAAGGTGACGATTCCCCCGGACACTGGAGTCGCGGTCGGAGCATTCGCAACGCCGCCGGTCATCAGAAGAACGCCGCTCACCTCTATCGAAGACGGCCCTTTGGCCGCCTGGTCGCAGCACGTTGGTTTGATTGGGGTCGGGCCCGTGGCACAACCCGTTAGCAGCACGGCAGCCATCACCACCACCACTGCCGATAACGGCATCGTGATTCGACTTCGGATCACTGCTTCCTCGCACTTGCTGAGTGAAGAGGATAAGCCCTAGTCCGGGAGGACGCCGGTGAGCGATGCGACCCGTAGGATGTCGCGCACATCCTCGCGTCTTGGGGTTAGGCTCAGAAGCTGGCGGTAGACCACCACGGCGTCCTCGTCGGCGCCCCTCGCTCGCAGCAGCTTGGCCAGGAACTCCATCCAGATCGGAGCCAGTCGGGGGTCCTTGCGCTCCAGCGCCATGCCGGCCAGCTGCCAGCAGGCGGGATCTCCGGGGGGTGCCGCCAATACCGAGGTCGTGAAGCACAGAGTGGCCAATTCGTCGTCCTTGGAGTGCCGGGCCGCCTCTCCGGCGCGGCAGGCCAGCTCCGCCGAGGACTCTCCCGGGAACGCCTCGGAGGCGCGCAGCGCCAGCGCCGCCGCCTCGGTCAGCCGGTGCCCATCGATCAGCTCCGCCATGCGCTGGACAGCCACGGCGAGCTCGCTCGGCGCCGCCTGCTCCGAGGCGGCACGAACCGCCTCCCGCGCCGTCCCGCGGTCCGAGACCGCCCGGCGCTGCGCATGCACCTGGGCGACGATCTCATCGGTCAGCGCCGGGATCTCGTCCAGCCGCTTGCGCAGCCTGTTCTCCCTCTCGCGCGTGGCCCGAGGAGAGAGCCGCACCGTCCAGCCGTGTGGCGAAGCCGCCGGTGAGCCGGCGGTGGAAGCTACCGGCGCGGAACCGGCAGGGCGCGACTCGACGGCCAGGGCCGGCTCCACCGCGACCGCGGCCTCGTCTACTGCTGCTGGCGCCAGCCCAGTGGCCATCTCAGCTGGGCTCTCTCGCTCGGCCGGGTCGAATCCCCATAGTCCAGCCTCCTCACTGACTGCCTCCGCGGCGACCGGGGCCGCTGGCGGCGGCGCCAGAGGCGGAGCCTCGACCCGGGTGAACATGGGCGCCGCCGATGGCGACAAGGGCACCTTGGCCAGCGGCGCGGCTGCGGCGACCGACACCACCGCATGCGCCTGCTTGGTGGGTGCAGGAGGCACCGCAGGCGGTGCCGAGTTGGTTGGCGTGGCCGACCGGGCCGGCTCCGGCAGCGCCGCCCGGACGGTTGCCCCCGGTGGCGGACCCATCACGGGCGTGGGGAGCGGTGCGGCCGTTGGCGGCGCGGTCCGAGGAGCTGCCACCACCGACGAGGGCGGCCTAGCGGCCTGCGGGCTCGCCGGTCTGGGCTGGGGAGTGGAGGACGGCGCCGCAACCGGGGACTGCGCGGCAGGGACAGACTTGCCGACCGCAAGGTTCGAGTTCGGACCTGGCGCAGTCGGGCTGGTTGGTGTCACCGGGCTCGGGGCCGCCGCCGGGATGGGGGGTTCCGCAGCCTCCAGCAGCATGCCCATCGTGCGCAGCTCCTCCTCGGTTGCGATCAGGAGGAGAAGCTCATACATGGCTCGGCCCATCCGCCGTTGCAGCGCCGCGGCCTTCTCGGAGAACCCGGCGTCGCTGACCCGCTGCACGATCGCGTGGGCGACCTGGTTGAGGCGCTCCTCGGTGATCTCCCCGACGTTGAGCGAGACCACCTCCTGCTGCAGGACGGCCGGGAGTTCGGGCACCTCGGGAGCCATCTCGCGGGCGAGATGGGCCCAGGACTGGGCCAGATCTTCTATCCCCTGGGCGACGGAGCTCCCGGTCTTCGGCGCCCGGCCTTCTACTGCCATTAGATCGAGAGTCTGACAGCCAGGGTCCGCAACCGCGTAGCGCCCGGTCAACGAAATGGTGACGGAGCGTTTGGATGTCGGCTGCAGAGCGGCAGCTACCATGGTCACCGTGCTGCACCAAGGCCAGACCGCGACCTCGCAGCCGGCCAGCCCCTGGCTGGCTGAGGTGCAGAGTTGGTTGCGGGCCAAGTCCGAGTTCCGCATGGTCCCCGACCTGCGCATCCCGCCACTTCCCGGAGGCACCGATCGCCCCGCCGCCAGAGGCGGTCCCCGGGTCGGCTTCGCCGGCTTCCCGTCCGACTTCAGTCTGGCCCTCCTGCTGGCCCTGATCGACTCCGGTGTGCAGGTGGCCGGGATTGCCACCAGCGTGGGGGCCAACCCGGCGATCGCCGGAGAGAACGCCCTCAGCCAGGTGGCTGACCACCTCGACGTGCCCCTGCTGCGGCTGGCCAGGGTCAACGAGTACGACTCCCTGGTGGCTCTGGAGCGGCTCCACGCGGACCTCTTCATGGTCGCCAGCTTCGACCAGATCCTGGGGGAGCGCGCCCTGCGCATCCCCAAGTTGGGCTGGGTCAACGTGCACCCGTCGCTGCTGCCCAGCTACCGCGGCCCGGAGCCGGTCTACTGGGCCATCGTGAACGGGGAGCGCGAGGCCGGGGTCAGCTTCCAGAGGGTGGCCCGGGCCATCGACGCCGGCCCGCTGCTGGCCCAGAGAAGCGCCCCTGTGTTGGACTCGGACACCTGCGGCAGCCTGACCCGCCGACTGACCGACCTGGGGACCCAGTGCGTGGCCGAGGTGGTGGCAATGGCCCTGGCTGGGGATCCCGGAACCCCTATGGACATGAGCCTGGGCTCCTACTACACATCGGTGGGGCACCGGCGGATCGACCATGTGGAGTCGGCCGTCATGGCCGATCGCCTAGTACGGGCGGGCAATCCCAACATGCTGGCGGCGACCTCCTGTGGAGGCCGCGTCTGCTACGTGCTGCGGGCGCGCCTGGTGGGTCCCTCCGACCAGGCCCCGGGACCCAGGCTGAACTTCCCGGACGGCGACCTGCTGCTGGAGCAGACCTCGGATCGCTGCGGCTGTCACCATGGGGAGCCGGTGGGAAGCTGCCCCCACGACGAGTAGCCGGCGGCCGCCATCGCCTGGAGGTGAGGATGGTTAGGATCGGGGCATGGACGTAGAACCGGCCCCGTCCCGGACCGGCCAGCAGCGGGTCCGGATCTCACGTGTTCAGGGGACCACGGCCGGCTCGGCGTTCGACGAGGTGGCCCGGGAGGATGCCCTCCAGCTGATGGTCGACTCCCTACCGCTGGCGATCATGCTGCGCACCCCGGGGTCGGATCTGGAGCTGGCCCTCGGACTGCTCCACGCCGAGGGCGTGGTGGCCAAGGTCGCTGAGATCGCCTCGGTCCGGATCGCTCCCAGTGGCCAGCGCGACCTGCACTTCCCGCAACTGGAGCTGGAGCTGGACCCCGAGGCGGAGAACCTGGTCGACGTCAAGCTGCGCGCCCCGCTGCCAGACGGCGGCCTGGGCTGGCAGCGAGCCCTGCCCTCGAGCAGCGCCTGCGGCATCTGTGGGGCCGCGACCCTGGAGGCGCTGCAGAGATTCCAGCCTCCGGTCGAGGGCGACTTCGTCTGGCCAATCGAGCGCATCTTCCACCTACCCGAAATGCTGGCAGAGTCCCAGCGCGTCTTCAGCACGACCGGGGGCCTGCACGCGGCCGGGCTGCTCTCATGGGAGGGCAGCCCCATGATGGTCGCCGAAGACGTGGGCCGGCACAACGCCGTCGACAAGCTGGTCGGCCGCGCCCTGGCAGAGGGCCGCCTGCCCCTCACCAACAGCGCCATGGTCGTGAGCGGACGGGCGGGCTTTGAGATCGTGCAGAAGGCAGCAGCCGCCCAGGTGGCAGTGGTGGCATCGATCTCAGCGCCATCCTCGCTGGCGGTGCAGACGGCAGAGCTGCTGGGGGTCACCCTGATCGGGTTCCTGCGCGGCGAGCGTTGCAACGTCTACAGCCGGCCCGACCGGGTGGGGTTGCCAGGCGGCCCGGGTGCCGGCTGAGGCCCGCCATGCCGCCCGCCGACTCGCCGCTCACCCTGCTGATCCTGGCTGGCGGCATGAGCTCGCGGATGGGCCGCGACAAGGCCGCCATCCCCTTCCCCGGCGAAGGGGGCCCTTCGCTGGCGGCCCGGGTCCAGCTCGCCCTCCGTCCACTCGCCACCGATTGCCTGCTGGCGGCCAACACCAGCTACGGTCTGGGCTGCCGCTTGGTCCGGGACGACCCGGAGTTCCCAGGACCCCTGGGGGGCCTGTTGGCGGGACTTGCCGCGGCCAACTCCGATCTGGTCTTGGCGGTCGCGGTGGACACCCCCTTCCCGGCCCGAGCGCTCGCCCAGGGCTTGATCGAACTGGCACGGGAGAATCCCCTCGCGGATCTGACCGCGGCCTCGCACCGGGGCCGGATCGAGCCCCTCTTCGCGGTCTACCGCCGCCGAGCCGCCATCCGACTGCGAGAGGTGGAGCGGCTGCCGGGGGAGCGCGGCGTGCCTCTGCGCCGGGCGATCACACGGCTGCGGACGATCGAGGTGGCAGAATCGACCTGGCGGAGTTGGGATCCAGGCGCCAGCTCCTTCATCAACTGCAACACGCCAGAGGAGCTGGACGCGGCCCGCTTGGCCGCGCTCGAACCCGACACTGGAGGACCCTTTTGAACGCTTGGTTTGACCGCTATCTGAAGTCGCTGGAAGCGGGCGACGCCGTGCTCCTCCCCGAAGAGGCCAAGCTGGTCTTGGACCTGGCCGGCGAGGCCGCGCACACCTCCGGCGCCCGCCAGTTCGCGCCCCTGGCCGCCTACCTGGCGGGACGAGCGGCGGCCGGTCTGAGCCAGAACGAACGGCTTCAGGTGTTGGAGCAAGCGAAGAGGGCGGCAGCCGCCGCTGGCAGCGCAGGCGAGGACCTCGAGCTGGGCTGAGCTGCCAGCGACGGCAAATCCCCGCACGACCCAGTCCAACCGCGGTGGCCCGGGCCGCACCGCCAGGCACCGAACCGCACCTCCCCGCAACCCCTTCGCCAGTCAATCGGCTCGGCGCTGGACTGCCAGGATCCGGTCGATTGGAACTCAGCCGGGAGGTCGGTGCATCAACCCAAATCGGCGGGCCGGAGGTGGCAAACGCGCTCTGGTCGAGCCGGCACGGGTGAGCGCTGGCACGCGCCAGGGAGCGGACTCTCCTGCAACTGCGACGGGGCAAGGAAGCGGGCCGAGGGAGATTTGTCCACCCCCCTCAGACCAGCGGGATAACCTCCAGCACCGCCCCGCGGGCGACCCGGGCGCCCCGTGCCGGCAGCACCAACAGACAGTCCGCCCTGGCCAGCGATATGGTGGCCCCACTGCTCTGGTTGCCGGTCAGCCTGACGCCGGGGAGCTTGCCCGGGCGGGGCCGGAGCGCGGCTCGATGAAAGGTCTCCAGGCCCTCTGGCTTGGCGATCTCCTCCAGTAACTCCGCGTACACGGTCGGAGGCTCCGGCCGCGCCGAGCCCTGCATCGCCAAAAGAGTGGGAACCCCGAACAGGATGAAGGTGACGCAGGCGGAGACGGGGTTGCCGGGCAGCCCCACGAAGACCGCGCCAGCCAGTTCGCCGAAGGCGATGGGCCTGCCCGGGCGCATCGCCACCCGCCAGAATTGCAGCCCGCCCAGCTCCTCGACGATGGCTCGGACGTGGTCGTGATCCCCCAGGCTAACACCCCCCACCGTGACCACGACATCGCTCATGGCAGCAGCCTGCAGCAGCACCTCGCGCACCTTCACGGGGTCGTCCCCGACCCGGCCCCGGAAGCTGAGCTCACCACCCGCCGCCGCCACCAATCCCTCCAGGGCCGGCCCGGCGGTGTCGAAGATCTGGCCCGGCATCAGGTCGCTGCCGGCCGCTCGGATCTCATCGCCGGTCGTCAGCAGAGCAACCCGCGGCCGCCTCCCCACCTTTAGCCCAGCCGCCCCTGAGGCCGCCAGCGGGGCCAGGTCAGTGGGCCGGACGCGGTGCCCCGCGGGTAGAACCTGCTGGCCGGGCGAGACGTCCTCCCCAGCTTGCCGGACCGCGTTGTTGCGGCGGGGCCGCTCGTGGATGAGCACCTCGGCCGTTCCCCGGTCGGTCCACTCGTAGGGGACAACGGCGTCAGCCCCGGTTGGGAGCGGCGCTCCGGTCATGACCTTGGCGCAGCTCCCCGGCAGGAGAGCGACCGCGCCCGGTGCCATCCCTGCCGCCATCTCTCCCGCCACCGGCAGTCGCCAGGGAACCTTGGGGATATCTGCGACTCGGACCGCGTAGCCGTCCATGGCGCTGTTGGGAAACGGGGGCAGCAGGACGGAGGCGATCACCGGTTCCGCCAGCACCCGTCCCACCGCCGTCCCCGCCAGGGGGATCGCCTCGGGAGCCAGTCGGGGCGCCGCTGCCATCATCTCCCGGCGGGCGGCGGCCACCGTCAGAGGCCCACGCACAGCGGGCCCCTCCGGGTCGCGGTGGACGGCCGCCATCATCGGCTCCTGGCGCCCGGCGTAATGAAGTTGGTCAGAGGTTGCCGCGCGCCTCCTGCTCCTGCTCGATGGCCTGAAAGAGGGCCTGGAAGTTGCCCTTGCCGAAGCCCCGGCAACCCTTGCGCTGGATCACCTCGAAGAAGAGGGTGGGGCGGTCCTCCACCGGACGGGTGTAGATCTGCAGCAGGTACCCGTGCTCATCGCGGTCGACCAGGATGTTGAGCTGGCGCAGCCGCTCCACGTCCTCGTCGATGTCGCCCACCCGCTCTCCCAGGGTGTCGTAGTAGGACTTGGGCGCGGCCAGGAACTCAGCGCCCTGCTGGCGGAGCCAGCCGACCGTCTCCACGATGTCCGCGGTGTGGAGGGCGATGTGCTGGACTCCGGGGCCGTGGTAGTAGTCCAGGTACTCGTCGATCTGAGAGCGCTTCAGGCCTTTGGCCGGCTCGTTGATGGGGAACGTGATGCTGCCCCCGCGACCACCGCGCACCACCTTGCTGCGCAGGGCCGAGTACTGGGTGGCGATGTCGTTCTCGTCGAACTCCTGGAAGACATCGAAGCCGAAGACCTTGTTGTACCAGTCGACCCACTCGTCCATGCGATGGAGCTCGACGTTGCAGACGCAGTGGTCGACCACCTGCAGGCCGGCTCCCACGCCTCCTTTGAGCTCGGCCCGGTAGCCCGGCATGAACGTCCCCTCGTACTCGTTGCGCTCGACGAAGGTATGCACGGTGTCGCCAAAGGTCTTGACCGTGGCCAGCCGGATGGCACCCTGCTGGTCCTCGACCACATGCGGCTCGGCCACCGGCCTGGCCCCGCGCCCGACCGCGTCCTGGTAGGCGGCGGCGGCATCGTCCACCTGGAAGGCGAGCGCCCGCACCCCGTCGCCGTGGAGGCGCACATGCTCGGCGATCTCCCCGTCGGGAGATAGCGGCGCGGTCATCACCAGGCGGACATCCCCCTGGCGGAGCACATAGGAGGCCCGGTCCCGCACCCCCGTCTCGGGGCCGGAGTAGGCGACGACGTCGAAGCCG
Source organism: Candidatus Nanopelagicaceae bacterium (assembly GCA_035531535.1). GTDB lineage: Bacteria > Chloroflexota > Dormibacteria > Aeolococcales > Bog-877 > AG-12. Next base: position 13,248 of record DATKSV010000088.1, on the reverse strand, counting down.
AAGGCGGAGCGGTAGAAGTGGGCCGCCTGACGGGCGTTGCCCACGTAGAACTCGATGTGGTCGACCCCGTCCAGCAGAGTCTCGCGGAATTCCGGCGCCTGCGGCATCGGCTCGGTGTCAGCTCTCATGGGTGATCGCCTTCTCTTACGGCTGTGACCCCGGGAGATGGCTTTCCCGGCGGCTCCAGTGTGAACGCCGCTAGCGTAGCGCGCGTGGCCCGGTGCGGTTGGGCCAGCGGCGTCGGGCGGGCCGCAGGACCGGCCGAGCGGGCCCCCCGGTCGCCCGGGCCAAGCCCGACCCTGCGGACCATCGTCAAGCCCAGTGACGGCACGGTGACAGGGGGTCCCACCTTGCCCTGCCGCCGATAGCCTCAGATGGTGAGGCCGCTGAGAATCCAAATCGAACCTGCCCTGGGGCCGAACTGCGGCTCCGTGGGGGGGCCAAATCAAGCTGGCACTCCAGGGGCTGGAGCCACTCCAGATCCGGACCAGGCCAGGCCACGTCGGACGTGGGCCGGGCCGGCCATCGGGCTGTCGGGCCAGGTCCTGCCTCCGCCCACCTTCGACCGCAAGCAGCCGGCAAGGTCAGCGGGCGCACCGGGCCCCCTGGCCCGCGGCTGATGGGCTCCCTCTCACGCGGGCTCTGGATCTCGCTCGCGGTCGCAGTGGTGGGGTCTGCAGGAGCGCTGGGCACGATGCCGGTCGCGGCGGCCTCGTCCCTGACCGCAGTGCATCCTCTGCTCCCAGATTCAGGAGCCGCCCTGACCTCGGCCGCGCTCGCCAACCACTCCGGGCTGAAAGGAGCCGGTGGAGGGTCGGTCGCAGTCCAGCCGGGCCAGAAAGCTTGGCCCGATCTGCCCCAACAGGGATCCGCCCTGACGGCGACCACGCAGCAGACCTCCGGCAGCGCCTACACGGCGCTCACCCCCACCCGGCTGCTGGACACCAGGATCACCGGGGCCACGCTCGGCCCTGGGGCCACCCTCGACCTCACGGTGACCGGCAACCTGGTCCCGACCAACGCCACCGCGGTGGCCCTCAACGTGACCGTCGCCAACACCACCGCCGCCAGCTACCTCGCGGTGTACCCGGCCGGGGCGACCCAGCCCGGGGTCTCGAACCTGGACTGGACAGCGGGCCAGAGCGTGCCCAACCTGGTCTTGGTAGCGGTCGGCAGCAACGGCCAGGTGAGCTTCTACAACCATGCCGGAAGGGCCGACGTCGTGGTCGACTTGGAGGGGTACTTCGCCCCTGAGGCGGGGAGCAGCACCGCCGGCAGCTACCTGCCCCTGGCCCCGGCCCGCATCACCGACACCCGCCCCCACAGCGGCTATCCCAACTCCGGCGACCGCCTGGGTCCGGGAGCGACCTTGAACGTCCAGGTGAGCGGAGCAGGAGGGGTGCCGACGTCCGGCGCCGCCGCGGTCCTGATCAACCTGACGGCGACCAACACCAGCTCCGGCGGCTACCTCACCGCCTATCCCCAGGGGACAGCGACTCCGCTGGCCTCCAACCTGAACTGGACAGCTGGAGAGACCGTGGCGAACCGGGCGATGGTGCCGCTGGGGCCTACCGGCATGATCTCGGTGACCAACGCCAGCGGCTCTGCCGATGTGGTGATCGACGTCAACGGCTACTTCAGCAACGGGAGCGCCACCCCGAGCGGCGCCAGCCTCTTCACCCCCATCTCCCCGGTCCGGGTGCTCGACACCAGGCTCACCGGCGGCACCCTGCACCAGGGCCAGACGCTCACCCAGCAGCTGGCCGGGGTCGACGGCCTGGCCCCGGGAGCGACCGCCGTGGTGGCCAACGTGACCGCGGCCGACACCACCGCGGCCAGCTTCCTCACCGTGTTCCCGGGAGCGCCGATGCCCACCGCCTCCGACCTCAACTGGTCGCCGGGGCAGGTGGCCTCGAACCTGACCGTGGCCACCCTCAGCGGCAGCGGTTCGGTAGCTGCCTACAACCGGGCCGGCTCTGCCGACGTGATCGTCGACGCCTTCGGCTACTTCACTCCCCTGCCCAGCCAGTTGCTGATAACCACCAGCTCGCTGCCGGGAGGGACCGCCCAGGTCCCCTACTCGTTCGCGCTCGCCGCCTCGGGCGGGTTCCATCCTTACACCTGGGCCCTCACTTCGGGGTCACTGCCGGCCGGACTGACCCTGTCTGCGGCCGGCGTCATCTCGGGGACTCCGGGCGCTCCGACCGCCGCCACCTTCACGGTGCAGGTCATGGACGCCAGTTCGCCCACTCCCCAGACGGTCACCGCTCAGCTGGCGCTCTCGGTGGTCGTGGCGGGCCTGCCCACCACCGCCGCCACCACGATGGGGACCTCGTCCAACTGGTCGGGCTATGCCGCCATCGATGGTCATTACACGGCCATAGCCGGCACCTTCCAGGTCCCCAGCCTGGCCTCCGCCCAGAGCAACAGCTACATGGGAGAGTGGGTCGGGATCGACGGCTGGGGCAGCTCAACTGTGATCCAGGCAGGGGTCGACGAGCAGCCGAACCCCGCCAACCCCCAGCAGTTCTTCATCCAGCCCTGGTGGGAGGTCTTCCCCGCCGCCGCCAACCCCATCACCACCATGACCGTCGCTCCCGGGGACTCGATCACGGTGTCCATCGGGCAGGTTAGCAGCGGGCTCTGGAGCATCACCATGACCGACACCACGACCGGGCAGACATTCCACACCAACCCCGCCTACAACGGCCTGGGCGCGTCGGCAGAGTGGATCGTGGAGGCTCCCGGGATTCCCACCTATCCGCTGGCGGCCTACACCCCGACCGACTTCAGCCAGCTCCAGCTGGCCGGGACCGAGGGGGCCCTCGCCGAGATCTCGATGGTCCAGAACGGGGTCCAGGTGTCCACGCCGTCGGCGCTGAACGCGAATGGGTTCGCGCTCGCCTATGGAGACGTGGCGCCCGCCGCTCCCTGACGAGGGAATCGGCCCTTGCGGGCCCCATGGCTAAGGGGCGGCTCGTCTCAACGAACAGATTTATCGCCCTGAACCTGATCGCACCGGTGGCGCAACTGGTGGATCAGCCGCTTTTAGCGAAGGACGTCGAAGCGCCAATCCACCTCGAATTCGCCCTTGGTTGGCAAAACCGGGAGCTTGAGGAGCGCTGCTGGGTCGAGACGGTCGCGGGCCAGGTGGCGGCAGCTGGCCGTCGCTCGCCCTCGATCCCGGACGAAAAACGTCCCGCGCCGGCTCCCGATGGGGCAGGGCCGGGCCGGTAACCTGGGCTGGTGATGACCCAGTCCGAACCGGGGACCCCTGCTTGGCGTTGCTGTCTCCCGACCGCCGATGAGACCACGGTGTCGCTCAGCTGCCCGCTGGACCGAGGCGGGCCGTGGCTGGCGGGCAGGGCGCTGGACATCCTGAGGGCGGCCGGCGGAGTCGAGCCGGACCCGAGCCGCCAGCGCTACGTGACCGGAACCCGGCGGGGCGCCCCGCTCATCCTGGGCGAGCCGCTGGTCTGGCATGGCGTGGCCGTCGTCCTCGAAGCGTGCCAAATGAATGGCCAGGCGACCGGCGAGATCACCCTGCGCCTGCCGCCGTGGCAGGAGCTTGCCCCGGCCCTCGCCGAAGCGGTTGTCTGGGAGCTGACCGACCGGTTGGCCGAGGAGTTGAGGGCGCACTGCGGAGTGGTCTCGGACGGGCGCGCCGTCGGCTACCCCGACCTCGGGCGGGCCCAAGCCAGCGCCGCCGGGCTGCAGCGCTCCCACCTCGGGGTGATAGTTCCCCAAGCCTGGCTGCGCTACCTGCGCCCCGGCTCCAATCCCTATTGCGAGCTGCCTCGCAGCGAGCTGGTGGTGGTCCTGGAGTGAATCCCGGCTAGCGCCTGCCGGAAGCCGTCGTCTCCCCCAGCGCGGCCAGGCTGCGGACCCCGCGGCGCTTGGCTGCCACAGCCGAGATCAGCTCCATGATGCAGCGGTTGGCGTTCTGGGCCGTCAGCTCGGCGGGGTCGTTGACCGGGGCCACCTCGACCACGTCCATGGCCACGACCGGCGTGTGCAGCGCCACCTGCCGGATCGCCCGAAGCAGGTCAGCCGGATCCATTCCGCCGGGCTCGGGGGTGCCCGTCCCGGGGGCGAAGCCGGGGTCCAGGACGTCTATGTCGACCGAGATGTAGATCAGCTCGGGGCCGTCCATCGCCTCGGCCACCGCCCGCCGCACCACCTCGGCCACCCCCAGACTCCAGATCTCCTCCATCAGATGCCAGCGCAGCCCCTGCTCCCGCATCCAGTCGAAGACCTCCTTGGGGGGCCAGTAGCCGCGCAACCCGATCTGCACGAAGTTGCGCCCCGGGACCGCCCCTGACTCCACCAGCCGGCGCATGGGGGTGCCGTGCGAGAGAGGGTTCCCGAAGCTCTCCGCGGCGGTGTCGGCGTGGGCGTCGAAATGGACGATCCCCAGCTTGCCGCGGCCCACGCAGTCGGCGACCGCGGTCGCCGAGGGCAGGGTGATGGAGTGGTCTCCGCCGATGACGACCGGGATGATCCTCCGAGACGCGATCTCGCGCACCCTGTCATAGACCGCCTTGTGGGAGGCCTCGACCTGGCCGGGCAGGCAGACCGCGTCGCCGTAGTCGACCACGGTCAATTCCTTGAAGGGAGCCACCTCCAGGTCCAGATGCCACTCCGGGATCTGGTAGTTGGCGGTCCTAACCGCCCTGGGCCCGAAGCGGGCTCCGGGCCGATAGGTGGTTGAATCGTCCCAGGGCGCCCCCATAACCGCGATGTCGGGACGCCAGCTGTCGAGCTCGGACTCCTCGGTTATCCCCACCGCCCGGGCGAACGTGGTCGGCCCGAGATAGGCGGGACCTTCCATCTGCGCGCGCCGCGAGGGCGGGATTTTCGGCCTCTCCATGCGAACCTCCTCGGGTCAGTCCCGGGACGCCGGACGGCGCCTGCCGGGGAAGCTGTCAGGGATCGTCACCGGCCGCCCATTATCGTCCGGGGCTGGGGCGCTCGGCTCAGGAACTCTCCTTGGTCGGCTCCAGGCGCTCCACCCGCACCCTCCCCTCGAGCCCGAGATAGACCAGCATGATCCGCTCCAGGAGCTCTTCGAAAGCGCTCGGGTCCCATCCCTCGACCAGGGCTTGCATCCTGATCCGGTGGCGCTCCGCGATCTCCGCCACCACCTCCCATCCCCGCTTGGTCAGCCGCAGCGTCACTCGGCGCCGGTCCTTGCCCATCGGCCCCCGCTCGATCAGTCCCTGCTCGACCAGGGAGCGGGCCAGCACCGAGGTGTGGGCCCGGCTGGAGGCGAGCTGGTCGACCAGCTCCTGCTCCGAGATCCCGGCCGGGCCGGCTCCTCCCAGGACCAGCACCACGTGGTAGCCCATGGTGCTCAGCCCGAGCTCGGCGGCGGCGGCGTCCAGCGCGGTCAGCGCCCGCCGGAAGATGTAACGGAGCTGGCTCCGGAAAGCAAGCTGCTCGAGCAGCTCGGGGTCAAGCTGAAGACTACTTTCAGCGCCGGGCTGCGGGCTCAAACCAGCCTCAGTTGGCAATCACGACCGCGGTCCCCATGGGGGTCCAGGTGTAGGCCCAGGCCATCACCGCGCCCGGGGTCTGGACGCAGCCGTGGCTGGCCTGCGGAACGAGGTTCTCACTGCCGGGGCCGTACTCGCTGGTGGGCTCCCAGGGAGCGTCGTGGATGTAGTACCCGCCTTGGTCGAACTCCATCACCCAATTGACCGGGCTGGTCGGGTACCAGAATGGCGACCCCGGCGGCCAGGGGGAGATGAAGACGTAGGGGGACTGCTTGTCGAAGATGTGAAAGGTGCCGGTGGGGGTCCGCAGCAGCGGCCGGCCGGTCGTGACCGGGGTCGCCTTGACGACGCAGCCGCTGTCGTAGAACACCATCTCCTGGAGCGAGAGTGAGATGTAGATCGACTTCCCGGAGATGGTGGTGTGGCCGCACTGGTCGGAGTTGAGACTGGCCTGAGCGCCCTGCTGCACGGTGTTCAGGGTGGCCTGGACCTGGGCCAGCTGGTTGGGGGTCTGAGCGGCCTTGAGCGCCTGCTGGGACCCCTGGTACTGGGCCAGATAGGCGGCCGAGTTGGGAGTCTGCTCAGCCCCCGCCTGGTCGACCAGGTCCATCACCGCCAGCGACTGCTGCACCAGGGAGTTGTTGAGCCCGATCTCGGCTCGGAGCAGGGCCAGCTGCTGGGTGAGCGCGGCGTTCTGGGCGGCGCCGCTCTGATTGGCGTTGAGAGCCTGCTGCAGGGCGGCCGCGTCCTGGGGCACCTGCAAGACCGCCAGGTTGTCGCTCTTGGCGATGTCGTCCAGCTGCGCCGCCTCCTGGAGCAGCCCGCCCGGGGCATTGGCCAGGGTCACCGAGGCCGCCGCCTTGGCCTGGGCCGCCTTGACCTCCGACGTCGCCTGGGTGAGGTGCAGTTGGAGCTGGGACATAAGGGCGTCCAGCGCCCCTGGGGTCTTGGCCCGTTGCAGCTGCGAGGACCAGGCCTTGACCTGCCCCGGGCTGGGGGCGGATAGCCAGGCTGAGTTGTGGCCGACGTAGTCGGTGTAGCTGGTGAGCAGGACTTGAGCCTGCTTTCGGCTGGCGGCCAGCGCCAAACCCCAATCCCGCTCGGTCTGCGCCCGCAGTGAGGCGATGGCCCCGGACTGGTTGGCGAAGAGGAAGGTAGGTGACCACCACTGGGCGGTGTTGACCTGGTTCAGCTGGGCCTGAAGCGATGCCGCCTGGGCCGCGGGCAGGCCCAGGGCCTTTTCCTTCGAGAGCAACTGGCCGGCCCCTTGGCTCTCTGTCTTGAGCCCCCTGGAGCTGTGGTAGGCCAGCGGCGCGTCCACCGCCACCGCCACCACCAGGCAGGTGCCCAGCCCGACCAGGAGCCACCGGCTAGCGCGCATCAGACCTTCCCTGGGGAGGTGAGCCGGAATCGAAACCCATGTGGGGTAAACCCTCCTGGGGCCCGGCAGGTAACGGAGAGGTTGGAGTTTGCCAGCAGAAAGTCGGCATCAGACCGCCGCCAGTTCCGAGAGCTGGGCCACCAGGGTGGCGCGTCTCTGCTCTGGGAGGGCCAGCAGTGGCCGCTCAGCCATTTGGTCGGTGGCGCGCTCGATCTCCTCTCTGACGGCGATCCCTGGGTTTGTCAGCTCGCCGTCCGTGCCCACCCAGCCCCGCTCCCGCAGACTGCCAGCCGCCGCCTCGATCGCCTCCTGACTCCACTTGAAGTTGCGACCGATGGCGTCCTGGGGCTGCCCTCTCCAAAGGGCGGTCAGCACCAGCAGCTGGAGCGGGTCCAGGCCCTGCTCCCGCGCCGCCCGGTAATGGCCCTCGGCGCGATCCTCCCGCAGCACCATGGCATCCAGGATGGCGTCCTGGTGGGTGTCTCCGCTGCGCGGCAGCGAGGCCCACGCGTAGGGCAGCTGTCCTTCCGGAGAGGCGGCCCCCGCCAACTCCCTCAGCCCGGCCGGCGGCAGAGCGGGATGGAGCCGCCGCAGAGCCCTGCCGGCGGCGTCCAGGCTGGCCTGCACGTAGGCGGGAGGGTCAAGCTCCCGGCAACGTGGCAGCAGATGCTCGATCAGGGACTCCGGCGTGATGTACGCCGCCTCCGCCCAGCGCCCCTCCGGGAGGACGCCGAGCCGGCTGGTCAGGTAGTGCGGGAAGCCATCCGAGCCCCTGGCCCGGACCAACTCCGCCACCTCGGGCTCCTGGCGCTGGAAGAGCCAGAGCAGGTGGCTCAAGGTGTTGGCGGCCTGGGAGATGCCGCGGACTTGGTCCTGGCTCACCGGCGGCCTTCCATGGCCGGCGGGGCAAGCCATCCAACCTTGCCCTCAAGCGGCAGGATCCAGCCACCTCCGCCGCCTTGCTTCAGGCGAGGTCTCCATCTCAGCTTTCCGGCGCAGCCGATGCCGCCCCCGGCCCCAGGAAGGCTCAACCAGCTCGCGATGGCTGCGTGAAGACCTGGCACCGGGTCAGATTACCGGAATTCGGCCGACCCCGGTAACTCGCCGGCCTGCCCCGGCACCATCCGCCAGGCGATCTGGCCGCCTGGCCCCCATGGCCGGCCCGACCTCACCCCCGCGAGTGGGGCGCGCGCGGAAGACCGGCGGCGAAGCGCGCCACCTCCTCCGCCACCGCCCGCGGGTGCTGGAGCGGGAGGTCGTGTTGCCCATCGATGAACCGAGCCTCGGCCGGCCCCGCCAGCGCATGGCAGGCCCGCTCCAGATCAACCTCCTTGGCTTCTCGGTCCGCCGCTCCAGCCATCAGGAACAGAACCGGACAGCTGACTCTGCTCCAGAGCTCCTCTTGGTCCAGCTCGTAGAGGGCTTTCGCAATCTCCAGGTGGCGCTCCAGATCGAGGCGCGGCTGCAGCCAACCCTCGGCATCACGCTCGAAGTTGCCCATCATGGCCTTTGTGGCAGCTTCCACTCCAATCTCCTGCGAGATGGCCGAGGCGGCCACGAAGTGACCCACCCGGGCCGGATCGAGGTGCTCCAGATGGGGCGGGCGCATCCGCTCCCGAGCCACCTGCCAACTGCCGCCGAAGATGGACCTCAGGTCCGCAGCCCCGCCGTCGACACAGACCACCCCGGCCACTTCGTCGAGCAGGCCCGCGAGCCAGAGGGCCACGCTCGCGCCCCAGCTGTGGCCGACGACCACGGGACGACTCAGCTCGAGCTGCGAAATCAGCAGCCCGAGGTCCCCGGCCACCTCCGGGAAGCCGTACCCGCGCTCGGGGCGGTCGCTGCGGCCGTGGCCGCGGAGGTCCGCTGCCAGCACGCGATGGGGAGGCGAGAGGAAGCCCGCCACCCCGTCCCACCAGCGGGCGTTGCTGGCCAATCCGTGCAAACAGAGTATGGGCCGGCCCGGGCCGGCCCACTCCCGCACCGAGAGGGCGACCTCCGCGGTTGGTACGCGCCACTCACGAGGAGCCGGCTCATCCGCCATCTGGCCGAAGCTCAGATGGCGTCCGAGACCGAGGACATGAAGAAGCCCTCGACCCTGATCGGCGGGGCCTCGATGAAGACCGAGTCCCCCATCTCCCGGGAGAGGGCGAGCTCGGCTCTGCCGATCTGCGTGGTCCGCTGCAGGACCCCGACCGGGCTCTCGTTGAAGCGGAAGTTGTTGACCGCGCCCACCACCTTGCCGTGCTCGATGAGGAAGACGCCGTCCCTGGTCAGGCCGGTCAGCAAAAGGGTGGAGGGATCGACGTCCCGGATGTACCAGAAGGAGGTGATGAGCAGAGCCCGCTCGGTGGTGGCGACCATCTCCTCCAGCGAGGTTGAGGTGCCCCTCATCCGCAGGTTCTCGACATCCGGTGTGACCGGATGTCCGTGGTCCTTAGCCCAGCGCCGGGGGCAGATCAGCTCGCCCTGAACCCCGTGGTCGATCCAAGTCGTCTCTCCCACCGCGAGCCCATTGTCGAAGATCGAGCCGTACTCGCTCGAGCGCAGGCTGCGCACGAACCCCGGGACCCGCATCAGAGGGTAGTTGGGGTCGCTCTCGATCGTGACCTCGGGAGCGTACATCCGCTCCCCGACCCGGGTGCCCCCCTTGCGGGAGAAAACGGTTCGCTCCTCGTCAGCCCCTCGCGCCTGCATCTCCCAGGCCAGCCGCATCAGCATGTCCGCGGTCGCTGAGGGCTGCAGGATCACCTGGTAGTGGCCGGGATCGAGCTGAATCTGACGTTCGGTCCAGGCGAGCCGCTCGCGCAGCCCCTGGTACATCCCGGCCACATCGAGCCCCTCCATCCCGGCGGCCAACCCCCCCGCCCAGACGCTGCGCTTGAGGTCGGATGTCTTGAGGGTCAGGGTCAGGGAGGCGGCACTCCGGCCGCCCCGGAGTCGGACCCCGGTGCTGGTGCCGAGCTCCTCCAGATCCCGGCTCATCTGGGCGTACCCGTAGAGCTGCAGCCCCTCACGGCGGCTCTCCTCCAGGGCTCGCTGCAGGGGCGGCAGGATCGGTTCCAGTGGGAAGGAGCCTTCATCACCGCCGGGCGGTTCGGCCCTGGGGGCCGCCGCCTCAGAGGGGGTCAGCAGGGGCATGGCATCCGGGGCCGGAGGGGTCACCAGGGCGCGCTCCCGGGCCGCCCTCGCCAGCCGCAGGACCTGCTCCCTCTGCTGCACGTCGGCCGCCTCGACCCCCACCTGATCTGACTCGATGGCGACCACGCCGGCCGAGGTGGACTCCTCTTGGCCATTGGTGGTGACGGTGTTGTTGGCGAGCCTGCAGTTGATGGAGCTGGAGTGGCTGGCCAGGACCACCGCCGCGCCTCCCTCCTCGATCCCGATCGCGACGATCTCCTCCAGGTTCACTTTGTCCCCTCCTGACGGGAGTTGAGGACCTTGATCTGGCGGAAGAGCGCGGGCGGGCAGCCGTGGGAGACTGGGGCCACCTGCTCGGGCTGGCCCTTGCCGCAGTTCATGGCACCCTCCAGTCGCCACGAGGACTTGCCTCCAATCGCCGCCATGCGGCCCCAGAAGTCGGGAGTGCGGGACTGGTAGGCGACATCGCGCAGCTGGCCGGCGAGACGTCCTTTGTGGATCCGATAGAAGCGCTGACCGGTGAACTGGAAGTTGTAGCGCTGCTGGTCGATGGACCAGGACTTGTCCCCCATGATGTAGATACCCTCCCTCACCTCCCCCAGCAGCTCCTCCAGGGTGGTGTCCCGCTCCTGGTCGGGCTGCAAGGAGACGTTGGGCATCCGCTGCAGGGGGACATGGGCCCAGCTGTCGGCGAAGGCACAGCCGTTGGACCGGGGCAGATTGAACTTGCGGGCCATCTGTCGGTTGAGCTGATAGCCGACCAGGATCCCGTCCTTGATGATGTCCCAACGCTGGGCCGCGACCCCCTCGTCGTCGAACCCGACCGTGGCCAGCCCGAAGGGCTCGGTGCGGTCCCCGGTCACGTGCATCAGGGGCGAGCCGTACTGCAGGGAGCCCACCTTGTCGGGGGTGGCGAAGGTGGTGCCCGCGAAGTTGGCCTCGTAACCGAGGGCGCGGTCCAGCTCGGTGCCATGGGCGACCGACTCGTGGAGGGTGAGCCAGAGGTTGGAAGGGTCGATGACCAGATCCTGGGTCCCCGGGGAGACCGACGGGGCGGCCAGCTTCTCTTGCAACCACTCCACCAGCTGGGGAGCCTCCTGCTGGAATCCGTACGCCTCCACGTACTCCCAGCCGCGGGCGACCGGCCGGGACAGAGAGCGCATCGTCTCCACCAGCCCGGAGCCCTGCTCGTCGACCATCCCCACCTCCAGGGAGGGATGAACCCGCACCCGCTGCTGGCGGATCCGGGACCCCTCGCTGCTGGCGAAGAAGCGGTTCTCCTCAACCTCAAGGCAGTAAAACTCGGCGAACTGGGCCCCGGCCGAAAGGCCGGCGGCGGTCGCCTCCATCAGGAACTCGATCTTGCGCTCGGCCGGGACTGCGAACGGGTTGAGCCCGACTGGCGCCTCCCACACCTCCTGATGGATGGGCTCGTCGGCCAGCAGCACTCGCTCATCGAGGAGCGGCCGCAGTTGACGGGCCAGCTCGGCCGCCGCCCGCACCGCACCGACCACGGACGCCTCACTCAGCTCGCTGGAGGCGGCGAAGCCGAATGAGCCGTCTACCACCACTCGGACCCCGAGACCCTGGGGCTGGGAGTCGCTGAGCGAGATGAGGTCGTGCTCCCGCACGTGGATGCCCTGGACCTTGTCGCGGTGAACCCTGAGATCCCCGTACTCCAGCCCCGGGATGGAGCCCATCGCCTCCATGGCGGCGGACGAGAGCTGATCCAACGGCAGGCTGGAGAACTCAACGTCCAGGTCCAACTCACCTCCTCCATCTGGCCGGTCTGGCACAGCGAAACCCCCGGGGAGCCCGGGGCCAGAGGCCTGACGGCCCATCCGGGGGCTATAGCTTGTCGCTAGGAAGTCTACTCAGCGGGTGGGGTCGCGCCGGATCCGGACCCCGGTCATGAGCAGCAGGCCGCCGAGGAGGAGCGCCAGGGCCGCCAGCACCCCGGGCAGGAGGAGGTCCGCACCGGTGTTCGGCGTGGGCGTGCTCGCCGCCTTCACCGCTCCCGCCGGAGTTGGCGTCGGCGTCGTGTGGGCTCCCAGGGTCCCACTGGCCGGAGTGATCGTGACCGGCTCGCCGCAGAGCATCGAGCTGCTGAGGTTGGCCGGGTCGTTGCCAGCATCGAACGTAACGCCCCAGTAATAGGTGCCAGCGACGGTCGGGGCGAAGCCGGTGCCAGGCGAACTCGCGGTCCAGGTGGCGACCCCATTGGTGCTGATTGGCCCGATGACACTCGCGGTGCCAAGATTGTCCACCAGGGTGGAGCACGAGGAGTCGGAGTAGAGCGCGAAGCTGACGTTGTCGGTGCTCAGTGGGCTGGCAATCCCGGTGACGTGGGCAATGTCAGATAGAGCCGTTCCAACTGGACCGCCGGCGCTCGGGATGGTTGTGACATTAGGCGTGTTGAGAGTTGGTGGCCCAGGCGGAGAGCTTGGGCAGGTCACGGCCTCGGAAGCCGATGCCGACCCGGAGAGCCCGGAGGACTGCTGGGATCCGGCCGCGATATACCCGGCCTCCTCCAACAACCCAGGCAGCGCGCTGAAGCTCGCGGTATTGGGATAAGTGCCACAGCTTGCCGCGGTCGTCGCGCTGGTCACGTGCACAGTCTCGCTCGCACCAACAGGCAGTCCGAAACGGCCGCAGTCGAGCCTCTGGGAACCACTGGAACCCGATATCTGGCACTGCCCCGGATTGGTCTGAGCAGCGATCACCCAGCTGATCGCGGGCCCACCGGGCAGAGGATCAGTCAGGCTCGTCACCTGCGCCGGCACCACCCCCGAATTCGTCAAAGTAATGGTGAAACCGATGGTTCCGCCGGCGTCCACGGAGGTCGCATCGGCCGTCTTCTTGATCGTGAGTGACGGGGCCGCAACCACCACCGGCTCGCTGCCACAGACGCTGTTCTGGGTGATGTTCGGGGTGGTGGTGGAGTTCGTGTAGGTGGCGAGCCACTCATAGGTTCCGGAGAGCTCCGCGCTGCCTGGGAACCACAGTGGACTGCTCACGGTCGTGCCGACCGAGTAGTTCTTCGAGTTCGCCGCCAACAATGGTGTTCCAGCGCATGAGTTGTTCGGGGTCGGGGCGAAAAGTTGGAAGCTGACTTGGCCGCCGGCCGGGGCGTTAATCACCTGGGCGGAGTCCATCAGGGGCTGGCCGAGCGCCGCAGCGCCGGTCGGATTGGCCTGGGTGTTCACCTCAAGCGGAAAATTGGCTACGTCG
>DATKSV010000087.1:0-2772 GCA_035531535.1 Candidatus Nanopelagicaceae bacterium | reverse complement strand
AGCCCCGAGCAGCTGGAGTGCCCAGAGGCAGCCAAGGCTGACAGCGATCCCGCCGAGATCGGCTCCTGATGCCCAGGAGATTCCCACCGGCGCCACCGGGTCGTCCGGCCAAGGCATCGGCGCCATGGCTAACCCCAAAAGCGTCAGTCCCAGCAGCATCGCCCAGGGTCGGGGTGTCGGCACCCCGAGAAGGTCGACAGCCCTGGCCCTTCTCCGCAGCAGCACTCCGGAGCCGCCCACCAACACTGCCGCCAGGCCGGCTAGGCCGCCCGGGTAGATCGCCAGCGCGGCGCAGACGGCGAAGGCGAAGAGAAGATGGTTCACAGGTGAAGTCCGAATGCGGTCTGGAGGACCGGGCCCGCCACCAATCCCACCGTTAGCGCTCCGAAAGCCGCGGCCAGCCCGGCCAGTTCGCTGACCCGGGGCCCGCGCACCGTGGCTCGGATCGCCGCCTCGCGCGCCCCGGCACCGGACGCCGCCAGTTGGAGGCCGAACCCCAAAAGCAGGAGCGCCACTACCACCGGGCCCATGTAGCTGACCCCGACCAGCGCTAGCACGCGGCCAGCGAACCCCCCAAACGGTGGCACGCCGGACAGACCCAGCCAGGCGAAGAGGTGCGAGCGCGCCCCTCTGGGCTCGCTCAGAGCTGCCCCGGCCAGCCAGTGAACCACGATCAGCAGCATCGCCGCGGCCAGACCCTGGGCGTCGCCGCTGGCGATCCCGACGCACATGAATCCCACGTCGCCTTGAAGCACCCGCCAGTAGCGGACGCTGGGATCGGCCAGGAGTCCGGCGCAGCCCCAGAAGATGGCGGTGCCCAGGCCTAGCGCCACCAGCAGGAGCTGCATCACCTGGCCTAGCACCACGGGGCCCGCAACCATCACCCGAGCCAGGGCGACGATCGCCACCGGGATCAGCCAGATCCGCCAGACAGCGGCTTCGGGGGAGGTCACCCGTGATGCAGCTGATACCCATCCTGAGAGCGGCAGAAGACCCGCCACACCCCCCAACCCGCCCACCAGCAGAATGCCGGCGAGGGCAGCCGGCGCCGCACCGATCCGAAGCGAGGGCAGCACCGCGGCTCCCGCCAACAGCGCGCACAGGATCACAGCCGATTGCCGACCCAGGCTCCGCAGCGGCAGCACCGGGCCGGTCAGGTGCTGCCAGCGGATCCAGAGCAGCGCGCTCATCAGGGCCAGGAGCAGCGCCAGGGGGATCAAGCCGGTCAGCGAGAGAGCCAGACATGATCCCACCCCGACGGCGATGGCGGCCGCGATGGTGCCGCCCCCCAACCGCGGCCGACGAGCCACCCCCAGCTCCAGCAGCAGCGCGGCCCAGGCTCCCACCAAGACACCCAGGGGAAGCCGAGCCAGCTCGGCGCCGCCGAGATCGCCGTCGCTCAGAAGCGAGCTTGGACGACTGGTGGTCAGCGAGTGAACCAGGACCAAGCTGATCCCCACCGCGGTCAGCGCCAGCAGCAGCGCCGGGATCACCCGGGCGCGGCGGGCGAGCGCTCCCGAGACCCCGGCCATTACCAGTCCTCCAGCCAAGGAGGGGCCCAGCCAGATGCTCAAGACGACGTCTCCCAGGGGGTTGACCGAGCCAACGCCACGAGGGCCACCGCTGGAACGCCGCCCGCCAGGAGAGCGATCGCTAGAGCCGAGCCGGGCACGCTGAGGAGCAGGAAAGCGGCGGCGGCCATGCCGGCGCAGAGGCTGCCCAGGGCGAGGTCGGCAGGCCCGCGACCGGTACCGATGCGAATCAGTCCGACCTCAAAGACAAACAGACAGGCAAACGCCGGGCCCTGGGTCACCACCGTCCCTGCCGCGAGATGTCCGGAGAGGAGGCGGGCGGTGAAGAGTCCCAGCGCACCCAGGATTGCCCGGAGACTGCGGAGCCCGAAGACCCGCGGACGATCCGCCACCACCGTGGCTCCGATCAGTGCCCTCGAAAAATCGAGTCGGGTGAACCTTCCGCTCAGCATCACTAGCACGGCTGCGACTACCCCGACCCCCGCCAGGCAGGCGAAGCCCGCTGGTCCCGCCGAGAGCGATGCCACCCCACCGAGTCCCAGGCCCAGGGCGAGCGAGCTGAGGGCGAGCCCTGCTGGACCGACTGAGAACAGTGCGATCGCCCCGGCCACGAAGCCACCTCCCGCCAGGACTCCGGCCCAGATCACACTTGCACCCACTCGGCCAGCATGTAAGCCGTAACCGCGGCGGCCGCCAGCCACAGCCACACGGGGCGCTCGCCAACTTCGCGATCGGCAAGCCGGACCAGGATGGAGTACCAGCCCCGCACCTCACCCAGCCAACGTGGAGGCTCCGCACTGCCTGTCAACAACAGCTCCAGCTTGGGGGGCAATGAGACCTCGGGCAGTATGTCGCCACCCCCGGCCTCGCTGGCAGCTGAGGTCGTCGCAGTTGCCAGCCGCATTCCCCAGACCGCGGCGCCTACCAGCAGAGCCAGCAGCACCAGGTACCCTACGGGCAGGATCAGCCCTGGGACCAGCAGCACCAGTGGGTCAGGCGCGGATATCAGGGTCCCCGCCGTGGTCCCGGGCGGCGCCAGCGCCCCGGCCGCCAAAGTAATCGCCCACCCGGGAAGCAGGGCGGCGGCCAGCAAGCCCAGTGCAGGCAGCCAGATTGCCCAGCCCCACCGGATCGGCACCGGTGACAGCCGGCGGAGCCCGGGTATGGTCAGCACCAACCCAGCGATGGCGAGGAGGTATGCCAGCGCCGGGGCAAACGCGGCCCCTAGCCCGGCAGGCAG
>DATKSV010000086.1:0-8692 GCA_035531535.1 Candidatus Nanopelagicaceae bacterium | reverse complement strand
TGGTCCTGGTGTTGCTGGGAGCGTTCACCCTGGGATCCGCCGTGCGCCGGTTCGTGGGCCCTTCCTCCGTGGGGCTGGTCGTGGTCGTCCTGCTTCTGGCGGCCGGGCCGCTTCTCGTGACTAGGGTGGATGCGGTCCAGGGTCTCTTGGTGGCAGGCTCGGCTCTAGCCCTGACGCGGCGCCGCAACATGTGGGCGGTAGCCTTGGTGGCACTGGCGGTCCTGATCAAGGAGACCGCCGTGCTGGCGGCGGTGCCGGTGGGGCTTTGGTGCCTGTTGCCCGGGTCCGGGGACGCGGGGCCGATGCGACGCCGGCTGGAAGAGGTCGGACTGGGGCTGCTGCCGGCTCTCCTCATCTTTGCGGTCTTCGCGGTCTGGTCCCACGGAGGAGAGGTGGCCTCGGCCCTCGCGAGTGTTGAACGCGGGCTTGAGATCGAGAGCGTGCCCGCCAGCTTCGCGATCGTGCTGGGGCATTTCTTCCATGTGACGCCTTATCTTGGCCGCCTCGCCTCATGGCAGCTTAGGACCCCCGTGGCAGGGCTGCTGGCGGGGTTGTTCACCGCGGCCGGAGCCTTAGTGATCATCGTTGCGTCTGTGGTCTTCGCACGGCAGCACCGCCGGCCCGCGACCGCGATCTCGTTCTGCGTCGCCGTCGGTCTCTGCGCCACCCCGGTCCTTTCGCCCCAGTACCTGCTGGACCTGCTGCCGGTGCTGGCCGTGGCGGCTTGCCTGGAGTTCTCGGCCCGGCGTGGTGCCCAGCTGATCGTGTTAGGTCTATTGATCGCCCTGCTTACCCAGGCGGAGTATCCAGCTCTCTTCGCTTCGGTCGTCAAGCTGCAGCCCCTTGGTGTCTCCCTGCTGCTGGCGCGGAACCTGCTTCTGGTGGTGACGGCGATCCTGTTAACCAGGCCTGGTGACACCGTCTCCGAGATGGACCCTGCTCCAGGGCCGGCTGCTCCCGCCACCCGCTCCTGAGCGGGTAACAGGCTGCGACGGATCGCCGAGCCGAAGCGTCCAAGTGACGTGAACCTCACGCCAGCGGTGCTCCAGGCTGATGATCTGGACCGGGCCAGGGAAGGGGACCGCGACGCGCTGGCGGTGCTGCTCATCCCCCTCCTGGACCCCGCATATCGGCTGGCGATGGCGATCCTGCGCCGCCGGGAGGCGGCCGAGGACGCGGTCCAGGACGCCTGCTTCAAGGCGATCCGGGCGATCGGGACGTTCGAGGGGGAGCGGGAGAAGCTGAGGCCCTGGTTCCTGACCATAGTCGCCAATCAGTGCCGCTCCCACATCCGCCTGCCGATCTGGAGATGGCTGCCACTCTCCGAGCTCGAGATGGCTCCCGGACGGTCGGTGGAGGATCAGGTCACCCGCGGTGCCGACCTGCGCCGGGAGTTGGGGCGGCTGGAACGGGACCAGCGCCTGGTGCTGGCCCTCTTCTACCACCTGGACCTTCCCCTGGAGGAGGTGGCCCTCGTCCTGGGGGTGTCTGTGAGCGCGGCCAGGTCCCGTCTGTACCGGGCGGTCGGAGCCCTGCGCGCGCGGCTGGGCGAAGCGGAGGAATTGCCATGAGCCAGTCGATCGAGGAGCGCATCTCGAGTGCCTTCGAGGCCGAGTACGAGCGGCCGAGGGCCGACTTGCGCCGGATGCTCTGGGAGCCCCGGCGCTCTCGCAGGGGCCGTGGTGCGGTCCTAGTCCGGTTGGGCGCAGTCGTGGCCGTGGCGGCCCTGGTGGGAGTCGCCCTCAGCGTGCCCAGGGTGGTGGGTCGTCACCCCGCTCCGGGGTCCAACTCCGCTCCCAAGTTCTCCTCCCCGGTCCCCGACTTCGGCTACGAGGTGGTCTCGACCGTGGCGAACCTGAGCGGGCGCGGTGGCACCCATTTGGTCGGAGTAGAGCCTCCGGGGAGGGCCGCTCAGGTGCTCCTCCAACTGCGCTGCCAGCCCGGCCGTTCGGTGGGGCACCTTCCCGGCAAAGACGCTTGGGCCCAGGCGGAGATCCGCAGCGGCGGCACGCTGGTCGGCGCCGTCGGCGACCATTCCCCGGCAAAGGGTCAGGCGCCAAGCACCTGCCCACATCAGGGAGGAGGACTGAGCGGTGGCGCCGGGCTCGCCATCGTCGCCAAGCCCACCCAGATAACTATCACCACCCCACCCGGAATCCGGTGGCAGGCGGCGCTCGAGGTGGCCCAGACCCCGACCTCGGTGACCCCGCCCAGTGCCATGCCGCAGTTCCTCGGCAGCTGTCCTTCACTGCAGGTGACTTGGGGGACCGAAATCAGCGGGAACGGCTTCGGGGCCATCACCCTGTATCCCGGCTTGGACAGCGGGGCCGGTTCTCCCCATCCCGTCTCTTCGTGCCATCTGGTGGCGAGGGTGAGAATGGGGATCTACTACCTGGGCACCCAGACGCCCATCGCCCCGATCCCGCCCAACCAGGCCGACCAGACGATCTCGGGGGCGCTCATGGGCGACTCAGGCCCTCAAGGCTCCATCAAGGCGACCTGGCATTGGGGCAATTGGTGCGGCCCCCGGCGGGCGGTGCAGGCCGTCTTGTTCGGGCCCACCTCGGTCGTCCTGGGGGAGGTCAGCGGATCCGCGCTCCCCGCCTGTCATCCCGGAGTCTCGGGCCTCGATCTGAGCCCCGGCTCCTGACCGTGGAGCGGCCACTGCCGAGCGGTGGTAGCGTTGGGCGCCGTGAGTTCAGACGGGCCGATGGACGACCGCGCCGGCCACGACAAGCCGCCATCTCCCAGCCGTGATCAAGGTGGCGAGGCGCCGCGCTGGCTGATCGCCGGGATGGCCGTGGTCGCATTGGTCACCCTGCTCGCCATCGTGGCGGTGGCGACCAGGGCCCGCTACCCTCAGCAACTCATTCCCACCCCCGCGCCTCTCGCGGGTTCCGGTGGAGCGGCCGTGGGCCAGCTAGCCGTGACCGTCCTCTTGGCGGTGGTGGAGCTGGGGGTCGTGGCGGTCGTGGTCTTCTTCCCTTACCGTCGTTTGGCCCACCTGGGAGAGCCCGGACCCCCTGCGGCGCAGCTCAGCCGGAGCACCAAGTGGCGCCTGGTGGGCCTCTCCTTCGGGCTGGTGGCGGCTCTGCTCCTGGTGCTGTTATTGGGTCTGAATCGGCGGAAGGTTCCATTCCACGCCCACTTGGCGGCCGGCGCCCGTGGCGTGCCAGCCAGACTGACCAGGTCGCCCGGATCGGTCAACCTGGCCGGAGACCTGCTGGCCGCCTCAATGCTGGTGCTCCTGATCGCGCTAGCAGCCGGTCTCGCCCTGTATGTGCGCGCCCGCCGCCAGGCCCACTGGCGTACGGCGGCGGAGCTGGAAGCCTCCCCGAATGAACTGCCAACGGAGCTGGCCGGAGCCCTGGAGGGCGGCCTGGACGAGCTCTCAGCCGGCGCAGATCCCCGGGCCGCCGTGATCCTCGCCTACTCACAGATGGAGCGCGTCCTGGGGGAGAGGGGGCTGGTTAGGCACCGCTTCGAGACGCCTCTCGAGTACCTGAAGCGGGCCCTGGACGGGCTGCGGGCGAGCAGCTCCGCTCTCGCCCGGCTGACCGAGCTGTTCGAGACCGCTCGCTTCTCGCCGCATCCCATCGATGGGGGCATGCGGCAGGATGCGGAGGACGCGCTCACCCGCCTGCGCGACGAGCTCCGCGCCCAGGGCTGACGGCGGGCGCCGCCGCGTCGGTTCGGACAGCTGGCTATCATGGCCGGGTGGCGTGCCTGTCGCAGTGCCCAGTTGGAACTCCCGGGAGGCACCGCGTGTCTTGAGGCCAAAGTAAACATGACTTTGAGAAGGCACCTGCGCGGGGTGGCTGAGCTGGCTGTCTTGGCCGCCCTGGCCGCCCTCTACCTGGCCACGCGGACCCAGGTCCCCGGCCAGGATGTTTGGCGCGGCTACCTGCTCTTCGTGTGCTTCCTGGGCGCCTTCCTCCTGGTCCAGGCGCTCCGGTACAGTGGCGACCCGCGCCCGCAGCGCTGGCGGGGCCGGCGCCACTCCAAGTTGGGGGCTGTCCCGCCCGAGCTGACCCGGGTGGTCGACGTGCTTCGGGCTGGGACCGCCAGCCGGCCGGAGTTCGACCGGGGAATGCGTCCTCTGCTTCGGGAGATCGCGACGGACCGGCTGCTCTGGCTCGGGGTGGATGCCGGCCGCCAGCCCGAGCGGGCTGCGGAGGTGTTGGGGCCCCGCCTGAACCAGATGATCCTGAGCCGGGGGGCCTCCCTGGCCGGGATCCGAGATCGAGGTCCCAGCCTAGCCGAGGTGGCCCAGGTGCTGGATCAGCTGGAGGCGCTGGCCAGGTGAGCGACCTGCGGGAGCTGCGGCAGAGTTCCGCTGCCCTCCTCGACGAGGTCGAGCGGGCCGTGGTCGGCAAGCGGGAAGTCCTGGAGCTGGTGCTGCTGGGGATCCTGGCCGATGGCCACGTACTCCTGGAGGACTTCCCCGGGCTGGCCAAGACCCTGATCGCCCGCTCCTTCGCTCAGGCCTGCGATCTGAAGTTCTCCAGGGTGCAGTTCACCCCCGACCTGATGCCCTCGGACATAACCGGGTCATCCATCTTCAACCAGCGCAGCGGCGACTTCGAGATGCGCCCGGGACCGATCTTCGCCAACCTGCTCTTGGGTGACGAGATCAACCGCTCCCCACCCAAGACCCAGGCCGCCCTGCTGGAGGCGATGCAGGAGCGCCAGGTCACCATCGAGGGCGTCACCAGGGCGCTGCCCCGGCCGTTTTTGGTGCTGGCCACCCAGAACCCGATCGAGTACGAGGGCACCTACCCCCTGCCGGAGGCGCAGCTGGACCGCTTCCTGATGCGGATCGGGGTCGGCTACCCATCCCGGGATGAGGAGCGCGGCATGCTCGAGAGTCGCCGCCAGCGCCAGACTGACGAGATCCAGCTGCGGGTGGTGGTGGGCCGGGAGTCGCTCCTGAAGATGCAGGCTCAGCTGGAACTGGTTCACGTCGACCCCGACCTGGAGTACTACATGGTGGACCTGGTGGCTGCCACAAGATCCCATGCCGGAGTCCAGGTGGGGGCGAGTCCAAGGGGCACTCTGGCCCTTCTGAAGCTCTCGAGAGGCCGGGCGGCGCTGGCGGGTCGCGACTACGTGACCCCCGACGACGTCAAGTCGATCGCCATTCCCGCCCTCTGCCACCGGATCAGCCTGCGCCCCGAGCTCTGGGTGCAGCGGGTGCGCGCCGACGACGTCGTGCGGGAGTGCCTGCAGAGCGTGCCCACTCCGCCCACCATCCAGGGGGCGCTCCCGGCGGTGGCCCCAGCCGAGTGACCGCCCACCCCAGCTCGCGGCTGTGGGGATACTCCGCGCTGGTGGCGGGCCTGCTTCTGGCCGGCCTGGTGCTGGCCCGGCCCGAGCTGGTGGCCATGGCCGCACCGTTGGCACTCTGGCTGGTGGGTGGGGCCGCCCTGCTGCAGCGTCCCCGGATCGCTGGCGCCGTGAGCCTCGAGACCGCGCGGGCCAGCGAGGGCGAGCCGGTTTCGCTGCAGGTAGAGCTCAGCAGCACGGCCCGCGCCTCCCTGCTTGAGGTGGCCCTGGCACTGCCTCCGGGGATCGAGGGGGAGGACCGGGGCGACCGCCACCGGCTCCAGGTCCGGGCTGGCGAGAAGGCGGAGCTCACGATGCAGATCCGGCCGCTCCGGTGGGGCGTCTACCAGCTGCCGCCGCCGACTGTGCTGGCGCAGGACCCGCTCTCGCTATTCCAGTTCCGGGGCACGGTCGGCGACAGCCTTCGGCTCCGGGTCTATCCCTCCTGGGAGCGGCTGCGCAAGCTGGTGCCGCCGGCTAGGACCCAGGTCAACGCCGGCAACCGGATCGCCCGTCAGCATGGGGAGGGGCTCGAGTTCGCCGACATCCGGCCGTTCGTGCCCGGAGACAGGGTGCGCCGCGTCAACTGGCGGGTGACCGCCCGGTCCGGGGCGCCCCACGTCAACGACTTTCACCTGGAGCGCAACGCCGATGTGATCCTCTTCATCGACAACTTCACCGAGATCAGCGGGGGCCGTGACTCGGTGCTGAGCCTGGCGGTGCGGGCGGCGAGCGCTCTGGCCCAGGGCTACTTGCATGAGCGCGACCGGGTGGGGGTGATCGGCTTCGGCGGCCTGCTGCGCTGGCTCAACCCGGGGATGGGCCCGCAGCACCTCTACCGGGTGGCGGACGCGCTGCTGGACACCGAGGTGGTGACCAGCTACGCCTGGCGGGCCATCGACGTGATCCCGCCCCGGGTTCTGCCGCCGGCCGCCACTGTGATCGCGCTCACGCCTTTGCTCGATCCCCGCAGCGTGGGCGCGCTCGCCGACCTAGCCCACCGGGGGTTTGACCTGGTCATCCTGGAGATCTCCCCGGAGGGACTGCTCGGCTCGGCGCTGGCCGGCGTGGACCCGGTCGCTCTGCGGCTATGGGGATTGCTCAGGCAGGCGCGTCGCAACCATCTCAGCCGGGCCGGGATCGCGGTGATCCAGTGGCCCCCCCAAGAGCCCCTTGAGGTGGCGTTGGCCAGGGCCAGGGAGTACCGGCGATTCGCGCCCGCAGCGACCGCCTGATCCCGGCCGGGCTGGCCCTGCTGCTGGCGCTGGTCCCTATTTGGTACACCCTCGCCCAGGCCCGGCAGGGCCGATTCGCGCTCGCGGCGGTGGAGCTGGTGGGCTTGATCCTGCTGGGAGTAGCGCTCGGCCTGCGCTGGCGGCCACCGGTACCACCCGCCGTGATCCTGCTGGCGGCCCCCGAGGCGCTGGTGCTGGCCGAACGCGGCCCGGCGCTGCTGGCGCCGCTGTTGGGTGCGGGCCTGCTCTTGGTGGCCGAGCTGTCCTACTGGTCGCTGGAATTCACCACCCCGGGGCGGACTGGGGCCCGGCTCCGCGTGCGGCTGTCCCTGCGGCTGGCGTCGATGGCGGTGGCGGGGGCCCTCGTCGGGTGGCTGGTCCTGGAGGTCGGGGGCCTGTCGGCCACCGGCACCCTCGATCTCACCATGTTCGGAGCTGCGGCCGTGTTGGCCATCCTCGCCCTGGCCGCCATCCTGGTCCGGTCGGCTGTGCAGGGGACGCCGTCATCACGGTGAACGCGCAGTCTCCTCGGCCCGCCCATCCCCGGGGGCGACCTCGCGTGGAGCTGTAGCCTCAACCCTGGCGCTGCCCGGCAGGAAGATGGTCCGGTCCGTGATTGGCCGCCGCCAGGATCGCGACAAGATCGCGACCCGGGACACACCGGTCCCATTCACAATGTCCAAGTGGCTAGTTCGCGGGGCCCGGCGACCGCTGAGAGGGCCGGTTCTGCGGTGATTGGTCCGGGCGCGAGCCAATCCAATGCCTCCGAGGCGATGGGCAAGAGGAGCCCCACCGGTGGGCGCAGGTGGCCGTGGCTGATGGGAATGCCGGTCAGCTTTCTCGCCATTGGTTTCCTGGCTACCCTGCCGACCTGGCTCAGCCGCCAGCCGCGACTGGTGGGCTACGGCTCGGATACCGCGATGCATCTCTGGTTCTTGAGGTGGTTCCCCTTTGCTCTGACCCACGGGCTGAACCCGTTCGTGACCAATCTCGCAACCTATCCACACTCTGTCAACCTGCTCTGGAACAACGCCAACTTGGTGCTCGCCTTCCTGTCCTGGCCACTGTTGCAGCTGGTGGGGGGAGCCCGGGGATCCGACCTGATCTATGTGGGCCTCCTCACGGCGGCGGCGGCCGGCATGGCCGGGGTGCTGCGGCCCCATGTGAGCCACGCGTCATCGGCGTGGCTGGGCGGCCTGCTGGTGGGGTTCAGTCCCTTCGCACTTTCGGAGATGGCGGCCGGCCACCTGACCTGGATCACTACCGCCACTCTCCCTTTGGGCTGGTGGATTGGAGAGAAAACCGTCCGGGCGGTGCGCCAGCGGCGGCAGCGGGTAATCTGGGGGATCGCCTGCGGAATCTGGGTCGTGGTCCAGTTCTGGTTCAGCAAGGAGCTGCTGGCCACGTCGCTCCTGATGGCGATGCTGCTGGTGGCTGCCCTCTACGGCCGGGGACGCTGGCGCCAGCTCGCATGGGTGCGAGGAGCAGGGCCGGCATTGGCGGCAGCCGGCGTGACGGCAGCGGCCCTAATGTTGTACCCGCTGCTGTACCAGCTCCATGGCTCTGTGTCGCTCAGCCTGCCCGCCGCCACCTCCACTACCAGCAACGTCGCCGATCTCCTCTCCTTTTTGGTGCCAGGATATTCTCAGCTGCTGTCGGTCGGGGCAACCAACAGTCTGAGCGGACACTTCACCGGCACCTTCATGGAGACCGATGCCTACCTGGGCCTGCCCCTGATTGCCCTGGTGGTATGGGCCGCGACCCGCCACAGACACAACCGACTGGTGGTCTTCGGCGGCTGGTGCGCCGGGCTGGGGGCGCTGCTGGCGCTGGGTCCCTGGCTGCACGTCGGTGGCCTGAGGTTGGACATTCCGTTGCCTTGGCTGCTTTTCGGGCACCTGCCCGTTTACGCCAAGGCGGTGCCCAGTCGGCTGCTGGTCTTCTGGTTCATTGGGGTGGCCTGCCTGCTCGCCGCCGGCTGGGATGCGCTCTGGGATCGGTTCAGTCCCAGGGGGCGGGCGCTGGCGATGGCCCTCCTCTTGGCGCCAATCCTGCCGAGTCTCGGGATCCTGCAGGGCATGGCTGGGTTCCCGGTGACCTTGCCCGCGGTACTGGACTCACCGCAGCTGCTG
>DATKSV010000085.1:0-2117 GCA_035531535.1 Candidatus Nanopelagicaceae bacterium | reverse complement strand
TGTGGGGGGGGGGAATCTACAACTGGTTCGACCCCCTCACCCTGATCCGGGCGGTGGGCCGTGCGGTGGAGCAGGACCCCCGGATCAAGCTGATCTTCATGTCCACCGACCACCCCAACACCTCCATCCCGGAGCGGATGTGGATGCCGGCTCGGGCCAGGCAGCTCTCCGACGAGCTCGGCCTCACCGATGCGCACGTGTATTTCAATCACGACTGGGTGGCCTATAGCGAGCGTTCGCATTGGCTGCTTGCCTCCGACTGCGGGGTCTCCACCCACTTCGACCATGCCGAGACCAGATACGCCTTCCGGACCCGCATGCTCGACTACCTCTGGTGCGGCCTGCCGATCATCTGCACCGCCGGTGACCGCTTCGCCCAGCTGGTGGCGGAGCGGGAGCTGGGTTGGGTGGTGCCGGCT
Source organism: Candidatus Nanopelagicaceae bacterium (assembly GCA_035531535.1). Classification (GTDB taxonomy): domain Bacteria; phylum Chloroflexota; class Dormibacteria; order Aeolococcales; family Bog-877; genus AG-12. Next base: position 1,698 of record DATKSV010000085.1, on the reverse strand, counting down.
GAGGACGTGGACGCCCTGGCTCGGGCGGTGCTGGAGATGGCCGCCGACCCAAACCGGCGTCGGGTCATCTCCAAGCGGGTGTCCCAGGTGGCCCAGGACATGACCTGGGAGCGGGTCTCGGCTCCCCTTAGGCGCTTCTTGGCCAACCCGGCCCTGGCCGCGGACCAGCCGCGGCACGCCTGGATCCACCGCCGTCAGCCCAGTCGGGTGGAGATGCACGCGGCTGAGGCGGCCCGGCTACTGCGCCGGGCGGCCTATGAACTGGGTCACCAGGGCCCGGTTGTGACCGTGCGCAAGGCCGGGCGCTGGTGGGGCCAGCGGGGGCGCCGCCAGCCTCCGGTCCGGTGACGCTCGGGCGGGGCTAGGCTCGGCTCTGGGCCCTGAGCGCCTCGGCAGCCGGGCCGTTGATGTTGCTGCACGCCTCACAGACTTCCGGGGGGATCAATCCCATCCGCATCAGGCCACTGAAGAGCCGACAGCCCAGGCAGAGGGCGAAGACCGACTCCAGGGTGGCGGCGATCGCCAGTATCCCCAGCAGGATGTAGGTGGCCAGCGGCAGCCTGAAGCCGAACTGCAGGATGGTGGCGGCCACGGTCAGCGTGGCTCCGATCCCCTGGGCGAAGCGCTTGGGTGGGCCGGGTACAAGTTTGGGCTGGCGGGCCAGGTGCGGTGCCAAGACCCTGGTTGCCAGCTGGCCCAGCGGGCTCAGGGTAGGGCCGGCGGCCACCCGCGCGAGGAAGCCGTAGGCCAGCACCGCGCAGACCCAGGGCTGTTGGGTCACGATTGCGGCCACGCAGAGCATCGCCACGCACCCGGCCACCCAGCGGCTGGCGACCTCATTGACTGGGTTTGGGAAGCTGAGAATGGACTTGGACATAGGGCCTCTGGTTGGGGCTAGTTGGTGGTGAAGCCTAACCGGGGCCGACGGCCCAGCCGGTGGCTTGGTCAGAGCGATCCTGCCAGCTGGGCGGGATGCCCCTCCCGATCACGCTTGAACTCGAAGACGTAGTCGCGCCGGATCATCCGAACCACATCGACCAGCAGCTCCCGCGCCTCATCGTCGGGCGGCACCTCGGTGATCACGGGTCCGAACGCGCCCGGCCCCTTGCCGCCGTCCAGGATGATGGTGGGGACGCCGAATGCCTGGCAGCTGGCGACCGCCGCCCGGTGGTCTGCGAGCACCTCCTCCCAGAGGGAGCGGTCCTCGTTGGCGCTCTCCCTAAGACCAGGGTCGATGCCGGCGCGGGCCAGGGCGGCCTCGATGGTGGCGGGATCGGCCGCTGCCTCGCCCTGGACGTGGATTCCGCGCCCAAGTTCGGTGTAGAGCCTGGCGACCAGCTCGTTCCCGCCCTGGCGGCGGGCCAGGCTGAGCATCTGCAGGGCCTCTCCGCTGTACCAGAACGGCCCCTCCGCGGGGTCCTGGTCGGGCTCCATGTTCACCACTCCAAGGGAGAAGAGGCGCCACTCCACCTCGACTTCCCCCAGCTCCTCGAGCCGAGCCACCCAGCGGGAGCTGAGCCACGCCCATGGGCAGATCGGGTCAAAGTGAAAGTTGATGCGCTCCATGTTGCCTCCCAGGTTGACGGCTGGCACCTTCTCCGGCTCGCCAGACCCGAGCCGCGCGAGGGGCGCGGGGGAGGGGCGGAGCCGTGGGGCCGTGACAGCCATTCTGGCAGGTCCAAGCTGCCCGGCCCGGGC
>DATKSV010000084.1:0-25869 GCA_035531535.1 Candidatus Nanopelagicaceae bacterium | reverse complement strand
GGTCTCCCAACCGTCCTGGAGCCGGCCCGCCGCCTGAACTTGGTCACCTCGCCGAAGGGAGTCGCTCGACCGCAGCTTCAGACAGGCAGACCGCCATACCGAGCGCGCTGGGACGGCTCCCGGGCCAACTCCTGGACTCTGGCGCCTTCCGGCGCGGTCAACCCGGCTTCAGCATCCCTCAAGGACCCCAACAACGCCGCTTCGGGTCAACCTTGCAACTCTCTTTGCGACAACCTTGGTGGAGCCGGAGGGAATCGAACCCTCGACCTCTTCCATGCCAAGGAAGCGCGCTGCCGCTGCGCCACGGCCCCTGAGGCGGACACTGACCATCGCCACATCAATTGGAAGTGGCGGAGGCGCTGGCCCAGACTAACCTTGCCGGTACAGCCCGCCGGGCGAGTACGCGGCCGATGAGGATCCCAGGGTACCATCCGCAGCTTGCGACTGGCTCTGCTCAGCCGCCCAGCCCAGCCCTGGACGGCCGGCGGCGAGGTGGGCAGGCTGGCCATTAGCTTGGGAATTGTTAGAGCCGCAGGACGGTGCTGCCAGCCCTGGGCTCCCTTCCCAGTACAGCGACCCGGCCATTGCCGGGCCGCTGCGGGGAGGGATGGATTATCCGGTCGCGCCGGCTGGGGCCCAGGGCGGCCCCGGCCGACAAGAGACACGATGCTCTGCCAGCCTGGGACCCTCATGAGCCTGCGCTGGGAAGTTGATGAGACTCCCGGCCCCGCCCCGACGTGGCTATCATCACCCAGCCAGCTCTCAGTAGATTCCCAGATTCTGCGCTCAGAATGGGTCCCACATGGCAGATGCGCCCAGGGTGCTGGTGGTCGATGACGAGTCGAACTTGGCGGATCTGGTTTCGACCGCCCTTCGCTACGCCGACTTCGAAACAGCGACCGCCGGCTCCGGTCACGCGGCGATCTCCCAGACTGGAAGCTTCAAGCCGGACCTGATCATCCTCGACGTGATGCTCCCGGATTTGGATGGCTTCGAGGTGGCTCGACGGCTCGCGAGTGCGGGCTCGGAGGTCCCGATTCTGTTCCTTACCGCGCGCGACGGCACCGAGGACAAGATTCGAGGCCTGACCGTTGGCGGTGACGACTACGTCACCAAGCCGTTCAGCCTCGATGAGCTGATCGCCCGGGTGCGCGTGATCCTCCGCCGCAGCGGGCGCCGCGACGAGAGTCGCAACCGGCTTGCCTTCGCCGATTTGGAGATGGACGAGGACCTCCGCGAGGTCACCCGTGCCGGGCAGCCGATCGAGCTCACCGCCACCGAGTACCGGCTCCTTCGGTACCTGCTGATCAACGCCCGTCGGGTGCTGACCCGGGCTCAGATCCTGGATCACGTCTGGAGCTACGACTTCGGTGGTGACGCTGGAATCCTCGAGACCTACATCAGTTACCTGCGCAAGAAGGTGGACGCCTTCGAGCCGCCCCTGATCCACACCGTGCGGGGAATGGGTTACGTGCTGCGCCTGCCCCGCGGCTGACCGTGACCCTGCGGCTGCGCCTCATGCTGGCCTTGGTCGCCCTGGTTGTGATCGGCCTGAGCGCCATCGATGCCGTGACCTACCTCACCCTGGAGTCATCGCTCAGCCAGCAGATGGACTCCCAGCTGACCAGTTCAGCCAACTCCGTGTACCGCTGCCTGGAGTTCAAGTACGGGCCCGAGGGTAACCCCAACGCTTCCTGCATCGGCCTGTATGTGCCGGTCGGCACCTATGGTGCGCTGGTGCCGATCAGCGGAGGCACTCCGCTGTCGATCACAGTGCATCAGAGCAACCGTCCGGCTGTCCCGGGGCCACGGCTGCCGTCGGGATTTGGGACCGACGCGGGCGCGTCGATCCGCTTCACGACCGCGCCGGCGGTCTCTGGAGGGGGCGAGTTTCGAGTCTTGGAAGTTGCCGATGGAGCTGGCTCGGCCCTGGTCGTGGCCATGCCACTGACCAACGTGGATGCCACCTTGAGCCAGTTGCGCTTGCTGGAGGTAATGGTCAGCGCGGTGATCCTGCTGGCGCTTGCCGGCCTTGCCTGGTGGATGGTTCAGCTGGGGCTCAGCCCGCTGCGCCGGATCCGGGACACCGCCGAGAAGATCGCAGCTGGTGATCTGAGTCAGCGGGTCGACTCGGTCGATCCCCGCACCGAGGTCGGCCAGCTCGGCAGGAGCCTCAATGAGATGCTGGCTCAGATCGAGCATGCCTTTGAAGCTCGCACCGCCTCTGAAGAGCGGCTCCGCCAGTTTGTCGCCGACGCCTCTCATGAGCTGCGCACTCCGCTCAGCTCGATCCGCGGTTACGCCGAGCTGTTCCGCCGAGGTGCCAGCTCCAATCCGGATGACCTGGGCAAGGCCATGAGCCGGATCGAGAGCGAGTCCATTCGGATGGGGCAGCTGGTCGACGATCTGCTCTTGCTCGCCCGGCTGGACGAGGACCGGCCATTGGACCTGAGACCAGTGGATGTCACTCAGCTGGCCTTCGACGCTGCCGCGGATCAGGCCGCGGCGGATCGCCGCCACCCGATCGTGGTGGCAGCCTCCGAGCCCGTCTTGGTGGCCGGCGATGAGGCGCGGCTCCGCCAAGTGGTCACCAACCTGCTCCGCAACGCCGTGGTCCACACCCCTGATGGGACCGCCATCCAGGTTCTCACCGCGAGTGAGGGGGGCCGCGGGATCCTGGAGGTGGTCGATCACGGGCCCGGAGTACCTGCCGAGGCTGGGGCCAGGATCTTTGAGCGGTTTGTGAGGGTCGACAGGTCCCGTGGCCGGGCCAGGGGCGGAGCCGGCTTGGGGCTGGCGATTGTGGCTGCCATCGTCGCCAGCCATCGCGGGGAGGTCAGTTTGCTGCCGACGCCCGGGGGTGGAGCCACGTTTCGCGTGGCTATCCCCTTGGCTGCCGAGCACCCGCTGGAGCCAACGGCGAGGGCCGAGCCGGCCTCGGCCGCTGGCTTTTCGCCCGAGGCGGCCGTTCCCAGCCCCTCGGAAACCTGACCGCGCCTCGTCAGGGCTTGCGGGCGCGGCCCAGGATGTGGTCGACGGCGGGTAGCAGGGGGATGGGGCCGAAGGAGAACCGCTCCACCTCGTCGACCACGAAGCCGGCCGCCTCGATCTCAGCTAGGGTGTCCCGGTTCAGGTGACACCCCGCCGCCATGCGTGACCAGAGCGGATTTGCCATACCTTCAAGTCGGGCGAGGGACCGGTGTTGGGAGGCGACATGCTCGTAGAAGCGAAGCTCGCCGCCTGGACGCAGCACTCTTCTCAACTCGGCCAGGGCGATTCCCTGGCTCCGCACTGAGCAGAGCACCAGTGAGGCGACGGCGGCATCGAAGCTGGCGTTCCCGGCTGGGATGGCCTCGGCGCTGGCATCGATCACCCTCACCCGGCGGTGGCTTCCGGCGACCCGCTCGGCCTCCGAACGAAGGTAGGGCTCGGGCTCGGCCGCGATAACCTCGGTCACGGTATCGGGGTAGTGGGGGAAGTTGAGGCCGTTACCAGCCCCGATCTCTATGACATTTCCCCGCAGCCCGGACAGCATCTGCCGGCGGTGGTGCCGGGCTCCACGACGGTCGGAGGCGCTTCCAACGCGCTGATATGCGCAGGCGAAGAGCGGGTGTGATCGGGACTCCGTCGGCGGCTTGGGCATCTCAACCTCCAAGGTTAGCTGCGGCCCGGCATGGCGCCTTGGGGCGCTGGGCCGCCGGCCCGATCCCAGAACTGGCGCCAGCTCGGCCGCCCCGTCCGAAACGCTAGCGCCTGGCGGAGAAGCACCATGCTGGCGACTCGGTGCCGTCCCGAACTGAGAGAATCGGGACCGTGCCAGTGCCCAGTCCTACCCCTCACACTCCGGGTGAGGGTGGAGGCCGAGCGGACGGGCGACTGTGGGGCCCATATCTCTCCTTGCGTCAGTGGGGCTCGGTCCGCGAGGACTACAGCGCTGACGGGGACGCCTGGGCCTACCTGCCATTCGAGGATGCCAGGAGCCGCGCCTACCGCTGGGGCGAGGATGGACTGCTGGGGATCTGCGACGACCAGCAGCGGGTGTGTCTGGCGCTCGGGCTCTGGAATGGCCAGGACGAGATTCTCAAAGAGAGGTTCTTCGGCCTCAGCAACGCGCAGGGCAACCATGGCGAGGACGTCAAGGAGTACTGGCACTATCTGGACGCTCTGCCGGACGGACGTTACCTGAGGGCGCTCTACCGCTATCCGATGGCGGCCTTCCCGTATCAGGAGCTGCGCCAGCGCAACACTGTCCCTGGTCCGGAGATCAAGCTGCTGGATCTGGGGATCTTCGACCAGGACCGGTACTGGGACGTCGAGGTCGAATACGCCAAGCCCGAGCCAACCGTGGTCGCCGGGCGGATCACAGTGACGAATCGCAGCGGAGAGGCATCCCAGCTGCATCTGTTGCCCCAGGTCTGGCTGCGCAACACCTGGAGCTGGGATGCCTCTCGCTCCCCCAAGCCAGAGCTGAAGGCAGAGGGCACGGCGGTTAGCCTGGAGCACCCGGAGCTGGTGGGCTACCGGCTCCAGGTCGGCGGCGATTTCTCCTGGCTGGTATGCGACAACGAGACCGACAACCAACGCCTCTTCGACTCCCCTGGTCTCAGCCCCTATCCCAAGAACGCGATCGGGGACGCTGTCGTGAGCGGAGATCCCAGCCGTTGCAACCCGGAGCGGACCGGGACCAAAGCAGCCGCCCACTTCGTGCTCGAGGTGGGCCCGGGAGAGTCGCAGGTGGTGCGCTTCATATGGAGCGATCGTCAGGGATATACGCCCGGCCAGGTGGATGGGCTCTGCGCCGATGGCCGCCGCAGCGCCGACGATTTCTATGCCGCGGTCAGCCCAGACAGCTGCGATGCTGACGATCTCTTGATCCAGCGCCAGGCGTTCGCCGGCCTGATCTGGAGTCAGCAGTACTACCAGTTCGAGGTGGCGCGATGGCTGGAGGGGGACGCCGCTTGTCCACCCCCGCCGTCGGCGCGGCTGACCGGCCGCAACTCCGCCTGGGTCGGGATGGAAGCGGCGGACATCATCGTGATGCCAGACAGTTGGGAGTACCCCTGGTTCGCATCCTGGGACACCGCCTTCCATGCCCTGGCCTTGGACCCGATAGACATCGATCTAGCCAAGCAGCAGGTGCTGCTGCTGCTGCAGCCCCGCTACCTGCGCGAGGACGGCCAGCTGCCCGCCTACGAGTGGAACTTCTCGGACTCCAACCCGCCCGTGCACGCGATGGCCGTCTGGCAGCTATACGTGCGGGATCGCAACCGCACGGGCAAACCCGATCGGGTCTTTCTGGAGCGCGCCTTTTTGTCCCTCCTCTTCAACTACGGATGGTGGGTCAACCGCCGCGACACCGACGCTCACGACATCTTTTCGGGCGGGTTTCTGGGGCTTGACAACATCTCCGCGGTGGACCGCAGCCACCTTCCCCCAGGCGCTCAGATCTGGGAGGTGGACGCCACCGCGTGGGTGGGGATGTTCGCGGTCAAGATGTTCCGGATCGCCGCCGAGCTGGCGATCTACGAGCCACAGTACGAGGACATGGCGCTGCGCTTCTTCAAGCATTTCGCCCACATTGCGGGTGCCCTCAATGGCCGAGACGGCGAGCCCGGGCTCTGGGACAGTCAGGAGGGCTTCTATTACGACCGCCTCCGCCTGGCCGACGGCAGCTCCGAGAGCCTGCGCGTCCGCAGCCTGGTGGGACTGTTGCCGATGGCCGCCTGCGAGGTGGTCCACGCTCACACCCTGGCGCGGCTGCCTCGGCTGGCCGCCTACCTGGGGGCGGCGGAGCGCAACAAGGCGTTCCACTACCAGAAGGCGGGCGAGGATCCCTACGGTTGCCTTTCGTTGGTCGGCCCCACCAGGATGCACCAGCTTCTGGACCGCCTGCTGAGTCCGGGGGAGTTTCTTTCCGACTTTGGGCTGCGCTCTCTCTCCAAGGCTCATCTGGCCGAGCCTTTCCAGTCGACCCTGGTTCCTGACATGCCCCCGGTCCGGTACGAGCCGGGGGCCTCCGATGAGCGAATCATGGGTGGCAATTCCAACTGGCGCGGGCCAGTCTGGTTCCCCACCGGGTATCTGCTGCTGCGGGCCTTGCGGCTGCTGGACCTAGGGTTCGGGGACACCTTCACCCACGAGTTCCCCACTCCCGGCGGCAAGCCCATGACCATGGGCCAGATCGCCGATGAACTGACTCGAAGGATGCTGGCCATCTTTCGCCGCGACTCGGCCGGGCGGCGTCCCGTATTCGGCGCCCAGGAGAAGTTCCAGACCGACCCGGAATGGCGCGACCGGCTGCTGTTCCACGAGTACTTCCATGGTGACAACGGGAGTGGGGAGGGCGCCTCGCACCAAACCGGCTGGACGGCTCTGGCCGCCGTCTTGGTGGATGAGCTCCGCGTCCCCTGGCGACCGCCTGAGACCGAGACCGGCCGCTGGAGCGAGAATCCGTAGCCGCCCTGGCTGGCGGACTACGGGTACCAGACCGGGGCTGAGGTGGCGGTGAGGCTCAGGTTCTGGGTGACCTGCTGCGGCACTCCGGGCTTGCTTCCGGCGGCATTTGGGACCCACCACATCTGGAACGGGTAGCTCCGCTTAAGGGGGTCCATGAACACCAGGCTCTTGCCATCTGGGGACCAGGTCGGCATGGCGGCCATGGGGCCGGCCGACAGGAGCCGGATCGGTCCCAGGGAGGAGCCGTTCCAGCTGGCCACCTGAAGGGTGCTGGTCTGGGTCTGATTGTCGGTGCAGATCATCGCCAGCTCGGTGGCCTGGGGGTTGAGGGCGGGCTCGCTGCAGTTCTGGGCCGGGGTGGTCAGGTAGTTCAACTGGCTCTCGGGAGAGCTGACCGAGACCAGCTGGGAGTAGGTGGCTCCGGTGGTGGTGTTGACCGCGTACTTGGCGTAGATCAGGCCGCCGTTGCTGAGCGGCAGCGGCTCGACGTCGCCGCCCTGGTAGTAGTTCGGGATGCTCCACTGGGTCGGGGTGGTTCCCGGGTTGGCCAGCGGCACGGCCTGGATCTGGAAGTCAACGTTGTAGTTGGCGCTGGGATCCACCCAGTTCCAGGCGTAGAACAGGGTCTGGCGGTTACTGCTCAGCCTCGGATAGTAGGCAAAGTGGTTGTTGAAGAACTGGGTGGAGCTCTCGCTCAGCAGCGTCCGAATCGTCTGGCCCTGTTGGTTGAGCAGCAGAACGTTCGAGTAGCCGTTGCCCTTGTCCACGGCGAGCAGGTCCCCGCTCGGCCCGGGAGCCACCTGGACCCAGTTTCCGGGCGCGGTGTCAAGCTTGCTGAAGCTCAGCCCGTGGAGGCTGTAGAGGGACCCGTTCTGGGCCACCACCAGAGTTCCGGGCAGCGCCACCAGCGCCTGTTGCTGGGTGGGGTCGGCGACATTGGAGCCCCTGGTCTGAAGGGTGCCGAGCACGGTCCAGACGCCGAACCCGAAGAGGGCCATGAGCCCCACCGTGGCCAGGCTGGCGAGCAGTTGACGGGGACTCATTTGGGGAAGTATTGCGCCACTAGGGCATTGATCACGGGCCAGTTGGGAGCTAGCGCGTCCTGGCCATTGATGACCGCGTTGCTGTAGTCGGGGGGAAGCATCACGACCTGCTGCACTCCGCCGTTGCTGAAGTCCTTGGCCAGGGCGGCGATCGAGCTCAGCTGGGTCAGCGCCATGTCGGTCCGGACGCCGTTGCCCAGCGCGCTGGCGATGCGGGGGATGTCGGTCAGGTTGAGATGCTTGGCGGCGTCCTTGATGTCGACCAAGAGCTGCTGCTGCTTCTGGGAGCGGGCGATGTCCTCCAGGATGTCGCCGTGCCGGGAGCGCACGTAGGTCAGGGCGTTGACCCCATCCAGTCGCTGCGGCCCCGGCAGGACCGCGATCCGCTGGTTGGCATAGGGGTTGTTGCCGGTGAGGTCATAGGGGTACTGGTCGTCCAGGATCGGCATCTGGGCGATCACGTCGACCCCGCCCAACTGGTTGACCAGCTGGACCAAACCACCGAGCCCGATCCAGGCCCAGTAGTTGACTGAGATCCCGAAGTTGTTCTCGACTGTTTGGATGGCGTCGGTGGCGCCTCCATCGAGGTAGGCGGCGTCGATCTTGGCGCTGCCGCCGCTGGCGATGGGAACCCACAGGTCGCGGGGAATGGAGAGCATCACCGCCTTGTGGGTCTGGGGGTCGACCCGGACCAGGATCATGGTCTGGGTCAGGACCTGGCCAGCCACGAACTTGGCATCGTTGTCAGAACCCAGCAGCAGGACGGTGAAGGGCGCTCCGGGTGGGGGAGGGGTGGCGGTCGCCTGGATCGTCCCCTTGGAGGTGCCATTGCGGCCACCCTTGCCGGTGGTGGCCTGGCCGGTGACGTGGAAGGCGGTGGTGACCGCGGGCAGGAAATAAGCGACCACTCCGCTGAGGCCAGAAATGGCAAAGCCAACCACCACCAGGAACGCCAGCAGCGTCCGGTGCCGGCCCCATGAGAAGGACGATTTGTGGGTCGATAGCCCGGCGCGGCGGCGCCTTGGCCTGGTCCCGGCAGCCATGCAGGCAGATTGTAGCCGCCTCGCCGCGGTGGTCTCCCCGGCAACTCAGCCTTCGGTCCTGGCCCCAAGGCGTTAACCTTGCCATTCATGTTGCTCTCAGGTAAGCGGATCCTGGTGACCGGGGTGCTGACCCCGGCTTCCTTGCCATTCGCAGTCGCTCGCCAAGCGCAGGCTGACGGGGCGGAGGTGCTGCTGACCTCTTTTGGGCGAGCTATGAGCCTCACTCGGCGCAGCGCCTCCAGGCTGTCTCCCAGCCCCGAGGTGCTGGAATTGGACGTGGCCAGGGACCAGGACTTCGAAACCCTGGCGGCCCTGCTCGGCGACCGGGGACTGCGGCTGGACGGGATCGTGCATGGGGTGGCGTTCGCGCCCGGGGACGCCCTGGGGGGAGCCTTCCTGACCACCCCTTGGGAGTCCGCCGCGGTGGCCCTGCGGATCAGCGCCTACTCCCTCAAGCAGCTGGCGGTGGCGCTGGCCCCGCTGATGCCGGAGGCAGGGGGAAGCATCGTCACTCTCGACTTCGACGCCACCCAGGCCTGGCCCGGCTACGACTGGATGGGGGTTTCGAAGGCGGCCCTGGAGTCGGTAGTGCGCTACCTCGCTCAGTACCTGGGGCCGCGGCAGATCCGGGTCAACGCCGTCTCGGCCGGACCCACCTTCACCACCGCCGCCAAGGGAATCCCAGGTTTCTCCCGATTCCCAGAGGTCTTCGCCGAGCAGGCCCCGCTGGGGTGGGACGCCCGCAACTCGGACCCCGTCGGCAAGGCGGTGGTGGCGCTGCTCTCAGACTACTTCCCCGCCACCACCGGCGAGATGATTCACGTGGATGGTGGCTATCACGCGGTCGGGGCCTCGGCCAGGGGGACCGCCGAGGCGTAGTCTCCACTCGGGCGGCGCCGCCGACGCGCCCACCATATCGCGCCCCCAATGGCGGTCGCCACCGCCACCAGGCCGGCCAGGGTCATGGCGGCACGGCTGCCCCAGTTTTGCTCGATCAGCCCTGTCAGCGGGCTGCCGATGGGAGTTGAGCCCATGAAGACCCAGAGATACAGGGCCATCACCCGGCCGCGCAGCCGAGCTGGGGTGTAGAGCTGGATGATGCTGTTGGAGAGGGCCGAGTACACGATCATGCCGACCCCGGTGACTGCCAGCAGGCCCATGGCCGGCACCAGACTGGTGGTCTGTCCCGCCAGCGCCAGGAAGCCTCCAAACACCCCACATCCGACAAGGAGGGCTGGCACCGCCGCCTTGCCGGAGTAGGCGACCCCTAGGGCGCCACCGAGGGCCCCCACCCCCAGAGCGGCGCTGAGCAGGCCGAATGTGGTGGCTCCCGAGTGGAGGCCGTCGCGGGCGAAGGCGGGGATCAGAACCGAGAGGTTGTAGGTGAACGTACCCACCACCAGCATCAGGACCATCACCAAGAGCACCTCCGGGGTCCGCAGCGCGTAAGCGCCTCCCTCCCGGAGCTGGGCCAGGGTGCCCGCAACCCGCTTGGCGGTTCGCTTCATCAGGTGGAGTTCGTCGGGATGCATCAGGTACAGGGCCGCGATCACGGCCAGGTAGGAGATCGCGTTGAGGTCGAAGCAGATGGCGGTGCCGACTGTGGCGATCAGGATGCCGCCGATGGCGGGGCCCACTACCCTGGCCGCGTTGAAGACACTGGAGTTCAGGGCCACGGCGTTGGGAAGCTGGTCTGGGCGCACCATCTCGGGCACGAACGCTTGCCGAGTGGGGCCGTCGATGACGTTGATCAAGCCGAAGGCGAGCACCACCACAAACACCTCCCAGACCTGGACCACTCCCAGACCAACCGACAAGCCCAGGACTCCGGCCACGATCGCGAAGGCACTCTGGGTCCCGAGCAGCATGGCGCGCTTGGGAAACCGATCCGCCACAACCCCTCCAAACGGCTGCAGGAGCAGGTTGGGCAGGAACTGGACCATCACCAGCAGTCCGAGCATGAAGGCGGAGTGGGTGAGGTCCAGAATCAGCCAGGCCTGGGCGGTGCTCTGGAGCCAGCTGCCGGTGACCGAGACCAGCTGGCCCCAGAAGAAGTAGCGGTAGTTGCGAGTCGAGAGGGCCTGGAAGGTTCTCACCGTGACCCCGCGCACGTTCAGCCTCATCTTCACGGCGAGGTCTCCACCAGGTGTTCCAGGGCGGGCAGAGCCCGGCTGATGGCCGCCACCTCCGCAGGGGAGAGGTTCCCGAGCCGGGCTGCGAACCAGGCACTCCGAGCCGCTTGAGTAGCCCGGGCCGCCTCGGCGCCGGCGGGCGTGAGGCTGATCCGGACACAGCGTCGATCCAATGGGTCGGGGGCCTTGGTCACCAGCCCGTCGGCCTCCATCTGGTTGACTATGGCGGTCATGGACGGAAGTCTCACGCGCTCCCGGCTGGCCAGCTCCGACGCGGTGGCGGCGGGCTGGCCGAGCAGTGAATTGAGCACGGGGTACCAGCCCAGGCTCACCCCCTGCGGCCCGTAGCCGTGGCGGAGCTTCCGGGCCAGGAGGCTCATGACAGTGGGCAGTCGGGAGCTGAGCTCAGCTCCGGCTGCCTGGGAGTCGGACGAATCCTCCTGAGCGGGGTCCACGCGGTCGGGCGAACCTACCATATAGTTAGTTTAACTAATTAGGTTGCCTAACTACAACTCCATAAGGCGCTACTGCACGCAGGCCCCGGTGGACACCGGGGTGTGGCTCTGATCACCCCGATTGATGTCGGGGATCACCTGAGCTGCGGTCAGGGCGTAGCCCTGGTTCTGGTTCACCAGCGACTTGGCGAACACAACACCGAGGACCTGCCCTTGGAGGTTGACCAAGGGGCCACCCGAGTTGCCGGGGATCACGGATGCCTGGAGGATGTAGATCTGGCGGCTGACCAGGCTGTTGGCGTAGATGTCTCGGCCCACAGCTTGGATCTGGCCCTGCACGGCGGCCCCCGCGACCCGCTCGGTGCCTCCCTCGGGGTAGCCGATCACCGCTCCTTGGGTGCCCCGCGGAGCCGAGCTGGAGAATTGCAACGGGGCGAGGTTGAGCCCGGGCACCAGAAGTAGCGAGAGGTCGGTGCGCGGGTCGTAGAAGACCACCTGGGCAGCCAAGGCCCCGGCCCGCCCGGGCACGGCCACGGTGGTTCCGTGAGTGCCTGCCACGACGTGGGCATTGGTGACCACCACGTCGCTGGCGACCGGAAATCCGCTGCCCTCGATCAGGCCGCCGCAGCCAATGCTCACCACCTTCACGGTCTCGGCCGCGTCCTGGGTGATCGCGGCATCGCCGCTGAGATTACCGGGCAGCTGGACCGGGCCCGGCAGGGGTGGGATGAGGTTGGCGAACACCTCCGGAAACGGCACGTTGGTGAACACATGCTGCAGGCCACCAAGCCAGGCCGGCCCAGCCGGAAGTTCGCGGCCCAGGGTCCGCAGGATTGCTGATCCCTGAATCTGGGCGGACAGAGGCTGGATCGGGCCCTGGGCGAAAACCAGCCCGAGGTACCAGCTGACCACGAGCACCACCAGGAGGCCCCACGCCGACCCGGTAGTGGCGTCCAGCGCTCCCAGGCGCCGGCGCAGGGCGGAGGTGCGCAGGCGGGCTCCCAGCAGTGCCCCCATGGCGTCTCCCAGCAAGGCGAAAGCCAGCAGCAGCCCGATCGCCATGACGGTGCGAATGGTGCTGCTGTATCCGTGTAGCAGGGGCGGGACCGTGGTGGCGACCCACGACCCCAGGCCCAGGCCCGCCAGCAAGCCCACCAAGGAGAAGACGGAGTAGATGAACCCTCGGCGGTAACCGGTCAGCCCCGCGTAGACGAGGGCCAGAATGATCACCAGATCGACTAGGTCCATGCTCCTCCTGCCATCATGCGACCACCGGCACCGGTGATCGGCTCCAGCTGAACTCCGCCACAATGGCGAAGGGACCCCCACATATGCAAGTGAGAGCTTGGACATTGAGCGTAGCGGTAGAGGGCGGGTGAGTCGGCTCCGTCGCAGCGGGAGCGCGGTTCAAAATGGGATCTTCATCCCGCTCCCCCAGGACTGGCGCTCGTGCATTCTGCCAGTGATCGGGCTGGCCACCCCGATCGGTCTGCTGGTGGTCAACTTCTCCGCCTGGGTGATCTCACAGCTGAGCGCCTTCCGCTGGGGGGTGGCGGTTAGCGCCGTGATCAGCGCCCTGATCTTGAACAGTTTGAGCGGGATCAACGTGTATCGCTTCATCCGCAACCGTTGGCCGGACTTCATCCTGAGCCGGCCTGAGAACGAGAACTGGGTGCTGATCCTAGCGATCGTAGTGATCATCGTGATCGCCGCCCTATCCGCTGTCTTCTCCTATGTCGGAATGTCCAATCCCAAGCAACTTCCGGACGGGATAGCGGTGGTGACCGGATTTCTGGGGGTGGTCATTCCCATGGGCTTGATTCTGGGTCTCAACCGCCGCCGCAAACGCGGCTGAAACAGCCACGGTCAGAGTGGATCGCGCCGGCGCTCCAGATCTCCGCTCACGGTGACCGATCGGCCATCGGAGATCAGGGCCGCGGTCGCGGTCTTAAGGAAGAGGCCGTGTCCGAAGATGCCGGGGATTGCTTCCAGGGCCCGGGACAGGGCATCGGGGTCTAGGCGGCGGACCCGGTAGGGGAGATCGAGAACGAAGTTGCCATTGTCCGTGATGAAGGGCTCTTGGTGGCCGCGGCGGACAGGTGTGGAGCCCGTCAGGTGCGCCACCCTGGCGGCGGTGCCCTCCCAATCGAAGGGGAGGACCTCCAGCGGGACCGGGCGCTGCTCCCCCAGCCGTTGCACCAGTTTGCCCGCGTCGGCGATCACCCAGAAGCGCCGGCTCCGCTCCGCCACAACCTTCTCCCTGACCATGGCTCCGCCGCCACCCTTGATGAGGTCCAAGGCGGGGTCGATCTCGTCGGCGCCGTCGATGTCGAGGTCGAGGGGGATCGCGGTCGAGGCGAGTACCGCGATGCCCATCGCGCGGGCATGCTCCTCGGTGGCGGTGGAGGTGCATACCGCAGTGATCGGGAAGTCACTGGTCAGGCGGGGCCGGAGCGCTTCCAGAAAGGCGCTGGTGGTCCGCCCAGTACCCAGCCCGAGGCGCATGCCCGGCTCGATCAACGCGGCGACAAATGCGCCCACCTGAGCGACCGCCGCCTGGAAGTCGATCTCGGCCATGTCCCGGTCAGCCGACGCGAACCGGACCGGCCTGAGTTATGGCGATCCGCAGCAGCACCCTGTGCTCGTCCCGCATGGCCTGGCGGTACTCGTCCCAGTCGGGGTGGTCTCCCAGGATGCGGCGGTAGTAATCCTCCAGCAGGGGCAGCGCCTGGGGCAGGGAGACGACCTCCGCCTCGCCCCAGACCATGGCCCAGGGCCCGTAGAAGGAGTCGGTGAAGGCCACCAGCGCCGCCCTGGGGTCGCGCCTCAAGTTGAGGGTCTTGGCCGCCTGCTCCCGGCTGCTGATCACCACCCGTCCCGCCTGGTCGACACCGGCCACAACCGGGGACATCTGGACCGTCTGGTCGCGGCGATAGGTGGCCAGCACGGAGCGATGGTTGTCGCCCAGAAACTGCCTAGCCTGATCTGCGTTCACCGCCGCCTCCATTGTGTCGCGGGCTCTCCCACCCCAGAGGCCTGGCTTTGGCTCGCTCGATCAAGCGTTCCTGAATGCCCGGTTCCAAGGAGGCGGGATCGACCCGGCTCCAGCTGCCATCCGCCGCCAGCTGCCAACTCTGTCGGCGATCCCGCCACATCATCTCCAGCACATCAAGCACCTCCTGGCGCGCCTGGGCGTCGTGCAGGGGCACGACGCATTCCACCCGTCGGTAGAGATTGCGCCCCATCAGGTCCGAACTGCCCATGAACACCTCATGGTCCCCCCCATTTTCGAACGCGAAGACTCGGCCGTGCTCGAGGAAGCGTCCGATCACACTGTGCACCACCACACTGGCACTGAGCCCGGCGACATCCGGTCGGAGGGCACATATTCCCCTCACCAAGAGCCGTATCGGCAGACCCTGGCGAGAGGCGTTGTAGATCGCCCGCATCGCTCGGCCGTCGGTGAGCCCGTTCACCTTGATGATGACACCAGCGGGTCGGCCGGCGCGAAGGTGGTCCAGCTCCCGCTCCATCAGCGCCTCGAAGCGCTCGATGGCGTTGATGGGGGCGACCCAGAGGTAGCGGTAGTCGCGCTTCCGGGAGTAGCCGGTCAGGTAGTTGAAGAGGTCGGCCACCTCCTCGGTGATCTCAGTTCGGGCGGTGAGGAGGCCGAAGTCGGTGTATTGGCGGGCGGTGACGGCGTTGTAGTTGCCGGTCCCGATGTGGGCGTAGTAGCGCACCCCACCCTCCTCTTGGCGCACCACCAGCACCAGTTTGGCGTGGGTCTTGAGCCCGGGCACCCCGTAGGCGACGTGAGCCCCGACCTGCTCCAGCTGCCGGGCCCAACGGATGTTGTTCTGCTCGTCGAAGCGGGCCTTGATCTCCACCAGCACCACCACCTGCTTGCCATCCTCGGCCGCCCTGGTCAAAGCTCCGATTACGGGGGTGTCGCCGCTGGTCCGATAGAGCGTCTGCTTGATCGCCACCACCTTGGGGTCGCGGGCTGCCTGCTCGATGAAGCGCTCGGTGGTGGCGGCGAAGGAGTCGTAGGGATGCTGGACCAGGATGTCCCCCCGCCTCACCACCGCGAAGATGTCAGGGTCCTGGTCCTGGACGCTGAGCAGCCGGGGAGGGGTGGTGCCGCTGAACGCGGGATACGAGAGGTCGGGACGATCGACCGCGTCGGCCACGCTGAAGAGTCCGGTTAGGTCAAGCACGCCATTGACCGGCTGGATGTCCTCCTGGCCGACGCCCAGCTCGGTCTCCAGCATGCTGACCAGCTCGGGCGCCAAGGCTGGTC
Source organism: Candidatus Nanopelagicaceae bacterium (assembly GCA_035531535.1). Taxonomy (GTDB): domain Bacteria; phylum Chloroflexota; class Dormibacteria; order Aeolococcales; family Bog-877; genus AG-12. Next base: position 10,440 of record DATKSV010000084.1, on the reverse strand, counting down.
CGGTCTCCACTCTCACGATGGCGCCGAAGCGGCGCTCCCGGAGCTCCTCCTCTATGGCCGAGAGCAGGTCCGGCTCGTCCTCGTCGACGTCGAAGTCGGCGTCCCTGGTGATGCGGAAGACCCCATGAGAGAGGATGTCCATCCCGGGGAAAAGCCGGCCCAGGCGCTCGGCGATGATCCGCTCCACGGGGACGAACGGTCCCTGGGCGCCGGCTCTGAAGAACCGCGGCAGAAACGAGGGCACCTTGACCCGCGCCACTCGAGGGGTGCCGTCGCCCGGCTCACCCAGGACCACGGCGATGGACAAGGAGAGATTGCTCAGGTACGGGAAGGGGTGTGCCGGGTCGATCGCCAAGGGGGTCAGGAGGGGGTAGAGGTGGCGGTCGAAGAAGTCGTCACAGCGAGCTCGCTCGGGGCCCGTGAGTGGCTCTCCGGTCAGGAGCAGGCGCACCCGCTTCTCGGCCAGCGCCGGCACCACCTCTGTGAGCAGGCACCGGAGCTGGGCCGCGACCAGCTCCTGGCTGCGCACGGTGATCGCCTGGAGCTGCTCGGTGGCGGTCATCTGGTCGGCGTGGGTGGCCTGCACGTGCTCGCCCAGCTGCCGCTTCAACGATGCCACCCGGATCATGTAGAACTCATCCAGGTTGTTGGCGGTGATGGCCAGGAATCGGAGCCGCTCGAGCAGGGGAACCCGGGGGTCCTGGGCCTCCGCCAGCACCCTGGCGTCGAAGTCCAGCCAGCTCAACTCCCGGTTGAGGTAGCTGGAGGGATCGCTGAGTGGGTCGGCGGCGGTGCCCGCCCCGCCCGGGATCGAGCGCAGGCGGGTCGGCGGGGACGGTTTGCTCCCGCGTGCGGGCCGCTTGCGCCGCCGGGGGTCGTCCGCCACGCCGTGTACGCTACTACGGAGCCGCCCTGGACGGCGGTGCCTGGCCTGTCGCGAGCACGTTGCAGACGGGGGTGGCGGCCCGGATCCGGGTTACCATCGCGAGATGATCCCAAGGTCTCTGATCGCGATGGCGGCGGCGATGACCGGAGCGCTGGTCCTGGTCGGCTGTGGGGCAGCCGCGGCTCCGAATCCGAATAACTCTCACGCGGTCGCGGCCAAGCTCCTGGGCGCCGCCAACTCCGGTGCCTTCGGAACCAGCTTCCGGGTGACCTTCAAGGGCGGGCTGAACATGACCTTGGCGGGCGTGAGCGGTCTCCCGGCCGCCAGTCAGCAGCAGCTTGCCAAGCTCCAGACCGAGCTCAACTCAGGTCCGGTCAGCGGGACCATCGACTATCAGAGCCCGACCGAGTTCAGGGTCACCTACGATGTGCCAGCGTTCCTCCCGACCCCACTGCAGCTGGTCCAGGTCGGCGGCAAGGCCTATGCCAGCCTCAACGGAAAGCAGTGGTATCAGGCGGATGCGGTGCCGACCGGTTCCAGCCAGGGAGCCGCGCTGCCCTCGTCGCTGACCAATCTGCCAGCCGCGCTCAAGCGCCTTGGAACCCTGGCTCAGGGTGGGGCCACGGTTACCAGCAGTGGACCCCAGTCGCGGCACGGAGTCGAGGTCGACCACCTCCACGCGGTCATCACCAGCGCCGGTTTGGAGAAGATCTTCAGCTCAGCGCTGGGCGCTCTGAGCAGCGGCGCGACCTCCTCCGCGGGGACCCCGCTCGCCGGCCTCTCCCAGGTCCTTCAGTTCGGCCCGGCAACCGGTGACGTCTACATCGCGACCAAGACGCATCTGCCGCAGGAGGAGGCATTCAAGGGTGGCGTGGCTATGAACCTGGGGGTGCTGGCGCTGCTGGACCCCAGCCCGACCCCTGCGCCCAGGGGGAGCGTGGGGTTGACTGCCAACTTTGCGGCCAACTTCGGCGAGTACGGGGCCACCTTCACGATTCAGAAGCCGGCCGGCATTGTCCCCGGCCCGCTGCCCCTGCCCGGCTACCTCACCCAGCTCCCTTAGGACCCAGCCCGCGGCCCAGCAGCCGTAGCCGGGGCGCCCGGTCCGGGTGCATGGTCCTGGCGATGGCCTCGACCCGAGCGGTCTCCTCCAGGGAGTCGTCCAACTCGGGGAGTTCCGGATCTTCGCCAGCGCGGCTCAGCGCCGCGCCCAGCCACCAGTCCGCCAGCTGGGGGTTCTTGGGCAGCAGAGGGCCATGCAGGTAGGTGCCCAGTACGCTCCCAGACCAAGCGCCCTCGAAGCCGCTCTGGCCGGTGTTGCCCCGGCCTCGCACAACCTTGCCCAGGGGAGCCAGCCCCGGGGCGAGCTCGGTGCGGCCACTGTGATTCTCAAACCCCACCAGCAGCGGCCGGCGCAGCCCGAGCCCCGGATCCGCCTCCAGCAGCAAGTTCCCGACCAACCGCTCTGAACTGGCCACGGTATGCATCGGAAGCAGCCCCAGACCGGGTATGGCGGTGCCGTCCTGGGTCAGGTAGTGGCTTCCGAGCAGCTGGAAACCCGCGCAGACCGCCAGCAGTGGCGCTCCCTGCGAGATCGCCGTCCGGAGGGCCGGGCCCTTGCTCCGAACCAGGTCCTCAGCCACCATGACCTGGTCAAGGTCCTGGCCGCCGCCAATGAGGAATCCGGAGCAGGCGGGGATCAGGCTCGAGGCCTGCGCTTCGAGCCCGATCGTCACCACGTCCAGGCGCAGGCCTCGACGCTCGGCCCGGCGGGTCAGCGCCAGCACGTTGCCGCGGTCGCCGTAGAGGTTCATCTCCCGCGGATAGAGCAAGCCAAGTACCAACCGTCGTCCGCTCATGAGGCACCCCGGAAAGGCTGGCTCGCGCCCGAGCGCACCAGCAGGCGCTGCCAGTTGAGCATGGCGGTGTAGGTCAGCAGAGCCGGCGCCGCGACCCCTTTCGTGGCCATCTCCGCCAGTGCGTCGAGGGCTGCCTGGGGCTCCGGGCAAACCAGGATCTGGTCCCGCTCGAAGCCGGCATAGGCCAGCCTCAACACCAGGTCGCCGCAGCGGGTGCCAGAGGCCACCACGGTCAGCCGGCGGCCGCGCGCCAGACCTTCGAGGTCGACGTCCCAGATCCACGAGATGTCGCGCCCGTCGGCGATGCCGTCGTTGAGAGCGATAGCGACGACCGGGCTGGCGTCCAGGGCCGCAAGGGAGGCCAGATTCTCGCCCATGCCGGCGGGGTTCTTGGCCAGCATGAGGCGGACCGAGGTCCCTTTCCAGGCTGCCAGTTGGGAGCGCCCGAAGGCGGGCTGGAAGGTGGCCAGGGCGGAGCTGACCTGGGCCGGAGTGGCTCCCATGGCCGTCGCGGTGGCGAAGGCAGCGGCCACGTTGGCGGCGTTGAAGACGCCTCCCAGGGGGACCGAGACGGAGGTGCCCAGGCCGCTGGGATCAACCATCCGGAGCTTGAGGGAATCGAGCCCGAACAGCTGTATGTTGGTGGCCCGGACGTCGGGATCGGGCCTGGTGAAGCCGCAGTTGGGGCAGGCGTAAGCGCCGCAGTGAGCGTAGTACACCGCGCTGAACTCGAGCTCGCCGCGGCAGCGCGGGCAAACTCGGGCGTCCGCCACCACCGGCAAGGCTGCCCGGGCGGCGCTGGGGTCATCGAGGCCGAAGAGAATTCGAGAGCGGTGAGACCGGCTGCCTGGCTCTGCCCCGATCAGGGCCACCCGGGGGTCATCCGCGTTTCCGACCCAGAAGCTGCTGGCAGGCAGCCGGTTGACCGCCGCTTCCAGCCGGCCGGCGATCTGCTCCACCTCAAAGGACCGGTCCAGCTGGTCGCGAAACGCGTTCAGAACCACCAAACCACGGGGCTGGATCTCGGCCACGGCCTGGGGCGCACTCAGCTCGTCGACTTCCAGAATCATCCAGTCCAATGGCACCCGGCCGTGGCGGTCGGCCCGGTCCAGCGTGGCCGCGGTCAGGCCGAACACCAAGTTCGAGCCGCTGGGGTTACCCCCGACTCGCCAGCCGGCGGCAGCGGCGATGGTGCGGAGCATGGCGGCCGTGGAGGTCTTGCCGTTGGTGCCGGTCACCAGCACCGTGCCCCTGGTCACAGTGGAAGCCAGCTTTGCGAGCACGTGAGGGTCGATTGCCCGGGCGACATCCCCGGGCAGGGTGGTCCCGCCACCAAGTCCCAGGCGCCGACTGGCCGAGCCGACTAGTTTGCCCAGCCCGATGGCGGCCCCTAGCCTCAGATCGGGTCCGGCCATCCTGGCTCCGAAATCACTGTCCTGACCAGGGCGCCGGGGCAGGCCAGCGCCACCGTCCTGGCGATGTTGACCGCGCGATTGGGGTCGTCGATCGGCGTGAAGAACGCGCCTCCGCTGCCGGTCATGGCCCAGGGTGTGCCCGGGGTAGCCTGCCGCAGGGCCCGCAGCCGCTGGCGCAAGGTCGCAGATATGCGCAGGGCGGCGGGCTGCAGGTCACTGCCATAAAGGTCCGGGTCGGGCACGGTACCCGCCTGCAGTGACCTCGCCAGGCGGTCGGCCCGAGACCCGTCCCCGAAGTCCTTCGTTTGCACGGCAGCATAGGCGGCTGCGGTCGAGATGGCGGCCAGAACCACCACCAGAAAGAGCCTGTCTGACAGCGGAGGCAGCGGCTCCAGCAGCTCGCCAATGCCCCCGACCCGAGCCGCTCCACCAGTGAGGGCGAACGGGACGTCGGCCCCGCAGGCTAGCGCGACCTCTTCCAGGGCCGAGTCGGGGGCATCCGGAGCCGTCAGCCTGATCAGGGCGGCGGCGTCCGCCGATCCACCCCCGAGGCCGCTCTGGGTTGGGATCCGCTTCTCCAACACGATGCGGCTCGTGGCCTGGCCGAGGCCCTGATCCGAAAGCAACCGCGCTGCCTTCAACACGATGTTCTCGGGACCGTGGGGGACCTGAGCCGAGTGCGGCCCATACACCAACAGCTGGCAGGTGTCCGCGGCCGGGGCGCCCCGAGCCAGCGGCTCCAGCCCGATCACGTCGCTCCAGCTGATGGTGTGAGAGATGGCTGCGAGCTCGTGGTAACCATTGGCACGCCGACCAGTCAGCTCCAGCACCAAGTTCAACTTGGCAGGGGCCCGTCCCAAGCGCAACACCAGCCCTACTCTAAGTGGTCGGCCGGGCGGCTTGATATACTGCGGCGTCGGCGAACCCGGTCAGGCGAGATTCCGACCCGGGGCTTCACAGGTTGAGGAGAAATTGGCCAACAGCAGTTCAGCGCGCAAACGGATTCGCTCAGCCGAGCGTAAGCACGAACAGAACCGGGGGGTGCGGTCGGCGGTGCGCACTGCGGTGGTGAAGGCGCGCCGAGCGGTGGTTGCGGCTGATCCCGCCGAGGCTGACTCCCTAGTGCGGCTGGCGAGTTCCGCGCTGGACAAGGCGGCCGAGCATGGCATCCTCCATGCCCGCAATGCGAGCCGACGTAAGTCGCGGCTGATGAAGCTGGCGGCCAAGGTGGCGGCGGCGGAGTCTGGAGCACCGGCTGAGTCGGTGGTCAAGAAGCGCCCGGCCACGGCGCGAGGGACCAAGGCCAAGCTCGGCGCGACAGCCAAGAAGTCGGCTGCCGGCGGCAAGACCAAGCCGATTACAAAGACCGAGCGCACCGCTGCCCGCACCCGCCGGACGGCAGGATCCTCGGGTACCGAGCGCAGTTAGCGGGTCCGTACCGGGCGACTCCCCTGGCTCTCTACCGCGATCCTGGCCAGGATCGCCTCCAGCCCGCTAGAGGCGTCCACCAGCCCTGCCCTCGTGGCCCAATCCAGGTCCGCTAGTTCGACCAGCCAGCGGCGGGCCCGTTCGCGGCCAACCTGCTTAAGCTGCCGGGCGAGCCGTTCCTGGAGCCAGGGCGGAACCGGCTTTGCCGGCGGGTTCGCCTGAGGATCCGAGTACACGATCAGATCTCTCAGGGTCCGGGCCAGGGCTCCCACCACCATCGGGGGCTGAATATCAGGACGGGAGAGCACCGCCTGGAGCTTTGGTCCGGCCGTGGCCGGACTCTCGAAGAGCGCGTCGGTCACCCGGTAAAGCTGAGGCGGAGGTGCCGGGGTCACCAGCAGGACAGCCTCCTCGTCGCTGATCGGCTGACCTTGTTGCTGGTAAAGCTCCAGTTTTTCCAGCTCCATCTCCAGCCAGCCAAGGTCGTGAGCGGCGACCTCCAGCAGGAGCCGAACCGTGGCAGCCGACAAGGGCAATCCGCGGGCCTGGAGGCGTCGCTCGACGTAGACCCTCAGATCGCTGCCGGTTGGACGCGGAATCGGCCGGACTTCACCGCCCAGCGACCTCACTCCTTTGATCAATACCGAGGTGGCCGGCAGCTGTGATCGCACCACCAGGCAGGTGGCCGTGGTCTCGGCGCGGGAAGCGAGGGTTGCCAAAAGTCGATCAATCTCCCGAGGTGAGCGCTTGCCACCACCGAGCTGCGGTGGGTCCCAGATCATCACCACCCGGCGAATCGCGAGGAACGGAGGAGTGGCCAGACTGCGCTCGATGGCATCCAGATCGGCCGATGCCTTGAACTCCTCCAGGCCGAGGTCGGAGATCAGGTCCTGGCAGAGGGCGGAGCGGGCCTCTTGGGCGGCTTTGGCCACCAGATAGGGGTCGGCCCCGTGGATCAGGAGCAGGGGCTCAAGCATGCCCAGAGTATGGCGCGACCGAGATTGATACCGCTCCAGAGTTGCCCTGGGACCCCTCGGCCCGTCAGCATTGCAGGGCAGTGCTCTTCTCCGCATTCCCGATCCCTCAACCGCACCTACCCTTTGGCACCCTTGGTGCCGAGATCACGATAGGTGCCGCCTTCCTGATCCATATCTCTCTGGTCGGATTCATCCTGGGTGCGGCGGGGCTCACCCCGTTCATGGAGCTGGCCGGCCGGCGTCGGGGGGGTGACGAGCGCTATCTGCGCTACGCCCGCAGCCTGGCCCACGCCATCCTGTATCTCTACAGCTTCGGGGCGACCTGGGCGGTCATGGCGGTGGTTCTCCTGACCGGCATCTATGGCCGGCTGATCGGGACCCTTCTCAACCTCCTGCTCCTGCCGCTCACGATCGCCTTCGCGAGCTTCTTCGTGGGAGTGCCGCTCCTGCTGCTCTACGTTTACGGCTGGGACAAGATGAACTCTCGCCTCCACTTGGCGATTGGCTTCGCCTTCTCGGCGATCCAGTTCCTCTTTCTGTTCATGATCGTCCAGCTGGACAGCTACGCCCTCACCCCCGGGACCGCCATCAGCTCAGCCCATGCCATGTACTCACCAAGCTATCCCTGGCTGCTGCTCATGTACGCCGGCGGCGCCATCTCCTGGTCGGCGCTGTTCCTGGCCGCGGTCGCCATCTGGAGGGGCCGCCGGGCCAAGTCCGAGGCGGAGGCGATCTACCAGCGCTGGGCGGCCCGGATCAACTTTGCCATCGGCTCGGTGTTCCTGATGGCCCAGCCCATCAGCGGGTTCCTGCTGGCGGAGACCATCAAGACCTCGGCCGCGCCGGCCTTCGACAACCTCTTCATCTTCAACTCCGGGACCATGTTCATCGGCATGGTGGTGCTGCTGGCGGTGGTCGTGCTGGGCGCCAACCTGGTCTTCTGGCTGCACAACCCTGAGCTCCAGGACCAGGGCACCGGGGCCAGCCTGACGGTTGTGGCCCTGCTGGGAATGGCCGGCACCGCCCTTCCGGCGGCGGTCATCCCGAGCCAACTGGTGCTCCTGCGCTACGTGGCCCTTCTGATCGCCTTCGTCGCCACCGCCATAAACCTGGTCCGCTACCTGCGCTCGCTGGGCCACACCGGTCCAGGGGTCGGGCTGAGTCCAGCGGTGGGGCGCCTCATCGTCACCGTGGGGGTGGCGGCCCTGGCGCTCTCGATTTACATGGGGGTGATCAAGGAGAACGCCAAGCTTCCCTGTGGCATCGACGCCAACACCGGACAGAGTGCCTGTTTGCTCAGCCTGCATCAGTCGGCGCAGAATTTCGACGCGCCTCCGGGGGTGCTGCCGTGAACTACCAGGACTTCGAGTCGGCCTGGTACCTCGGCCTCATGGTGACCTCGTTCTTCGTGATCATGCTGGTGGGCTTTTGGATCGTGATGAAGCGAGTCCGCCAGCTCTTCCGGGAGGGCGACGAGATGTCGGCCTGGCTGACCGTGGGAGCCAGTCTGTTCACCTTCCTGTTTCTGTTGGGACTCTGCCTGGCTCTTCTAGTCGAGATAGTGGTGCTCGGCAGTGGCTGAGCAACCGGTGAAGGCCTCGCAGCGCCGCATGTCGCGCCGTCGCTTCATGATCATGGGAATCAACGCGGCCGGGGCCGGTACCGGTCTCCTGATCGCGGCTCCGATCGTGGGCGACATCCTTAGCCCGGTTTTCTACAAGAGCAAGCAGCCCTGGGTGCTGGTGGCTGACATCCGGCATGTCCCGATCGGAGTTCCGACCGCCTACGTGGTCATGCTCAACGACAATGGGGACGCCTGGCAGGCACCCCTCGTGCCCCGGACCGTCTATGTGGTCAAGGCCAATCTCAGCAATGCGGTCCAGTTGATCACCCTCTCCAACGTCTGCACTCACATGCAGTGCGACGTCCACTGGGACATCAACTTGAATGTGTTCCTTTGCCCATGCCACGGTGGCCTCTACAGCATGATCGGCACCAACATTGGGGGCCCCCCACCCCAGCCTCTGTTTCGCTACCAACACAAGCTGGTGGGCACCACCCTCTACATCCGCAACGTGCTGACGGAGGGCAAGTGAGGTGGCGGACGACCTCGAGCGCAGCGTCCTGGTCGGCAAGCTGACCCGCCCGATCTCGGGGCTGATGGCGACCACATACCGCTGGGTGGACGAGCGTCTGGGCGTCACCGACCTGGTCCACCAACTGCTCTACGAGGCGGTACCCAGACGGGGCGCCTGGGCCTATTCGCTCGGCAGCGCCACCCTGATCCTCATCGTCCTGCAGATCGTCACGGGGATGTTCCTGCTCTGGACCTACGTTCCCTCGACCACCGAGGCCTGGCTGAGCCTGAACTTCATCGAACACCACGACGAGTTCGCGGCCATCGTGCGGGGGATGCACCTCTGGGGGGCCTACATCCTGTTCGTGGTGATCGGGCTCCATATGGTCCGGACCTTCGTGAGCGGCTCCTACAAGAAGCCTCGGGAGCTGAACTGGATCGTCGGCGTCGTGCTGTTCCTGCTGGTGCTGGGGCTGGGGATCACGGGGGCGATGCTGCCCTGGGACCAGGCCGCGTATTGGACCGCGACCGTGGTCACCCACGTGGTCAACTACTTCCCCATCTTCGGAACTCAGCTGCAAGAGATCCTGCGCGGCGGCCCGCAGATGGGTCCGGCCACCCTCACCCGCTTCTTCGCCATCCACATCTGGCTCTTGCCGGCGCTGCTGGTTCCCCTGATTGGGCTCCACCTGATCCTGCTCCGCCGCCATGGTGAGCACGGATCCTGGGTCAACTACGAGGGAGTGGAGGAGGAGACTGAGGCCGAGCGCGCCCAGCGGATGGCCCACGCGGAAGCTCCCTATCCGGCTCTCCCCAGCGATCCCGGCTACGCGGTCCCGATGGACTTGGACGACTTCTTCCCGTCCCAGGTGTTCAAGGACGCTGTGGTGAGCTTCGGCTTGGTGCTTCTGATCTTCATCATGGCGATCGTCATCGGGGCTCCCATCGAGAGGGCGGCCAATCCAGCCGCCCTGAACTACGTGCCCACCCCGGAGTGGTTCTTCCTGCCCTTGGATCAGCTGCTAGTGCAGTTCCCCCAGGCCTGGATGATCCCGGTCGGCGTCTTCATCGTGCCCGGGATCGGGACCACGCTGCTGATCCTGCTACCCTTCCTTGACCGCACCCCAGGACGCCAACCATGGCGTCGGCCGGAGGTGATGGTGCCGGCGTTGTTCGTGGTCCTCTTCCTCGTCTTCGAGGCGCTGCTCGCCGTCAACCGGCTCTTCAACCTCTGATATGCACTTGCTTGGCGCTCTCACCCCCCAGCTGACGCCGGTCCCGATTTCCACCGGCGTGGCCACCCTGTTGGTGGCCGTGATCATGACCATGCACGTCCAGTTCGCCGCCTGGCAGCAAGGTGGCTACATCATCCTGGCGGTGAGCGACTTCATGGGCTGGAAGCGGAAGAGCGAGCACCACGACCGCTTCTCCAAGGGCTTGGTTAAGATGCTGGGGGCGAGCTTCGCGGTGGGGGGCTCGCTGGCGATCTTCGCGGTCATGATCCTGTTCACCGGGCTCTGGGGCCATTTCTGGGTCACCATCCTGAGGGTCCTCTTCTGGCCTCTGCTGGCGGAGGCGGCGGCCTTCGTGGGCGAGATCATCTGCCTCTACCCCCTCTACGCTCGCTGGGACCGGCTCGGTCATGTGCGCGGACTCAGGGTTGGGCTGGAGATTCTGCTCTTCGTCAACGCCTCCATCCAGATGCTCTTGATCAACATGGTCGCCTCCTACATGCTGACTCCTCGCCCGGCCTTCAACCTGCCCCTGATCATGTTCAACCCCACCATGATCCCCTTGG
>DATKSV010000083.1:0-10197 GCA_035531535.1 Candidatus Nanopelagicaceae bacterium | reverse complement strand
TGCCAGCACTGCCACCGCCCCTCGGCTGGCGCTGGAAGCATTCCTGGTGGACGTGCACGCCCACTCGGTGGTGTACGCCTACACCCTGCTCACCAATCCTGCCGAGGCCAAGACTCCCTTCATCCCATTCTTCAACGGGGTGAACTCAACCGGCGCCAGCTTCCGGGTGGTGGCCATGAAGGTGGTCAACTCGGGCGAGGTGGTCGGCACCGTGGCCGTGAGCAGCCCCGGAGCCGCAACTACCTACGTCCAGGTCCAGATGGTGGAGGAGGGAAACGCGGGAGACTGGCTGGTGAATGCCCCCTTCACAACCGAGGGAGCCAAGGCGATCCGGCGGTTCCAGTAGGACCGGCCGGATTCGGCCGCACCACGGCCCTGATCACGGCGGGGCCCCACTCCGCTGGGCGGCTGCCGCCGCCTCACGCAGTGCCTCGCCGGTGCGGTCCAGGAAGTCCTTGATGGTCGCCTCGGCGAACCGGTGGAGAGCGAATCGGTCCACGGTGTGGCCCACCGGCCCCAGCGGAGGTCTGTAGTTGACGCTGATGACCAGCTGGGTGCACCGAGTGCCCATGGCCCCCAGCTCCAGTTCCCCATCAAACACTGGGAAAAGCGACTGGGGCCCGGTCGCCAGCCAGGTCATGGGGAGGACCGTCCGCCCGGGGCCCCGAAGCGGCGGCCCGAAGCGCATCTGCACCCGCTTGCCGACGCGGTAGCCGCCCAGCTCGAATCCCACGTCCGCGAGCAGCAGCTCCCCGCGGCGATTGGCCCGGGTGGCCAACCCCGGCAGCCAGGCCTCCGGGGCATCCAGGAGCCCCGGCTCAAGGCTCTCATAGGCATCGGGCAGTTCGCAGTAATAGCGGAGAAACATGGGACTCGCCTACCCTGGCAGGAGGCCGCTGCCCAGCCCCTGGGGGGACCGCGGCGCTATCTCCCGCACCGGCTCCACGGCCGCCCTGGATCCTTCCCCGCTGCCACCCCGCAAAACCCGGCTCGCCTGGGCCGGACGCCCGGTGCTCCCGGCCCGGCCGGGAGCGGACTTGCGGGGCCTACGCTGGCCGCCAGGAGTCGGGCTGGCAGCCCCGTCTGACGGCCGGGTCGCGGCGGCGACTGACATTGTCAGATGAACCGTGGTGCCCTGTCCAGGAACTGAGTTGACCTCGAGACGGCCCTGGGCCAGGGTGGCGCGCTCGCTCATGCCGCGCAGGCCCAGGCCCGGCACCGTAGTGTCCACCCGAAAGCCGCAACCGTCATCCTGAACCTTGACCCGCACGGTGCGTTTGGCAAAGCTCAGGTGCACGGCGACGTGGGAAGCCGACGCGTGGCGCTCGACGTTGCGGAGCGCCTCCTGAACGATCCGGTAGACGTCCGTCTTCCGGTCCCACCCGAGGTCCAGCTCAGTGCCGCTGACGTGCAGAGACGCCTTGGTCTCAGAGCGGTCACTGAACCCCGCGACCAGCTGGCGCAGAGAGGCGGCCAGGCCGATGTCGTCGAGCACCGGGGGCCGGAGGCCATCGGCCAGCTGCCGAAGCTGGACCACCACGCCAACCAGGATCTGCCGCATGTTGGCGAGCGCGTCGCGATGGGCCGCGAGAACGTTGCCATCGTCCGCGATCGCCTCCAGCCGCCGGGAGAGGTAGATGAGGGTCTGGAGCGGCTCGTCATGAATGTCCTGGCCGATCCGGCGGCGCTCCTGCTCCTGGACGCGGACCACCTGAATGGCGAACGACTCGGTCTGACGCTGCCGCTCCTCGTCCTCGGTGACATCCTGCAGGATGATCTGTAAGAGCGGGTCGTCGCCGCTATCCGTAACCAGGGTCGAAAGCGGGTGCAGAACTCGGCCGGTGCCATCCGGCAAGACCACCGGCAGGAGCTTTGGGGGCGTCTGGGCCAGCAGCCGCCGAGAGACTCCGTCGCCGACTAGGTCAGCCAGCTGGCGGCGCCCGAGCCGGGCACCGAACAGCGCCTTGGCGGCCGGGTTGGCCTCGCGCAATGCGCCCGAGTTGTCGGTCACCAGAGTGGGCGCGGAGCTGGCCTCGAAGAGGGCGCGGAAGCGGGCCTCGGCGGCGGTGTGAGCCCTGATCGCCAGGTCGGCGCGCTGCCTGGCGATCGTCTCTCGCTCGACCCGCTGGCCGACTGCCACCGCCACCACGCAGATCAGGACCAGCAGCGTCCCATCCGACCACAAATCGGCCCGCGAGTCGACCACGAACAAGTCCGGGATCATGAGGATGGTTCCCCAGGCGGCGCTGGCGCAGGCCCCACCCATACCGAACTTGAGAGCAGCGTAGATCACGGGCAGCAGAAAGAGGCCGACCGTGGGGTAGTCCGGAATCCCTGCCGGCAGCCACGACTTGTGCAGGTCCAACAGCAGATGCCCCATCACCAAGGCCAGGATCACGAACTGGATGACCCAGAAGCGGCGATCCCGCAAGGGCGGCCGCAGCACCTGACCGGTCACCCCCTTGAAGCCCGGCACCGAAGGCTCGTGACCTGGCACCGGGCCGACTGAGCCAGGCAGCCCTGAACCCGGCCGGCTCAGCTGCCGGACTGGCTCCAGGGCCGGCACGTCTGCAGTACCGCCCGGGCCGCCTCCCTGCCCTGGGCCATGGCTCCTACCACCGTCGACGGGCCCACCAGGGCGTCCCCCACCACCCACATTCGATCCCCTCTCGGAGCCTGGGCCGCATCGAGCCCCAGTGCCGCCTGGTGACGCCACAGCCAGGTCCACCAACTAGTGCGAAAGGCTCCCACACCGGCGCGCCGGTGGTGGAGGATGCGCCCCCAGACACCGCCTTGAGCGGGCGCCTCCGCCACTGCCAAGCTGACCTCCCGCGCAAGTGCCTGGGACCCCACCGTGCCTCCCGCCAAGATACCACTGGCCAGCCAGCGGCGTGGGGGGATCGCTTGCCGCAGGTCCACCGGCGGCAGGGGCAGCTCCACCACCCCCCCGGAGACGTCCTTGGCAACGCGGTATCCCAATGCGAAGACCACCCGGTTGACCGTGATCCGCTCGGGCTCCCCGGGGAGCACCCGGGGCCGCTCTCCCACCCGGCGCTGCCGGGTGCGCTGGAGGCATGCTGACGAGACCCCGATGGAGTCACCATCCAGCCTCTGGACGGTGCAGGAGAAGCGCACCTCCACTCCTTCCTGGCGCGCCTCGTCGAGTTCATCAGGGCGCACCCTGGTGAAGCGCTCGTCCATCCACTCGACGGCGATCGCATCCGCCCCGAGCCGGCGCACCGTCCGAGCCACATCCATGGCCGTGTTGCCGCCTCCGATCACGAGCACGCGGGCCCCGGGGCCAATCTCCGGAAGCAGCTCACCAGCCAGCAGAGCCCGCTTGGCTCGGTCCAAGAACACGGTGGCATCCTCGGTCCCGGGCAGATCCGTCCCCGGGATCGGAGGCACGATCGGAGCCGAAGCGCCTGGGGCGAGAATCACCGCATCGTGCTGGTCGACCAGTCCGGCGAGGGTGATGTCCCGGCCGACCTCCACCCCGGTTCGCAAATCCATCCCGGCTTGCAAGAGCGCGCCGATCGGCCGATCCGCGACGGCAGTTGGCAGGGTGAAGTCAGGGATTCCCCACCGCAACACCCCCCCGGGGCGCTCGTCCTTTTCGAGCATCGTAACCTTGGCCCCAGCCGCCAGCAACCACCAGGCGGCGGCACAACCAGCCGGCCCCGACCCCACCACTGCCACTGACATATCCGCGCCGTCGGCCGAACTTCTCTCCACGCCAGGGACGGCAGCTCGGTCGGTGATGAATCTCTCCAGCTGCCCGATCGCGACAGCCTGCCCACCGGCGAGGGCCCAGGAGCAGGCGCCCTCGCATTGGACGCTCTGGTCGCAGACTCGGCTGCAGATGTCGGGTAGCACGCTGGTCTCCCGCAGCACGGCGTGGGCTGCGCTCAGGTCCCGATCCCGGACCGCCGCGATGAACCCCGGGATGTCGTTGTGAGCCGGACACCCCTCCAGACAGGTGGGGTCCGGGCATTTGAGGCAGCGCTCGGCCTCGGCCACAGCCTGACCCCAACTGGAGAAGCCTCGACGGACTTCGCGCACATTTCCGAGCAAGCTGCTGGGATGAACTATCGGTGCCTGCTGGCGCGGGGCCACCACCGTCGGGCCGCTGACGGCGATCGCGGAGTAGGGGCAGACCCGCTGACACTGGCGACAGCCGACGCAGAGCTGGTCATCCGCCTGCGCGATCCAGTTCTCGCTGTCCAGGCGAAGCGCCCCGGTGGGGCATCGGATCACACACTCCTGGCAGCCGACGCAGCGCTCTCGATCGACATGCACCAGACCGTGGAGCCGGCTCTCGACGCTGAAGGCTTCGCGAGGCGGCGACTCGATGCTCATCAGATGACCCTCCCCGCCGATGCCGATGTTCCGTACTTGGCCATTACGAGGCTCCCCCCATGGCGACGTAGAGCACCGCCACCCCCAGCCCGCTTAAGCACACGACCCCGAGACTGACCGCCCGCAGCCTCCCCATGTGGGCGGTCAGCGGTCGCAGGTCACGGCCCGAAATCCGCCAGGTGGCGTAGGCCGCCCCCAGGGTCCCCACGGCCGTCACCACGATCTGACTGATGACGACCCCGTGCGGCGAGAGGATCTGGAAGCTGTAGAGGGATGAGTGGGCGGTCCCGAACAGGTTCCACCCGAACCCGAACGGATCCGAGATCGCCGGAATGATGCGGGCGGCGTGGTACCAGAGCCGCGGCAGCTGTCGCGACAGGTAGTCCGAAGCCATCAGCGGGATGAACCCGTACGCCAGGGGGGCAAACCAGTTGGCATAGGACCCGGCCCGGCCGGGCACCCGGCGGACGGCCTTGGCGAAGGCCACGCTCCGCTTCGCCAGCAACTCCCGGGTGGCCCACGCGTAAGCCCCTACCAGCAGGGCCACGACGGCGATGATGCCGAGGTAGTCGACCGGGTTGGGATAGCCCGGGAATCCGGTGGTGCGGTTGAGCCAGCGGTCCAGGGGCGCATAGAAGGGCATGGCGTTCACCTGCTGGAAGATCACCAGCCCGAAGAGGATCGCAACCGCCCAGGCGACATCCACCCGACGCCGCACCGGAGCTATCACCGAGGTCAGCGGCTTTTGCACGAAGATTCCCACGTTGTCGTAGGGACAGTTCTTGATGCACTCAGTGCAGAGCCCGCACATCAGGTTCGACGTCGCGCTCCCGGGCCACTCGTACCAAGGGCACGGGTAGCCCCGCTCGCTGCCCCGCAGGCAGTCCTTGGTGGGACAGGTGATGCAGCGCTCACGATCTCGGGTGCGCATTCCGGCGACCATCCCGGTCGAGCCAACCGTGCCGATCAAGGCGGTCAAGGGACAGAGGTAGCGGCAGAAGGTCCGCCGTTCGAAGACCAGGAAGGTCAGCAGGGCGGAGCCGATCACGAAAAACACCAGAAAGCTGGTGAAGCGGGGGTCGCCCGGAGCGGCGATGTTGAAGTACTCCTCGAACCAGGTCAGGCCCAGAAACATCGCCACCGAGGGCAGCAGCGCCCATTTGGTCAGGGCCTGGGGCCAGCGTAGGTTGAGCCCGATCGGAGCCGCATGGCGGGCCCAGAGCGTGTGCCGTTGAACCCACTCGCCGAGTCCGCCGAAGGGACACATCACGCACCAGCCCCGGCCGATGCCAACCATCAGCAGGAAGACGGCGCAGAACCAGATGTACCAGGTGATCACGGTGGCAAAGTTCCTGGTCGGGGCGATGATCCCGGCCAGGCCGGTGACAATCACCAACCAGAAGATGATCTGGTTGGGCAGGATCAGCATGAATTGGAAGGGGCGACTCCTCAGCGCCCGGCGGACCAGGGGATTGCGCGAGATGTCGAGCTTGGGGTCGGTGGGACCGAAGTGCTCCGCCTGGCCTTCACGTGACGGCTGCCGGAGCTCGCTGGGCAACTCCCGAACCGGCAACTCCCGAAGCGGCAATGCCATGCCTTGTTTCTCCTCCTAAGGTCGGCTCCTCGCGGGTGGTTCCACCTACGACGGTAGGTGACAACACCTGGCGCTGCCAGGGCCAATGGTCCCTAGTTGTCGGGACCTTCGGCCCTGGAGACCCTGCCGAGACGGGGACCGGGATGATAGATTTCTGAGCCGTAACCGTGATTGCCCAGAGCCCCGACCGCCGCGACGCTCTCCTCGAGACCGGCCTGGGCCTGACCTCGGAGCTCTCGCTCGCGGTGGTCCTCGATCGGATCGTGGCGGCCGCCTGCGACGTGACCTCGGCGCGCTACGGGGCAATCGGAGTACTGGGGCCGACCGGAACCATGGTCGACTTCATCACCCACGGCATCTCCGCAGCCGCAAGGAGGCGGATTGGGGACATCCCAACCGGGCGCGGGATCCTGGGAGTGCTGATGGCGGACCCCCGGCCGCTGCGGATGGCCGACATCTCAAGCGACCCTCGGGCCGTCGGGTTCCCAGCCCACCATCCCCCTATGACCTCCTTTCTGGGTGCGCCGGTGGTGGCCCGAGGCCAGGTCTTCGGCAACATCTACCTGACCGACAAGCTAGGGGCTGCGGAATTCAGCACGGAGGACGAGCGCTCCTTGGCGATGTTGGCCAGCCAGGCCGCGGTCGCGATCACCAATGCCACCCTGTATGGGGCGGCCCTATCCCGAGGACGCTGGTTGGCGGCCGCCCAAACGATCACCGACGCGACTCTGGCCGGCTCCCCCATCGGCGAGATATTGGGCCTGGTGGCCGACCGGGCCTGCGACCTGCTGGCGGGCGACTTTGCCGTGATTGCGACGCCGATCGGAGATGGAGACGGCGGTTTGCGCATCGAGGCCAGCGCCGGTCCTGGCATCGCCCGGCTCGCCGGCAAGCGCCTGCTACCGCCGCTGGGGCCTGCCGGCCGAGCCCTGCGAGGCAGCCATCCAGTCGTGACCCGGGCCAGCCCCCCTCGAGGGAAGCCGCGCCCCGGGGTGGCTACCCCGAGCGGGGCCAGCGTGTTCGCGAAACTCTCCGGACATGAAGGAACCCTTGGGGTCCTGGGAGTGGTCGGGCGGCGCGGGCAATCCGCGCCGGCGCCAGACGCTGTTCGAATGGTCGAGAGCTTTGCCGCCCAGGCCGCGGTCGCCCTGGAATACGCTCGGAGTCGGCATGAAGTCCAGCGGCTGGTGCTGCTCGACGAGCGCGAGCGGATCGCCAAGGAACTCCATGACGGGGTCATCCAGTCCCTCTTCGCAGTCGGCATGGGCTTGCAGGCCATCAACCCAGCCGCCGCCTCAGACGAGATCGAGCGCCGAATCGAGAGCGCGGTAGGAGAGCTGGACCATGTGATCGGGGACCTGCGCAGTTACATCTTCGGGCTGCGGCCTGGAATCCTGGCGGATCGACCTCTGGGAGAAGCCCTCCGTCTCTTAATCATGGACTTCGAGGCCAGGTCCGGCGTCAGCACCAAATTTGAGATTGACGACAAGGTGGCGGGAAGATTGTCAAAGCGCGGCTCAGATGTCGTCCAGCTCACCCGGGAGGCGCTCTCCAACATCAGCCGCCACGCCCAAGCTCGCAGCTGCCGGCTCCGATTGGCAACTGTGCGGGGATGGGCCGTCTTGACCATCCACGACGACGGAGTCGGCTTCGCGCCCCGCAGCGCTCGTCCCAACGGCCAAGGGCTGCTCAACATGGAGCAGCGGGTGGTAGCGCTGGGAGGACGGATGTCCATCCGCTCTCAGCTTCAGCAGGGCACGCGCCTGCGCGTGGCACTGCCGCTTGACTGAGCCTGGCGCCACCCCACCATCCCCCTTGCGCATCATGCTGGTGGACGACCACGAACTGGTGCGCGAAGGCCTGCGCGCGGTTTTGAGCGGCGTGGCTGAGTTTGAGGTCGTCGCCGAGGCCGGTGACGCATCGGCCGCGATCCGGGAGGCGGAACGAGCCCGGCCTGACGTGGTCGTGATGGACGTCCGGCTCGGTGCCGGCAGTGGCATCGAGGTGACTCGTGAGATCCGGGCTCGCAATCCCCAAATCCGGGTCCTCATGCTCACTTCGTTCGCCGACGACGAGGCCCTGTTCGCCTCCATCATGGCCGGCGCCGCCGGATACCTTCTGAAGCAGATCCGGAGCGGTGAAATCGTGCACGCGATACGCGCCATCGGGGCCGGGCAGAGCCTGCTCGACCCCGCCGTCACCAAAGCCGTCCTCGACCAGTGGCGCGAAGCGCGGAGCCTGATCCGGGACGAGAGGCTCGCCCGCCTCTCCCCCACCGAAGAGCGGATCCTGGCGCTGGTCGCCGAGGGCCGCACCAACAGGGAGGTGGGCGCGGCATTGCATCTGGCGGAGAAGACGGTGAAGAACTACGTCTCCAGCATTCTCGCCAAGCTCGAGGTGGCCCGGCGAGCGGAGGCGGCGGCCTACCTTGCTCGCCACAGCTCCGGGCCTCCCCCGAAGGTGTAGACCCCACCCCGGTTTCGGCTCGCCGCAAGGGCGGTTCCCGAGAGCTCCCACCGGTGACCGGTGGAAGTCTAGATCCCACTCGACCCGGGTGACCCTGAATGCCAGCCAGGCGGACCAGAGCGCAGGCCCGGCGACGGCCAGCTGACCGAGCCGCTCCGCCTCAGCTCAGGAGTCCAGCAGGACTCCGTGGTCAGTTGTCTCCCCACCCCCAGCCAGACCCCTAGGGGGCGGGATGTCGCTGCCCTTCTCAACCAAGCCCAGCACATGATCGCTGATGCCCTCATTCCGCAGCACATCCCAGCCAGCGTCCATCGAGAGCTCGTTTACGACCACCACCAGGTCGCCCTCGATGTGGACATCCCAGCCGATGTTCTCCAGCCGGCGCAGCACGTCGCTGAGTATGGCCAGGCGCTCATGGACCAGCTTGCCGGAAGCGGCCAGACGCACGGAGACGGGCAGGTTGGCGGCCGTGGGCCGGTCTGGAAAGCCGAGGGAATGCATCTCGAAGTAGGTCTCCATCGTTCGGGAGATCGGCGCCTTGGTCACCTCCCGGAACTCCTCCGAGGCCTTGCGGATGGGGCGGAAAATCAGCTTCACGGATGCAGGTCTGGAGGCACGATGATCGATACGCTGCCCCCCGGGCCGTTCAGGGCCGGGCCGTTGGTGGCGGGCGGGGTGAAGTCCTGCTGCTGGTTGATCAACATGTGGTTGGTGATCAAGAACGGGCCCCGGCTGTTCTCCCGGATATAGCCCATCAGGGCCATGATCAGCGAGATCGAAACCCCCACCGCTATCAGCGCCACCGCCTGGCTCTTGCCGGCGTCTCCCCAATGCAAGCGGCCCCGGCTGACGTGCTTCAGATAGAGGGTGATCGCCACGATCGAGACTCCGGTGAAGGTGACCAGGGCGGTCAGCTTCCAGGGGATCATCGCTCCCCAGGGGATCAGCAGTCCGCCCTGCCAGATGGGCACATTGGCATTGGCCGCGAAGACGCTCTCGTAGCTCCAGGCCAGAGACGATGGAGTCGAGATCAGCAGCCAAGCGGCGAACGACAAGGCGGTGCACACCGCCAAGGCCGGAGAGCGAAATCCGCTGGCCCGTACCCGGCGCCACAGGTAGAAGATCCCCCCCGTAAAGATCAGCCCGAGCAGGAACACCTGGAACAAGAAGGCCACGCTCAAGCCGCCCAGCATCATGTCGTACCAGGAAGCGTAGGCGTGGAGCTGGATCTCCTTGGCGTACTCCCATCCGACCAGAGGCTGGGCGATGGTGAACCCGATCGCCCACACCAGCCCGTATTGGCCCATCCAGTCCACGTAGGCGCGCAGCTGGGGCCCCTTGGCGCGCCCCAGCAGGCGGATCCCCGCCACCAGGGCGATGATCGCCCCGGCGAAGGCGATGTTGCCCACGAAGCGGTGGATCTCCAAGGGGATCATGGTGGGGTTGAACATGATCAGGGGCAGGTTGAAGGCCGGGCGGGGAGTCGCCATGTAGGAGGCGACCATGTTGATCATGAGCATCTGGATGGAGGCGTTGATGAAGAGCAGAATCTCCAGCCCAACCCTGAGCCCGCGCACCTGACCGAGCCGGTCCCAGCGGGCGTAGAGGGGGTAGAGGCAGGCGATCTCGCCCACGAAGGCCGCCGCCTCCACCAGTAGGGGCCAGAAGAGAACCCGCATGATGGTGACCCAGAAATGGCCCCAGAGCCCGGTGAACAGGATCATGACCGCGAAGATCGCCAGCGAGCCCCCCACCGCGAAGCTCGCCCCCAGCATCTT
>DATKSV010000082.1:0-2946 GCA_035531535.1 Candidatus Nanopelagicaceae bacterium | reverse complement strand
CCACCAGACCGGGAGCTGGGAGCGGGCCCAGGACGTCACCGCCACCACCTTCATGCGCGCCTACGCCGAGATCGGGCGCTTTGAGTGGCGTGGGGTCCCCTACTCGGCCTGGCTCTACCGGGTCGCCTCCAACCTGGTCATGCGCGAGCACCGTCGCCAGGGCTGGATCATTCTTCCCGACAACATGGTCGATCCCGGCGAAGGGCCGGAGGACGCCGCCATCCGCTCCGAGCAGGTCCAGCGCATCCAGGCGGCCGTCCGCCAGCTCTCCCCGGACCAGCGCCAGGCGATCACGCTCCGGTTCGGGACCGGGCTTCGCAACGCCGAGGTGGGTCGGGTGATGCGCAAGAGCGAGGGCGCCGTCAAGCTGCTGATCTTTCGCGGTCTGAGGTCGCTGGAGCGGCGTCTGGGGCCCGATTTCCAGTCCCCGCCGTACCTTGCCATGGGCGGCGGTGACGATTCCGAAGGAAAGGAGTGAGCTGGTGACCAGCAGAGAGGACAAGCGGCTCGCAGCCCAGCTCGCCGGCTGGTTGGAAGGGGAGGCGCCCGCGCCCACCGACGATCCCACCGCCCGGGCGGTGGCCCGCACCGCGGTGCTGTTGGTGGACGCCCTGGCCCCCACGCCCCTCCATCCGGTGACCAGGGCTCGCCTCTACGAGCGGGCCCTCGCCGAGGCCAGACCGGGCACCGTGCCGGTCACCTTCGCCGACGCCATGGAGGACCCTTGGGGTGAACTATGGCGGGCCACCCGACAGGTGCCAGCCTCGGCCTGGCTGGGGCTGGGCGGCGTCCTGGCGGGAGCCCTTCTGGTCGCGATCCTTATGCGCCACAGCGAGCCGGAGCCCGAGCAGGCCTGACCCGGGCAGCGGCGCCGATCCCAGCGCCGGCCCGTGCTCTTGGAAGTGACTCGCCGGGGGCGAGCGGCCGTCGCCAATAGAATCGGAACTCGTGGGGGCAGTTCGAACCGTGGTGGTGCCGGCCGGCGGGCTTGGTACCCGATTTCTCCCGGCCACCAAGGCGCTGCCCAAGGAGATGGTCCCGGTCGGCGACCGCCCTTCCATCCAGTGGGGGATCGAGGAGGCGGTGGCGTCAGGGATCGAGCGAGCGGTGATCGTGACCGCACCTGGCAAGGAACTGATCCGGGCCCACTTCGCGCCTGATCCAGCTCTGGAGGCTACCCTCAGTCGGCGGGGTGACGGTGAGCTGGCCCGACGGGTGAGAGAGATCTCCGAGCTCTGCCAGATGGACTTTGTGGTCCAGGCCGAGCCCCTCGGTCTCGGCCACGCGGTCTGGTGTGCCGCCGGCGCGGTCCAGGGCGAGGAAGCGGTGGCGGTGCTGCTTCCGGACGATCTCTTCGCGGGCTCGCCGCCGCTGCTGGGCCAGCTGATCGAGGTCTATCTCAAGGCTGGCTGCACGGTGTTGGCCCTGCGGCGGTGTGCCAGGGACGAGATCTCGCGGTACGGTGTGGCCGCGGTAGAAGGGGACGGCCCCGTCTTTCGGGTGCTGGACGTGATCGAGAAGCCAGCTCCAGAGGACGCCCCCAGCAATCTCGCCCTGATGGGACGCTACGTGCTCACCCAGGAAGTGATTGCCGAGCTGGAGACCACCGCGGCCGGGGCCGGGGGTGAGATTCAACTGACCGACGCGATCCGACGGGTCACCGGCCGGGGCAGGGTGGTGGGGTTGGAGTTCAGTGGCCGCCTGCTCGACGTCGGCACCCTGGAGAGCTGGCTGGCCACCAACGCTGAGATCGTTTGGCGGGACGCCGAATTGGGCCCGATGCTGCGCTCCCGGATCCAGAAGTTGGAGCTGGATCCGGACTGAGAGGGGCCGGTCAAGAGGGTGCCGGCGAGCCCCTCAGGGACCACCAATTAGGCCACGAGTTATCCGGCGGACGGAGGTATACTCCCAAGCCAGATGGCAACCGGTGCGGAGCAACTAGTCCTCAATCCTTTGCGGTTTCAGGTAGTGCAATGGCAGTTCAACGCCCGCGGCGCGGCGACGACCTTCTGCGCTACCGCAGCCAGGAGGGTGACTTCGAGGTAGAGGTCTCGCACACCCTCAACAAGTGGTGCGTGTCGGTGCTGCGGCTGGAGGACTCCAGCATCGTGGCCCAGGACTTCTACCCAGAGCGTTGGAAGGCGATGGCGCGCGCCCAGGACTTCCTGCGCATCCTCAACATGCGCAACCGCCCCGGGCATGAAGACGAGCACGACCACCCGGACGACGGTGAGCGGCCGGCGCCCACCTCCGCAGTCGGGCCGGGTCTGGGTCGCTGAGC
This sequence comes from Candidatus Nanopelagicaceae bacterium, assembly GCA_035531535.1. Classification (GTDB taxonomy): domain Bacteria; phylum Chloroflexota; class Dormibacteria; order Aeolococcales; family Bog-877; genus AG-12. The sequence goes on along the minus strand of DATKSV010000082.1, from coordinate 665 downwards.
GCGCCCTCGGGGCGGCTCACCGCCGGCGTTCCCATCCCTTCCGGCTACTCCGTCGCCGAGCCCCACGCTCACACGACGGCCAGCGATGGCATGGTCAGCCCGACCCAACTGGTGCAGGCCGCTGCGGAGGCCGGAGTCGGAGTCATCGCGGTCACCGATCACGACACCTTCTCCGGTAACTCAGAGGCTGCGGAGGCCGGCCTCGAGTTCGGCGTCGAGGTGGTTCCTGGAGAGGAGGTCACCACCTCATCCCCGGCTAATGTGCACGTGCTGGGACTGTTCCTAGACGGCCCGATACGGATGGGGATGCCGGTCCGGAACACCATCAACGCCATCCACGACCGGGGCGGCCTGGCGATAATCGCCCACCCCTGGATGCCCACCTACTTCGCCTCGATCACCCCCACTGCCCTGCGAAGGCTGCTCGCCGAGGGCCCGGTGGACGGCATCGAGCTCCGACACACCTGCCCCACCACCAGGAGCCGCATCCGAGCCCTCGATGACTTCTATGACCTGCACAAGGACCGCCTGGGAGCGGCACTGGGATCCAGTGACAGCCACTTCGGTGGCTACGACCTGGCCCGGACCGTGACCATCTTCCCGGGGCACACCGCGAGCGACTTGCGGCAGGCGATCGAGAGCGCCGCCACCATCCCGCTCGAGCG
>DATKSV010000081.1:0-10855 GCA_035531535.1 Candidatus Nanopelagicaceae bacterium | reverse complement strand
GCCAGACCCGGTTCCCTGACGGAGAGGTCGAGCAGGCTGCGATCCAAGTCCCCGAGGGTCGCCAGCAGGTCCGCCAGCAACCCCTCGCGCTGCTGCGCCACAACCGTTGCGCCCTCCCCGGTCGCGGCCACCGCCTGCACGCCAGGCACCGCCCTCATCCGCTCCAGGGGGAGCGTCTCCCTTGAGGTCAGCAGGATCTGCCTGGTCCCCCCCAAAGAGTCCAGCAAGTCCAGCAAGGGCGCGTCATGCACCACCTTGCCCTCGACCAGGAAGCAGACCCTGGTCGCAACCTGTTCCACGAACTGGGTGTCGTTGGTGGATACGCAGGTCGCCAATCCGGCCTGGGAGCGCCTCTTGAGCGCCCTGGCCAGCCAGCGCTGGCCGCTGACGTCCAGCCCCAGGGTCGGTTCGTCCAGGAGCAGAAGGGGCGGATCTCCGGCCAGGGCCTCGGCCAGCAGCAGCCGTCGCCGCATCCCGTAGGAGTAGGAGGCGACCTGGTCGTCGCCGACCTCGGCGATCTCCGCCGCCTGGAGGACCCGCTCCGCCTCCCTGGAGGGCACTCCCCTGGCGGCCGAGAAGAAGGCGAGGTTCTCCCTCCCCGTGAGCTCGTCCGCGTTGGCGGTGGCGTCGAAGACCACCGCCAACCGGCGCCGGGCGGCGGCCCGACTGGGGTCTCCGAACCAGCTGACAAGGCCCAGCTGGGGCCGGCTCCTGGTCGCCAGGCAGCGCAGCAAGGTGGTCTTGCCGCTGCCGTTGGGCCCGATCAGGGAGACCACCTCGCCACGGTCCACCCGCAGGCTGACCGGTCCCACTCCCCGGCCGTTGCGGTAGCGGCGGGTCACCTCCTCCGCCAGCAGAGCCGAGGCTGTCACCAGCGGTCAGTCGATGAACTCGATCACGGTCTGAGGGGTGACCTCAACTGTCCCCGGCGGCTCGGTGAAGGCCACCTGGAAGACCAGGATCTTCTGGCCCTGCTCCACCTGGTGGCCGACCAGGCGCGAGCGGACCATGTTGCTGATGAACCCGGGAGCCCGGCGGTTGACCCGGCGCAGCACCACGCGGGTGGCCTGGTCGACCGGTCCCGGGGGCAGGATTGGGGGCATGCGATGAGTGTAGTTCGCCGTCCCGGGGGCCGTATCTCAACACAAGGGGGCCTCAGTGTTGCATATTGCCCTGTATGCGATTGCTGCACTGCTCCGATGTCCACCTGGACACCGCCTTCGCCGGCCTGGGCCCGGCCGTGGCCAGGCGCCGCCGGGCCGGCGTCCGGCGCGCCTTCACCCGCATCGTCGACCTGGCGCTGGAGCAGCGGGTCGACGCCCTCACCATCGGCGGCGACCTCTATGAGGACCTGCGCTCCCAGCGCGACACCGCCCAGTTCCTGCAGCAGCAGTTCTCGCGGCTCTCCTGCCCGGTCCTGATCGCCCCCGGCAACCACGACTACTGGCACCCGGGGTCGATCTACGCCAGGGAGAAGTGGCCGGAAAACGTGACCGTCTTCAAGACCGCCGAGTTCACTCCCGTGGAGGTGGCAGGGGTCAGGATCTTCGGGGCGGCCCACATCCAGCCCAAGGGGACCAAGGACCTGCTGGGACAGTTCAAAGCCGCCAAGGACGGTCCCGCTATCGCCCTCTTCCACGGCTCCGAGCGGGGCCAGCTCCCCTTCCAGGGGGAGGGCAAGGAGGACCACGCTCCCTTCTCGGAGGATGAGATCGTCAAGGCCGGCTTCCAGTACGGGCTGCTGGGGCACTTCCACACCCCCCGCAGCACCACCCGGGTCATTTACCCGGGCAACCCCGAGCCGCTCACCTTTGGCGAGGTCGGCGAGCGCGGCGCCGCCCTGATCGACTTCGCCAACCTGCCGCCGGCGGTCGAGATCCGCAAGGTGTCGACCTTCACCCTCACCGACATCGAGGTGGACGTCACCGGTTGCCTCCATTCCGAAGCCGTGCTGGATCGGATCGGCGAGGTGCTGTCGCGCGACCCGGACTCGGGCACAAGGGTGCGGCTGGTGGGGGAGGTCGCCTCGGGTGTCAGGCTCGGACCGACGGAGCTTTTGGAGCGCCTGCGTCAGGATGATGTCTGCGTGGACTTGGTCATCGACGCCCGCCCGGCCCTGGATCTGGAGGCGCTCAGCCTGGCCCCCGACGCCAGGGGTCAGTTCGTCCGCGCCCTGCTGGCCCGGAACGACTCCGACAGCGACTTGGTGCGGCAGGCCCTGCTGGTCGGCCTGGACGCCCTGCGCGGTGAGGCGCCACTGCTGTGAGTGCGCCCTCGAGCCCCCATGGAGGCCGCCGGTGAAGGTCCTGTCAGTCAAGCTGGAGCGCTTCGGCGCGCTCCGGGGCATCTACAACCTGGACCCCGGGATCACCGTGATCTTCGGCCCCAACGAGTCCGGCAAGAGCACCCTGCACACCGCCATGCGGGTGGCCCTGGCCGGAGTCGACCTGCCCAGCCGGGGCCGCATGCCCAAGGAGTCCGAGGAGGTGCTGCGCCGGTTCCGGCCCTGGCGGGGAGCCAGCTTCACGGTCGAGGCCGAGGTGGAGATCGGATCGGGCAGATACCGCTTCATCCGGGACCTGACCCAGCCCGACAACTGCCAGGTCCTGGACCTGGTCCGCGGCGGCGACGTCACCGCTTCCTTCCGGCGGGGCCGGACGGTCGACGTGTCGGTCATGCTGGGGATGAGCCGGGAGGCGTTCCTGGCGGTCTCGACGGTAGCCCAGGACCAGATTCTGGAGATCAGCGGGACCTCCCTGCAGGCTGACCTGCAGCGCGCCACCTCGACCTCGGGCGCGGACACCACGGTGCGGGCCGCCATCGAGCTGCTGCGCAACTGGCGGCAGGAGCACCTTCGCGCGGACCGCACCACGACCAGACCCATGGACAAGGTGGCCAAGCTGCTGGACGAGACCCAGGGCAGGCTGGGGCGGGCGCTGGAGGCCAGGGAGCACCTCGGGGTGCAGCTGGTGGATCAGGAGGAGTTGCGCCGCCGGCTGCAGCTGGCGGAACGTGAGGCCAGGGTGGGGGAGCTGGCCTGGAAGGCGGCCGAGCTGGCCGAGCTCGATCAGGACCTGATCGCCATCGAGGAGATCGACAGCTCCCTGGGCACCCTGCCGGAGCTGGTCCCGCCCCCGGACTCGACCGAGGTCAGGGAGGCTGCGCTGGGGGCATCCCAGCTGGCCCAGCAGCTGGAGGAAGCCGAGGCCAAGGTAGCTGAGCTCACCCCCGCCGACGCGGCTCAGGCGAATCTGGCGGCCAGCCTCTCCGTGTCCGAGCTCAACTTCCTGGCCGACGCCGTAGGCAAGCCGGTGCCGGCGCTGCCCGCCCAAGCTGGCGGGGCGGCCCGGCTGGAGCTGCTGGACCGGCGCTCGGTGGCCCTCCACCGCTGGTCCTCAGACGGGATCGCCATCCTGGGCGGCATCGCCGGCGCCCTGCTCATCTTCAAGGCCGTCAGTGGCCAGTCGACCCAGCTCCAGCTGACTCTCTTCCTGGGCGGCCTGGCGGTGATGGTGGTCGCCGCCAGCGCCTTCCTGTACCTGCAGCGGAGGCTGCGACGGCTCCTGGCCACCGCCGGGTTCATGTCGGTGGCGGAGATGCGCAAAGCACGGCGGAGCCGTGATCCAGAGGTGCTCAAGGCGGTGGCCGCCCAGGAGGACGTGCTGGCCCAGCGCGCCCGCGCCCGGAAGCGGATGGGGGAGATCGGGCTCTCCCAGTTCAGTGAGGCCCAGCTTCGCCAGCTCGCCAGCGAGGTCCCCCCGCTCCAGGATGCGCTCCAGAAGCTGGCCTCCTGGCAGGCGACCGCCACCAGAGCGCGTGACGACCTGCTGGCTAGGGCCCAGCGGGTGGGATTGCAGGAGACCGAGCCGCGCCAGATAGCGGCCCTGCTGGACCAGCGCGCCGCCGAGGCCGCGGCCGCCGAGGAGGCCGAGAGGCGTCGCGGCGAGCTGCGGCTGCGACGCGAGGAGCGCTTGAACGGGCGCGAGCTGCGCACCATGGTGGCTAGGTCCGGGGAACTGAGGGCGGAGCTGGGCAAGGGGGTGAGGACCGGTCCGGCGGCGCGTGCCAATCGACCGGCCGCTGAGCTTCGAGTCGAATACGACCAGGCGAGGGCCCGCCGGGACCAGATCAAGGGCGAGCTGCTGCCGCTCGAGGGCAGCCTCGACCAGCAGCTGCGAGCGGCGGGCGACCTGGTCGAGCTGGAGGAGCAGGTTGTGGACCTGCGCGCCCAGCTGGCGGGCATGGAGCGCACCGAGGCCGCGATCACGCTGGCGATCTCGGAGCTGCAGAACGCTGAGGGCGAGATCCAGAACAGCCTGGCCCCGGTGCTGGCGGACGGATTGAGCCAGCGGCTCTCCAAACTCACCCACAAGCGCTACGAGCAGGCCTGGGTCGACCCGGCCGACCTGTCGATGCACGTGGCCGCCCCGCGCTCCAGCCGGCAGGTGCCGGTGGAGAACCTCTCGCAGGGGACCCAGGAGCAGATCTACGTCTGCCTGCGCATGGTGCTCGCCCAGGCGCTCTCCCCCAAGGGCGAGCAGCTGCCCCTGATCTTCGACGACCCCAGCGTCAACTCCGACGACCATCGCTGCTATGCCCTGCTGGACACCCTGCTCGAGCTCTCCGAGACCTCCCAGGTGGTTATCTTCTCCCATGAGCGCCGGGTGGCCGAGTGGGCGGCCCGGCAGTCGGTGCCAGTGCTGGGCATGAGCCAGGTGCCGGCCGCGGCCGACGAAGAGCTGGCTCCCGCGGCGGGCCCCGAGGGAGGCTGAGGCAGGGTCTTGCGAATCGTCTCCCTCCTCCCCAGTGCCACCGAGATCTGCTTCGCTCTGGGGCTCGGCCCCAGTCTGGTCGGGATCACCCATGAGTGCGACTTCCCTCCCCAGACCGAGTACAAGCCGGTGCTGACTCAAAGCGAGCTCGAGCACGGGAGCGCGACCCCTGGGGAGATCGACCGCCATGTGAAGGAGGCGCTCCACCAGGGCAGCAGCCTCTACCGGCTGGACCACGAGGGGCTGCGCCGGGCCCGCCCCGACCTCATCCTGACCCAGGAGCTGTGTGAAGTCTGCGCGGTCGCGTATCCGGAGGTCCTGGAGGCTGCCCGGCTGCTGCCGGGCAAGCCCGCGGTGCTGTCCCTCGAGCCGCACACCCTGAGCGAGGTGATGCGCAGCATCATCGAGGTCGGCCAGGCCACCGGCACCCGCGAGCGAGCGGCCGAACTGGTGCGGGGGCTATGGGCCAGGGTGGACGCCGTGCGCGGGGCGGTGACCGGCCGGGGCCGCCCCCGGGTGGCCTGCTTGGAGTGGGTGGACCCACTGATGGCGGCTGGGCACTGGGTCCCGGACCAGGTCGATATCGCGGGCGGCATCGACGTCCTGGGGACGTCCGGCCAGGCTTCCCGCAAGATCTCCTTCCCCGAGCTCCAGGCCGCCGCGCCCGAGGTCATCTTCTGCATGCCCTGCGGCAATCGGCTGGACGCGGCCGCAGCCCAGGCGCACCAGCTCTCGGCCCAGCCGGGATGGTCCGACCTCCCCGCGGTCAAGGCGGGCGAGGTCTACGCTGTAGACGGCTCCTGGTACTTCAACCGACCGGGCCCGCGGGTGGTGGACGGGATCGAGATCCTGGCCCGCCTGCTCCACCCCGACGCCTGGCGCGGGCCGGTGCCCCAGGGTTACTCGAAAGTGGAGTAGTCCCGGGGCACCGCGCCGGCCCTACTCGCTGCAGCGCGCAGGGCTGCCGGGGGAAGTTCCGCCGGAGGGCCGAGGTCAGCGGATCGGTCTGGCCGGCCACCGGGGTGATCAGAGGTTAGGTGGCTCTTCGGAAATCAGCGGGGCACGTGGCCCGAACCGCCCTGTGCTCGTGGTCGTGGCTGCGCCCGGAACGGCACTTCTGCCGCCAGCGCGGTGGTGGGGCGGTTGAGCCGTGTGTCCTGGGACGCTGAGACGTGTGGAGCTTGCCATCACCATCGCCACGGCATCCTGAGCGGACGCGGTGGACTACTCGCCGGTCTCGCCGTCGACGGCTTCGCGGAGGAGGTCGGCGTGGCCGTTGTGCCGGGCGTACTCCTCGATCATGTGGAGCATGATCCAGCGCAGGCTGGGCGCGCGTCCGTCTGGCCAGGTACGGACAGCGAGGCGGTCGAGACCGCCATCGGCCAGGGCCTCGGCGAGCTGTTGGCGCGAGCGTGCGACGGCTTGCTCCCACAGGGCTCGCAGATCTTCGGCGCTGTCGGTGGCGGCGGTGCGCCACTCCCAGTCAGGGTCGGACTCCCAGTCGACGGCGTCCCACGGCGGCGAGTAGTCATGGCCGAACAGCGAGCGGGAGAACCACCCGGCCTCGACCAGGGCCAGATGCTTCATCATCCCGCCGAGCGTCACCGTGGAAGCGGCGGTCCTGGTGTTGAGGCCTTCCGAACCGAGGCCACGGCACTTCCAGGCGAACGTCGCACGCTGATAGTCGAGGAAGGCGAGCAGCATCGTCGTCTCGTCGCCCGCCGCCGGAGGCTCTGGTCGCCCGTGTTCGTCCAGCTTGAGCGCCGCGCGGTCGCCGCCTTCGTCGAGGTCCATGCACCGAGCTTAGCAATGCGGCCCCAGGGCAGTGAGCCAACTATGCAATCCGCCTCATCCGCGATCCCGGCTGCGCCCATCGCCGCGCTTCATGCGCCCCCGTCCATGCTCATCTGGCGCAGGAGGTGGGCGAGAATCCGCTCCCGCATCCTTTATGGGCGCCAGTTCCGACAGATCTCCGGTCAGGCGCTCACGGTCGTGGACCAACGCCTCTTCGCGGAATTCACCACTGCCTACGTGCGGGCTGGATGCCCCGCCGACCGCCCCTGGCCGAGCCACTTCCCTGGCCCTTCGGCGGGCCGCCCCTCATGCCCCAGGTAGTAGTCGCCGCGACGGCGCTCGGGCCCCTGGCTGGCAGGGTATGCGACGTAGCCCGCGGTGTCCCCGGCAGCGATCTTGTGGACGGTCATCACAGCCGCAATCCCTCCATCTCCCCGACCACAGCATGCTATACGCACGTTCTGTGCTGAGGGGACTCAGTCCGCAAGGTCCGGATCGTTGCCCCAGGTGCCGCGGGGTGGCGTAGCGGCAGGTGCAGAAGCCCCATGGCGGCGTCCCCACTGGTTCCCGGGTGGCCGTCAATATGGGAATATGTGTCGGCATGGTCAAAAAGAAGACGACGGTGTACCTCGACGAGAGCGTCCTGCGGGCCACGAAGGTCTTTGCCGCGCGCACCGGCCGGCGAGAGTACGAGATCGTGGACGCGGCGCTGCGCGGCTACCTTGGCCTGAGCGCCGTGGAGGCCGTGTGGCAGCGCAGCACGCTCACAGAGGGGGAAGCGCTGCAGCTCGCCTACGAGGAGCTGGGGGCGATGCGTCGCGAGAGGGACGGCACTCAATAGGTGCTCCGAGCCGTGATCGATCCGGGGGTGCTCGTGTCAGCGCTGCTGGCGCCGGCGGGCAGTCCGGCTCAGCTGTACGAGCGGTGGGTGGCTGGGGAGTTCGAACTGGTGATGTGTCCGCTCCTGTTGACTGAATTGGACACTGTCCTGCACCGTCCAAAGTTCGGACGCTACGCCACTGTCGACGAGGTCGATCGCTACGTGGCGGTGCTGCGGGGTGGGGCGAGCATTGTGCCCGACCCGCCGCCATCACCCGGTCTGACCCGCGATCCGGCCGACGACTATCTGGTGGCGTTGGCGCGGGCAGCCGGGGTCGACTACCTGGTCGCGGGCGACGCCGACCTGACCTCCCTCATCGGCTTGGTGCCCCCGGTGTGCTCGCCTGCGGCGTTCCTATCCCATCTGGGACCCTTGCACTGAGGGAGCGGCCGACTGACTGTTGCCGGGTGACGCGCCGCAGGCCTCACGTCACGCGATAGCCCGACCAAAGGAGCGAGCCGCTCCGGCCACGGCCAGCAGGGCCAGCGCCGCCATGATCAGGAACCCCAGCCCGACGTTGCCGTTGGCGATGTTGCCCAGGAAGATGGCCCGGGCGGCCGTGACCGCGTGGGAGAGCGGGTTGAGGGTGGAGATGGTCTGCAGCCAGCTCGGTGCCAGGCTCATCGGCAAGAGCACGCCTGAGAGCAGCAGCAGGGGGAGTGCGGCGGTGAAGATCACCGGGGCGAAGGAGTTCTCATCGCGCAGGACCAGGGCCAGCCAGTAGGAAATGGAGGCGAACATCAGCCCGATCAGGCCCACCAGGGCGAGCACCACCAGCATCCCCAGTGGCTGGATGCTGAGCCCGAAGGGCAGGGCGATCAGAACCAGGATCAGGGACTGGACCAGCAGGGTGAGCGTGTCCCGCATGGCCCGGCCCAGGAGCAGGCTGAGACGGCTCACGGGAGTCACCCGAAGGCGCTCCACAACGCCCTCCCGGAGCTCGGCGATCAGGCTGAAACCGACTCCAGAGGCCCCGAAGATGCCCAGCTGGACCAGCAACCCGGGGACGAACACGTTGTAGGCGCCCCCGGGCGGGAAGCCGGGCATGTGGGCGATGGACTTGAGCAGGGGGGCGAAGAGGAGCAGGTAGATGGCGGGCTGGAGCACGCCCACCGCCACCCAGGCGGGATTGTGGATGAAGATGGAGAAGTAGCGCCCGAAGACCAACCAGGTGTCGCGCATCAGCTTCATGAGTGGGCCTCCCCCAAATCGTTGATTTGATTCATGCGACGGCTTGGCTCTCGCGCAGGGAGCGCCCGGTCTGGCGCAGGAAGACGTCATCCAGGCTGGGCCGGCTCATGACCAGGGTGGTCAGCTCGAGGCCGGCTGTGTCCAGCAGGCGCAGCAGGGCGGGTGCCGCCGTCTCTCCTCGATCGACGTAAAGCCGGACCAGATCGCCGTCCAGGCTCGCTTCCCTGACGAACGGTTGGGACCGCAGCAGCTGGAGGGCAGCCTCTCCCTGGCCCTTGACGCCCAGGGTCACGACGTCGCCCGCCACCGCCCGCTTGAGCGCGTCCGGCGTTCCCTCGGCCACGATCAGGCCGTGGTCCATGATCGCCAGCCGGTCGCAGAGGGCGTCGGCCTCCTCGAGGTAGTGGGTGGTCAGGAACACCGTGGTGCCCCGCTCCCGCAGCTGGCGGACCTCCTCCCACATCCGAGCCCGGCTCTGGGGATCGAGGCCGGTCGTGGGCTCGTCCAGAAACAGCAGCTCCGGGGAGTGCACCAGCCCGATGCCCATGTCCAGCCGGCGACGCTGCCCGCCGGAATAGGTCTTGACCTTCCTATCGGCGCACGCCTCCAACTCCAGGGACGCCAGCAGCTCCCCGGCCCGCCGGCGCGCCTGGCCCGAGTCCATGCCATATAGGCGACCCTCGAACTGCAGCTCGGTGCGCCCGGTCACGTCCGGGTCAGCACCCCCGGACTGGCCCACGTAGCCGATCCGTTGGCGCACCAGGTCGGGGTGTCGGCGCAGATCGTGGCCGGCCACCGTAGCCTCGCCCGAAGAGGGGGGCAGCAGGGTGGCCAGCATTCTCAAGGTGGTGGTCTTGCCGGCCCCGTTGGGCCCGAGGAAGCCGAAGATCTCGCCGCTCAGGACCTCCAGGCTCACGCCCGCCACCGCCTCGACGGCGCCCCGGCGGCTCTTGAAGGTGCGGCGGAGGTCGCTGGTGACAATGACCGGCTCCGGTTCAGGCATGCGACTCCTCCTGGGTTTCTCGGCTCATCTGGCGGGTGGCCATGTCAGAGCGCGAGGTTGGGCCCGGCTGGCCGGCCGGCTGACTCCAGTCGCGCAAGGCGAGCGGGACTCGCTCGGGGGGGACATCGCCGCAGTCCGGTTGATTTCCGGTCATCTGCGTAAGCCAAACCCCGTCCACGGCCAGGTCGCCCTGGCGCACCGCCTCGACGGTGGCCGCCACCCAGGCGGTCTCCGCCTGCAGCTGCGCGATCAGGTAGTCCATCTCCAGCAGGAAGAGCCGGGGCAGTCGAGTCCTGTCCCGCAGTCCCCGGTAGGTGGTCTGGTGGCGGGCGACCAGCCCCTCAAGGCCGGACAGCCTGACCTCCAGCGCCAGCACCGCCTCGGCCTCGGAAAGATAGGCCAGCCGGGCCACGCCGGCGGCGAACGCGGCCTGCCCCAGGCGCGGGTTGCTGAGCAGGTCCGAGATCGAGTAACGGAGCTCCTCCCGGCCCTCGGCGGTTATCCGGTACATGGTGCGCTCGGGTCGTCGGCCCTCGCGGCTGACCTCGACCGACTCGATGAGGCCGGCCTCAGCGAGGCGATCCACCGCGTGATACAGCGCCCTGCCATTGCGGCTGAATGACTCCTCCGGGTTTCTGGTCCGGATGACCCGGGAGATCTCGTAGGGGTGGCACTCCCGCTCCGATAGAACCGCCAACACCGCCAGGGCGGGGAGGTCTGGTTTGGATTGCGGCGGGTACACTACAGCCATATAGCAAGCTGCACTATATCAAAGAGCAACCACTCGCCCATCCGGCGATGTCCGAAGTGGAGTGCTTCAAGCCACGATCACAGCTGCGGCCGCGCGCAGGGCGGTACATGAAGGACTTCTCGGAGGTGGTACGAGTGGTATGGCCAAGGAAATGGCCGCCATCTCGCTGAACCATGCCAAGCCGGCCACCCCTTGTGCGTTGGCCGGAGTGGACTCCATCTCAGGGGTCGGCAACTGCTGGGGGAGAAGTGAGCAGGAGTGCCCATAAGAGAGATTGAGTGAACATGGCAGAGGCCGCCGAGTAGGACCGGCGGGGTGAGGCGCTGGGTGATTGCTCTTGAGGGCGCCCACCGGCTGGCGCAAGCGGGACGTTCCTTTTGTGAAAGATCGGATCGCCCCGGCGTCACGGCTCCGGCCAGCGCCAGCGCTGGTTGAGACCAAGTCTCCGGATCAAGTCGTGGCGG
>DATKSV010000080.1:0-8736 GCA_035531535.1 Candidatus Nanopelagicaceae bacterium | reverse complement strand
AGCAGCCATTTGGGGCACCGCCAGCTCGCCGCTGGAGATCGTCACGAGTTCAATCGTAGGAGGGCAGCAGCTAGTGCCAGTAGGACCAGGAGGCTCCGGCCTCAAGATCGTGTCGGGCGGCTTCGGCGTCCTATTTGATGGATTCACGGCGCAACTGGTTACCCCCTACAACGTCCAGGTCACGGCGGGAAGCGTCATGTTCTGGGCGAATCCATTAACAGATTCCACGGCGAACCCGTCCGTAATCTGGACCGCCAACAACGGGGCGTATGACGCCGCTTTACTGCCGGGCGGCCCCATCAGCCCGCAAACCCAGCAGGCGACTGTTAGCGGATCCATCTCCGATACGGTTAACTTCAACACCCTGACGGCATCATGGCACCTATGGGTAATCACCTTCACCGCTGCGACCTTGAACCTCTATCGGGATGGCGCTCTTGTGGCCAGCCAGTCTGGACTCTCGGGAGCACCGACCGGCGCGGGCGCTCAGATGACCTTCGGTTTTGGCGTCAATGGTGTAGGCGGGGGGACGGGCGGAATCCAGGCGGCACTCGCCCACTGCGCCTTCTGGGACACCACTGTCCTCACGCCAACCGAGGTCGCGGCCATCTACGCCAACGCCTCATCCATGACCGAGAGTGCCTACGAGAGCTATATCGTGGGGCTGGCCCCAACGCTCTACTACCCCATGCAGGAGAACACGGGCACGGTCGCCACCAACAAGGGGACGACCGGGGCCACGAACAACGCCAACTACGGCGGCAACTACATCCTCGGGATGCCCGGTCCGATCGGCGGGCAGCCGACCCTGCAAACCTCTCCACCTGCCCCCACCGGAGGCATCGTCATCACTTCGGGCACTGCCTATCAGAACACTGCCCCTTACGACGTGTTCCTCCGTATCCCTGTGACCTACAACCCACTCTCCGGGGCCGCCGCCACGCTGGACGTTGGCGTGGGACCGACCGCCACTCCAGCGCAGGCGGTAGAGGACTCACAACCCGCAGCCAGTACCGCCGGGGTGATCCGCACCAAGGATCTCTACCTCCCGGCCGGCTGGTATGCCCTTGTGACCGCCACCAACGCCACTCTCGGCCTGGCTAGTTCCCAGCCCGTCTGATATGACCGCAACCCTCGGCGGAGACCGGCTGGCGACCAACCCGGCCGCTCCCGCTGCCCTGGCTATGGTCTCCGGGACGGTGTACCGCAACACAACGGGCAGCAACCTGGTCATCACGGCTGCGGTCGCGGCCACGGTCGCCGGGACCGCGCAGTGGGCACTTGGTCCCACGGCCTCGCCTTCGGCCTGGGGCGGGGCCACGACCACCATCGTGGGCACCGCGGAGAAGAACCTGACCGTACCTGCCGGGTGGTACTACTCGCTCACCGTCACCGGGACCGCCACGATCACCGCGCAGAGCCGGACGGAGTAGGGGATGACCCCCTGGCAGAGACTCAAACTCCGCCTTCTCTATCTATTGATACACAAATGATACACAAGGGATGGAATTAAGCGTTACAATCCCGCCAATGAAGATGTCTGACCTCGGGGTCGGAGCTGGAGTCCCGGAACAGGCCCAGGACGTGACCGTGGGGCTGAGACTTCGCAAGGACGTGGCCGAGCGGCTGGCGAGCTGGATGAAGGACACTGGCCGCCGCACGGTGAGCCGGGCCTGCCGGGAGCTGGTGGATGAGCGGCTGCGGGAGATCGGGTACTGAGGTGGACCGCCTGAAGGTCGGCTCGATCACCTGGCCGCCCCGTCAGACGACATCCTGCCAGCACTGCTTCTGCCAGACCACCAACGTTGGGAACGTGAGGCACCGGGTATGCTGCAGGTGCGGCCACCGAGAGGCTATCCGCAATTCATGGAACCTGCCGATAAGGGTGGGATGAGGAGATCAGAATGAGCTGGAGTTTTGGCGCGACGATCCCGGCGGATGCCGATGAGACCCAGGCGGCCCGGATGCTCGAGGAGGAGATGACTGGGGCTGGTCAGATCAACGAGTTCAGCCCAGAGGCCCGCCACCAGGCCCAGGAGGCCGTCAACCAGGCCGCAAAGATCATCGGTAGCGGGTGCCTGGGGCATCTTCCGATCGCGGTATACCTCTCGGGACACGCCAATGCCGGGCACACACCGACCGAGGGGTGGAGCGACGACGCTCTCTCCATGGTGTTCAACCAGATGTCAGAGGGATCTGTAGCCGTATGACGCAGCGCACGGTCGACACCACCTCCCCTCCCCAGACGGTTGCCGAGTGGCAGGCGCTAAAGGCGGCACTGGGTATCACCGGAGTCCTGCTGTACGAGCCCGGCTGGGGCGCTCCCATGGTCAGCAACTTTGCCCAGAACACGGTTCCCGCCGGCCAGTCCGCACTTGCCGCCGGGCTTGACGTGGGGCTCATCCTGGACCCCAACCATCCGACGCTGGCCGGACTCGCGGGCGGTGGGGTGACGGCGATGAAGGTGGGCGTCGAAATGGCGATCGCCACCCTCCAGCAGATCGGGGTGGATCCCACCGGGTGCCTCCACTTCGACCTCGAGGAGTCGGACTGGACCGCCGATGAGGCGCTGTGCCGGGAGCTGTCGGCCATCTTCTGCGAGGCCAATCAGGGGATGCCCTCGCTCCCCTCTCAGTACGGCAACCCCAACCTGCTGGCCGGGATCGCCAGCCTGCCGCCCGCGCAGCGCTGCGAGTTCGTCTGGATAGCGTCCTATCTGAACCAAACCGCGTGGCCCAGCTCGCCCGCTTCAGTGCCGCAACTGTCGGACATCCTGTGGAACACGCCAGGTCAGCGCGGCTGGCAGTGGCACGGTGGGCAGGCGGTGCAGGGACACGACTATGACTTCTCGGTAGTGGACTTCCCTCTCTGTAAGGTCGCTCCAGCACCCTCGCCGGCTCCGGATCCCGCTCCGGCTCCACCGGCCGGGCCCACCCTGCTCAGCTCTGGCGAGTACGCGATCCCTGGCGGGGCCAAGCTGACCATCCCGTAGAGCGCCCGCACGGGGTATGATCTAGCCGATGCCGAAGCCGCCTCTAACGTCCGGTCCCCTTGACCCGCTGCAGGAGTTGGGCCGCGCCGTCCTCCTGATCGACAACAAGGGTTCCTCGTCAGCCCCGTATCAGGTGACCGGCGTTGAGCGGATCCCGGCGCTGGGTCGTCGTGGCTTCATCCCGCTCTACATCCCGACCGCAACGGTCACCGCCGGATACGCCTCTTACGGCGGTGAGCAGGTCGGTGCCATGCCGGCGGGCAGTCAGTTCACCGTCAACCCGGTAGCTCTCAACCTCAACCCGGGGGCGCTGTTCCAGTTCCGGATGCTGCTTCGCTTCGTGGGCACCTTCCCGACCGGCCTTTCGGCCGACGACTTCGACCTGCAGATCAACTACCCCCAGGCGGTCGGGCACTGGCAGCTGCAGCAGGTGGGTGGGGTCATCAACGCGGCCCAGCAGTTCGCCCTGCCGGCAGATGCCAACGTTGGGTCCATCCAAGGGACGAATCAGCCCCTTCCCGCCGCCTACCCTGCCCTGGTCAACCCCTTCGACGAGGCATACGCCTCCGAGGTGTTCATCTGGGGCCAGACCCCGATGGCCTTCACCCTCATCAACAACGGCTCGGCAGCCGTCCCAAACACCGCTCCTTTTATGATCGGCCTCAACGTCACTGGAATCCGGTACGACCTCGACGTTTGGCCGCAACTCCTGGCGCCGCAGTCCACCAGGCAGTTCCAGGTGGGCGCGGGTGCCGCCCAGATGGCCCCCCCGGACACCGTGCTGGTCCCGATCTCGGCCTTCACGCCCACCAACAAGGGCGGCATCGGCTGATCTGACCGCCCAGGGCATATCCTGAGCACATGGGAATCTCGCTGCAGCAGGCGATCACCTACGCCTACGACGCGGGGTTTCGCGGAACTCCACTGGCCACCATCGTTTCGATCTCTCTGTGTGAGTGTGGGAGTCAGGACTGCCAGTGCAACCCGGACTGCTGCCCGCCTTGTGACTCCTGTGGCGTCCTGCAGGTCTACCAATGCGCTCACCCGGGCACGGCGAGCTGCGCGGTCAACCCGCAGTGCGCCTACACGCTGGGCTGGTCGATCTCCAACCATGGGACCGACTTCCATCCCTGGACCACCTATCAGGATGGGTGCTACCAGCGGCACATGGGCACGGTGTCGGCTGCGATCAACGCCATGCCGTACCCGATCGGACAGCAGCAGACCTCCCCTCCTCCGCCTCCGCCTCCTTCTCCGCCGCCCAATGGTCACCAGACCGGCAGCAGCTCGGTCGGCGCACCGGCCCAGGTGGCAGCCATACTTCTTCTCATGGCCGGAGGTGCGGCGATCGCGGGCGCCGAGCTCCACCACAACGCCCCGCTGCGGCACCACCTGGAGGTGGACCTCGGGAGTGCCGCCCGTGAAGGTGGTCGGGCCGTCCGCTACGCCGACCGTGAGGCGCGCCGTGGGCTGTCCTGGGTCACCAGCCGATGACCTACTGCGCCCCATTCCCTGGCTCTGCCGTCACCAACTGGGATGAGCGATCGCTCGACTGCTCGGTTGGCGAATGGGGATTGGACATCGGACTTCCCGCCGGCCTGGCGATCAAAGCCCCCTTCGATGCCACGGTGCGAGCCACCTTCGAGCAGCCATGTTGCCCTGGATGTGCTGGCAACTGCTACTGCTGGGGATGTGTGCACCAGGGTAATTGCGAACGGGTCTGCCTCGGGTACGGCCCTAGCGGGGAGGCGGTAGCCTTCGGGCACCTGGTGCCGACAGTAGGCATCGGCCAACAGGTGAGCTGCGGGCAGACCATCGGGATAGTCCAGCAGGACGCCTGTGGCGGCCCGCACACCGAGTTCCAATACTTCCCCGACGGGAACTTTGACTCCTGCTCCTCGGCCGTCGACCCGACGGCATACCTTCATATGCTGGTAGCCCAATCCAGCCCCCCGTCATCGCCTCCACCACCACCCAGCGGTCACAAGACCGGCAGCTCGTCAAGCGGCTCTGCGGCTGGCGCCATTCTGCCGGCAATGCTATTACTCGGAGGAGGGGGAGCACTGGCCTGGTGGGAGCTGCACCGCAACCCTGGGCTCCGGCGCACGGTGACCGGCGACCTCCGGTCTGTGACCCGATCTGCCGCTGAGAGGACAAAGAGGGTATTCTGACTGCAATGGCCATGACGCTCGCCCCGGCGGTCGCTCCTGTGACCCACGGGCCCACCCATCACGCCGAGCACAAGCGCAAGCACTCCGAGGCCGAGGGGCTGGGTCTGCTGGCGATCGGTGGTGGCGCGATAGGGTTTGGGATCTGGCAGCTGCTACACAAGCCGTCGACCACCCCTGGGTCGGCCACCCCTTCGATCACCACCTCCACTATTCCGGGTGGAACCGTCGGCACCGCCTACCAAACCAACATCGTGGCCTCCGGAGGTGCCCCACCATATGCCTGGGCGCTGACCGGTGGATCCCTGCCGCCCGGTCTGTCGTTGACCACTACCGGGTTGATAGTCGCCGGGCAGCCCAACAGCACCATGGGGATGATCTCCGGGACACCGAGTGCGGCTGGCACCTACAACTTCACTCTGCAGGCGACCGACCAGAACGGTGGCATCGCCACGGCCACCTTCACCCTTCCGATCGTGGGTGGCGCCCAGGCTACCTGTGGCCTGGCGCCAGAGACCCTGATCGTGGACCCGAGCGGCACCATCTATGTGGTGCAAAGCGGGGGGATACAGCCGATCACATCCAAGGCCGCGTTCGATGCCTGCGGCTACGATGCCGCATCTGTCCAGTCCGTCACGGCCGCTCAGATCGCCAATTGCACCATCCTGTCACCGCCCAACAGCGGGCCTCCATGTGCACCCGCGCCGATGGGGGCGGGATACCCTGGCCCCAACTGCCTGATGGGTCCAGGACTGCTCGCCCAAGTCGCTGGCAGTGCGGCGGTCTGGTACGCCGACTGTGGGACCGGGCCGGGTGGATCGGGCTGCCAGAAGCACTTTGTACCGGCCAGCGTGTTCTACGGTTGCGGCTGGCAACACCAGCGCCTCTACCCAGTCTTTCAGGACATCCTGGACGCGACCCCTCAAGGGGCCGACCTCACCGGCTGCGTGCCCCTCTATAGCTGCGGAGGAGGCGGGGGAGGAATGGCTCCGGCGGTTACCCGTCGCCGGCGTCGGTAGGTGTCCGTAGCGACTGTCCCAGGGCCCACCGCCCTCATAGACGAGGTGCTGCGGGTCGAGTGCCTTACCGCCACCCCCCAGACCAAGCGGGTCTACTCATCGGTGATGCGAAACTTCATCACCAGAACCGGCAAGACCGAGGGTTGGACCGCCGGCGACGTCAAGGAGTATTTCGCCGGGGAGCTTGAGCTGGGCAAGACCAAGACCTATCTCCGCTTCCAATACACCGCACTCAAACCTCTGTTCGCCCACTCGGGGCAGGTCATCCCGGTGCCGCGGGGGATCGTGAGACCTCCCAGGATGGACGAGGTTCACGCGCCGGCGCTCGACCCCGACGAGATCATGGCGATGATCGAGGTGGCCAACAGCGGTGCGCTCAGCCCCTCCGACACCGCCCTGCTGGCGGCGGCGACCATCTGGGGGTTCCGCCGCTCCGAGCTCAGCCGCCTGACCAAGACCGCCGAAGGGTTCCTGACCGTCTCGGCGGCCAAGACCGGCGTGCAGCGCACCCACCTGATCCCCGATGTCATGTGGCCGCCCCTGGACGGTTACGAGCAGATGGAGATGCTGCTGGTGAGCGATCGGTTCCATGTGATCCGCAAGGCGGCCAAGGTTAGGTCACAGAAAGGGGGGGGCTGGCACTCCATCCGCCGGGCAGTCGCCACCGCGCTCTGGGAGGCAGGGATACCAGGGCCCACCATCAACGCCTACATGGGCTGGTCTCCCAGCTCCAGGTACTCAGCGACCCGCTACTACCGGCCCAGGGCCCGCGACGTGGACCAGGCCGTTTACGCGGTGCATCCGTACCTGTCTATGTGGTGATAGGGTTACTGGGTGAGCCCTAAGATCACTCTGGTCAGCCCTCGTGGTCCTCGCCCTCCGGTCAGCCGGGAGCGGCATCGCGGTGGTTACGTTGTGGCCAGCATCTTCGCGTTCGCGGCCGCCTCGGGTGGAATCTACCTCCTCACCGAGGAGTCGACCAAACCAGTCAGCAGCCACATACCACCTGTCACGGGGGCAACCACATGAGGTCTATCAGACTCACCACCAACCGGCACGAGCACGAGTCCAAGCACCGCAACCGCAAGCCGGCCAAGGTCCAGATCGCATCGGCCATCATTCTGGCCGCGGCGGGTGGCACCCTGCTCTGGGCCGAGAACGCGGGCAAGTTGCCACCGAAGGGCACCTGGCCCATCTACTGATCCAATGCAGTTCATCCGGCCGATGGTCCAACTCTCCACGCCACGGCATACTCCGGCGCGCACCGAGGAGCAGCAGGGTGAGCTGCTAGCTGAGGCGGGCCTGCTGTTCGGGCTGTTCGGGCTCCTGATCGGGCTGGCCAGCCGTCAGGGAGAGGCGGTGACGATCACCAAGGGGGTCAGCACCCTCGCCTACACTCCGCCAGCAGGATCCAATACCTGCACCGGCTGCCAGAGTTGCTAGGATGCCGCACTTTCAACTGACCACCAAGCGGCAGGGCATTCCCCGCCGTCGCCTGAACTGGACCTCCTCCCCCATGGCCCCTGGGTCGCAGCTCATCGGCTTCGGATTGGAGTGCGGGCTGGTGGGGTTCATCCTCGGCTACTGGCCGTCACAAGGCCCCGCCCCGCTGGGACTGGGCACCATCTCGGGCACGGTGACCGCGTATCCGGGCGGCGGTGCCGCCCCTGTGGGCTCCAGGGTGGGATTCGTGGCCCCTGTGGGCAATCAGGCGATAGAGGTGGGCGCCACGTCTGTACGGGGCAACGGTGCCTACAGGATCAGCCTCAGCCAAGGGGTATACCAGGCTGTCCTTTTGCTGCCAGCGGTCCCGGGTGGTATCCCGCTCAGCCCGAGCAGCTTTTCGGTGATCGCCGGCGAGCAGTTGCCCCTCAACCTCACCTACTCCACCGCCGGACTGTAGCAGCGGACGGCTGGCTCCTCCTCCGATTGGCGTGACCCTGCTGCCCTCATTCCAAAACTTGGCTATTTGTCGGCCTGCCGGTGAACCCACACTCGTGGCAGGTGATTGAGTTCAGTCCCGGCCATAGTGCCCCGCACCCAGGGCACGATTCGATCTCAACCACACTATCTGGTGTGCCAACTGTGCTAGTCGTTCCAACTGTGCCTTCTGTGCCTTCTGCTCCTGGTTGGTTTGGCACAGAAGGTACAGTTGGCACAGAAGGCACAGAAGGTACAGAAGGCACACTCTCTTTTATAGGGGAGATCGGAAGATACTGCTGGTCGCCTTCCGGCTCCCCGTAGACCCACTTTCCATAGCTGAACTGCGATATGTACCCGTCCCGCTCTAGGTAGCGAAGCTGGCGTTTGAGCTGGACCGGGTTGATGCCGGTGATGGCCGCGATCACCCCTGTCGGCTTGGGGACTCCCTGGGGCTCCATCGCCTTGAGGATCATCTTCTGCTCGGGGTTGAGCCGGCTGGCCTTCACTCCTCCCGCCATTGGACTCCAGAGCCCGCGGCTGGCGTCGAACTCCAGCGCCATCTCGGTCTCCTCCATATCCCTGTGCGTGATCGAGAGCTTGGCGCCGTTCTGGCCCCGCAGCCGCTCGAGCACCC
>DATKSV010000079.1:0-15269 GCA_035531535.1 Candidatus Nanopelagicaceae bacterium | reverse complement strand
TAGAGGATCGCCAATCCCGGGATCGACTGCAGGCCTACGAAGGTGGCGGCCGTCAGTTGCCATGAGTTGTCGCCGGGGCTCAGGAAGGATGAGGAGGGGATGTACACCGAGGTTTCCTCAGCAGGCTGGGCTGCATCAGGGGTTGCCGCTCACGGTTTCGGCAATAATCTCGGTTCCCGCTCAAGCCGTCATCATGTTCAGGTCACTACAAATTTGCATCCCAATAGGTGCTTGGCCACGACGGCGATCCATGGGCCTCGCCCGTCCGAGGCCTATGGATCGCCGCCGTGGCCGTCCCCCTGGCTCCGGCGCCTACAGTCGAGGCTGTCCGAGCGTGACCGGGAGCAGCTCAGAGCGCCCCTCTTCGAAGGCCCTGATCACGGAGTCCTGGCTGAGCGCCATGGCGATGGGATCCCGCCCGCTCAGCAGGCAGTCACGCCAGAAGGGCTCGACGTCGAACCCGGCGACGACGCCACTTTGGTCGCTCACCTGCTGGCGGGTGAGGTCGATGGTCAGGTGGTAGCCGTCGCGACGACGGGTGCGTGCCAGCAGCGCCTCCATGGTGGCCTCCGAGAGCCGCACCGGCAGCAGCCCGTTGGCGAGGGCGTTGGTGGTGAATATGTCGGCGAAGGAGGCCGCCAGGACCGCTCGAAACCCGTATCCGGAAAGAGCCCAGGCGGCATGCTCGCGGGAGGAGCCGCAGCCGAAGTTGCGACCGGTCAGGAGCACGCTCGCGCCCTGGTAGGCGGGGTGGTTGAGTTCGAAGTCCGGGCGCGGCTGGCCCGACTGGTCATAGCGCCAGTCGAAGAAGCATGAGTCCCCATAGCCGTCGCGCTCGGTGCGCTTCAGGAACTGTTTGGGAATGATCTGGTCGGTGTCGACATCGTCCAGGCTGAGGGCGGCGCAGAGGCCCTCGTGCACCGTGAAAGCATCCATTGCCCTACCTCTCAGTTGCCGCTGGCAGCGGCCGAAGGCAGCCGCCGTACATCTACGAAGTGGCCGTAGAGAGCGGCCGCGGCCGCCATCGCCGGGCTCACCAGATGGGTCCTGCCGCCGGCTCCCTGACGGCCCTCGAAGTTGCGGTTGGAGGTGGACGCGCACCGTTCACCGGGCTGGAGGATGTCGGGGTTCATGCCCAAACACATCGAGCAGCCGGCCTCGCGCCACTCGAACCCGGAGGCCTGGAAGATCCGGTCCAGCCCCTCGGCCTCGGCGGCCCGCTTGACTGTGCCTGACCCCGGGACCACCATGGCCCGGACCCTGGGGTGGACCCGCCCCCCGGCTGCGATCGCCGCCGCGGCGCGGAGGTCCTCCAGCCGGCTGTTGGTGCAGGAGCCGATGAAGACCCGGTCGATCGGGATGTCCTCGATGGCGGTGCCTTCGGTCAGGCCCATGTACGACAGAGCCCGTGCGGCCGCCGATCGCTCCGCCTCGTCGAGGAGATCGGCCAGCCAGGGGACGCGGCCGGTGACAGTCGCCACCATGGCCGGAGTGGTGCCCCAGGTGACGTAGGGCGCGAGCTCCGAGGCCCGGACTTCGACCTTCCGGTCGAAGACCGCCCCGGGATCGGTGGCGAATTGCAGCCAGCGCTCCGAGGCGCGCTCAAAGTCGGCGCCGGTGGGAACCCCGGGACGGCCTGCCAGGTAGCTAACCGTGGTCTGGTCCGGCGACACCAGGCCGGCTCTGGCCCCGGCCTCTATGGTCATGTTGCACAGAGTCATGCGGCCCTCCATCGAGAGCTGGCGGATGACCTCGCCGGTGTACTCGATCACCGAACCCTGGCCTCCGGAGACGCCCAGTCGCCCGATGATGCCAAGGGCCACGTCTTTGGCGGTGACCCCCGCGGGCAGGTGACCGTCGACCCGGACCTCGAGGGTGGGGGATGGTGCCTGCCACAGGCACTGGGTGGCCAGCACCTGCTCCACCTCAGACGTTCCGACGCCGAACGCTAGCGCTCCGAAGGCGCCGTGAGTGGCGGTGTGGGAATCGCCGCAGACAACCGTCATGCCGGGCTGGGTCATGCCCAGCTCCGGTCCGATCACGTGGACTATGCCCTGACGGCGGTCGTTGAGGTCCAGCAGCGGGATCCCCGCCGCCGCACAGTTCTCGGAGAGCTGTCGCAGCTGCTCCCGGCCAACCGGGTCTGGGGTGGGCCGGCTGCGCTCCCAGGTCGGCACCAGGTGGTCCATGACCGCCAGGGTGAGATCGGGTCGGCGAACCGACCGTCCGGACTGGCGCAGCCCGGTGAAGGCCTGGGGCGAGGTGACCTCGTGCACCAGATGCAGGTCCACGTAGAGGAGCACGCGCTGATCGGGGTCGCCGCTGACCCGATGTGACTCCCAGATCTTGCGGTAGGCGGTGCGAGCCGCCGACCCCGGTGTGGTCGCGGGGGAAGGTTGAGCTTCGATGGCTTCGACTCCTTAATCAGGCGGTGCTGGAGAGGCAGTTGGACTCGGCGGCGTGGCGGGTCACCCATTCGTAGCTGTCGACCAGCGCCAGCGCCGAGGCGTGCAGGATGTTGGGCGAGCAACCGACGGTGGTCCAGGTCCGGTCGCCGTCACTGGAGTCGATGCTGACGCGCACGGTGGCCCCGGTGCCCCGATCGCCGTCGATGACCCGCACCCGGTAGTCCACCAGCTGGACCCCGGCCAGGACCGGAAAGTGGGAGGTCAGGGCCCGCCGCAGCGCTCCGTCCAGCGCCTCCACCGGGCCGTTGCCGGTGGCCGCAGTGTGCACCAGGGTGGGGCCGACCCTCACCTTGACGCTGGCATCCACCTGGTGCGCGGCGTCGGCAGTCTGCAGCGAGTCCTGGTCGTGCGCCACCACCAGTGACTCCTGGAGCGCAAACGGGGCCGCGTCCCCCGGCAGGGCGCGCGCCACCAGCAGCTCGAACGAGGCGTCGGCGTCCTCGAACGCCCAGCCCGCTCCCTCCAGCTGCTTCAGTCGCTCCACGATCGCGCCCCGTGCCTGGGGGTCGAGGTCGTCGAGCCCCAGATCCCGGAGCTTGGTGGCCACATTGCTGCGGCCGCTCTGGTCGGACACCACCGTTCTGGTCTGATTACCGACCTGGGCGGGGTCGATGTGCTGGTAGGCCCGGGGATCGCGAGCCACGCCCTGGGCGTGCAAGCCCGCCTTGTGCAGAAAGGCGGCCGGCCCCAGATACGGCCGCTGGGGCTCGGGGGTTCGGTTCACCATCGAGTCGAACAGCCGCGACACCGCCACCAGCTCGCGCAGCGCCCCGGGAGCCAGCACCGCCAGGCCGCACTTGAGCTGGAGGTTGGCGGCGATCACTAGGAGGTCGGCGTTGCCGCAGCGCTCGCCGGTGCCGTTTATGGTGCCCTGGACCATGCGGGCGCCGCTGGCGACCGCGGCCAAGGAGGCCGCCACGGCCAGTCCGGCGTCGTTGTGGCAGTGGATCCCCAGGCGGTCGCCGATGCGAGCCCGGGTGGCCGCCACCGCGCTGGCTACCTCATCCACCAGGCGGCCTCCGTTGGTGTCGCACAAGACCACCCAACTGGCGCCGCCGCTCACCGCGGCCTCGACGGCGGCTATGGAGTAGCCCGGATCCTGGACGTGACCATCGAAGAAGTGCTCGGCGTCGAAGACCACCTCGCGCCCCTGCGCGACTGCGTGGGCGACCGAGTCGTGGACCATGCGCAGGTTCTCCTCACCGGTGGTGCGGAGCACAGTCTCCACCTGCCACAAAGATGCCTTGCCGACCAGGGTGACCACCGGGGTGGCGGCCACCAGGGTCGCCGCCAGGACCGGGTCGGAGTCGGCTTTGGCCCCGGGGCGACAGGTAGCGCCGAAGGCGGCCAGGCGGGCGCGTGGCAGAGGTGCCTCTCGCAGACGCTCAAAGACGGCCGTGTCGCGGGGATTGGCGCCGGGCCACCCGGCCTCCACGTAGTGGACCCCCAGGCTGTCCAGGCTGGCGGCCACCCGCACCTTCTGCTCCACGCTGAGCTGCATGCCAAAGCCCTGCATGCCGTCCCGCAGGGTGGTGTCGTAGAGGACCACCGAATCCTCGGTGCCGAGCTCACCGGTCACCGGGGAACCCCCGAGGCGAGCTGGGCGAGGATCGCGTCGGTAACTGTCTCGGTGCTCCCGGAGCCGCCCAGGTCGGGCGTCAGGGGACCGTTGGCGAAGACGAACGCCAAGGCGTCCTCGACCGCCCCTGCCAGGTCTTCGCGAGCCAGGCTCAGCCGCAGCAGCATGGCGGCGGTGGCGATGGCGCCCAGAGGGTTGGCGATGCCGCGGCCGGCCAGGTCGGGAGCGGAGCCGTGCACCGGCTCGTAGAGCCAAGGGCCGTCGCTACCGCCGCTGGCGGAGGGCAGCACTCCCAGGGTGCCCACCAGCGCCGCCGCCTCGTCGGTGAGGATGTCGCCGAAGAGGTTCTCGGTCACCACCACGTCGAATGCCCTGGGGTCCAGCAGCAGTCGCAGCGCGAAGCTGTCGACCAGGCAGTGCTCCAGGGCGACATCGGGGAAGTCCTGAGCGACTTCGGAGACCACCTCACGCCACAGCCGGGAGGTCGCCAGCACGTTGGCCTTGTCGACGGAGGCCACCAGCTTCCGGCGCCCCCGAGCCGCCGTGAAGGCGACCCGGGCCACCCGCTGAATCTCGGCCTCGCCATATTCGATCGTGTCCACCCCGCGGCGCCGGGGTCGGTTGCCGGCCACTCCCTGGGGACGGCCGAAGTAGGCGCCTCCGGTGAGCTCCCGCACGAACAGGATGTCGGCTCCGGTGACCCTCTCTGGCCGCAGCGGGCTGTGCCCCTCGGCACCCGGCCAGACCCGAACCGGGCGCAGGTTGGCGAAGGCTTCCAGGCCTTGCCTCAGGGCCAGTAATCCCGCCTCAGGGCGCTCCCCTCCATGGTCCCAGGCAGGTCCTCCGACCGCGCCCAGAAAGACTGCGTCGGCCGCTCTCGCGGCCGCCAGGGTGGGGGCGGGGAGCGAGCTGCCAACGGTGTCGATGGCAGTTCCACCGATCAGGTGGTGGGCGACCTCGAGGGTGATGCCGCCCCGGTCCAGGGCTGCCTGCAGCACCCTCAGGGCCGCGCCGGTCACCTCCGGTCCGATGCCGTCGCCGGCCACCACCACCAGCTTGAGAGTGGGCGTTGGCATGCTCAAACCGGCCCTGCCACCGGGGGCGTGTGGTAGCTCCGCACCTCGCCGACGATGCGTACCAGGGTGTCGTCCGCCACCTCCTTGGTGGTGTCGGCCACCTCCAGGAAGCGGGCCCAGACCGCAGCCATCTGCTCTGGCGGCACGGCCACTCCGATCCGGTCCAGGCGGTGGGCCAGGGCGTGGCGGCCGGAGCGGGCGGTGAGCACGATCTGGGTCTCGCCGGCGCCGACGTCCTCAGCCGCCATGATCTCGTAGGTGCGGCGGTCGCGCAGCATTCCGTGCTGATGCACGCCGGAGGCGTGGCTGAACGCGTTGGCGCCCACCACCGGCTTGTTGGGGGCCACCACCATGCCCGTGAGCTCGGCCACCAGGCGGCTGGTGGGCACCAGCTCCTGGCTCCTGATGTTGTCGCCAAGCCCGAGCACCGGGCGCCGCACGCGCAGGGCCATGACCACCTCCTCGAGGGCGGCATTGCCGGCCCGCTCGCCGATGCCGTTGATGCAGCCCTCGACCCGGCGGGCCCCGGCGCCGATTCCGGCCAGCGAGTTGGCCGTCGCCAGCCCCAGGTCGTCGTGGCAGTGGACGCTGATCAAGACCCCGTCCATGCCGCGCACCTCGCGCCGCACGGTGGCCACCATGGCGGCGAACTCGTGGGGCAGGCAGTAGCCGGTGGTGTCAGGCAGGTTGATCACCCCGGCTCCGGCGTCGACGGCGGCCTGCACCACCTCACAGAGGTAGTCGAGGTCAGCCCGGCCGGCGTCCTCCGGCGAGAACTGCACCGTCTCGCACAGCGAGCGGGCGTAGGCGACCGCCTCGGCGGTGCGGGCCAGTACCTGGGCCCGATCGAGCCCCAGCTTGTGGGTGATGTGGACGTCGGAAACGCTGATGAAGACGTGGATGAGGGGCTGGCCGGCGTCCCGGACGGCCCCGTGGACGGCGTCGATGTCGCTGCGCACCGCCCGGGCCAGTCCGGTGATCGCCGGGCCTTCGACCTCCCTTGCGATTTGCTGCACCGCCTCGAAGTCCCCCGGGGATGAGGCCGGGAACCCAGCCTCGATCACATCCACTCGCAGCTTGGCCAACTGCCGGGCGATGGCGAGCTTGTCAGCCGGGTGGAGGGTGGCTCCGGGGCACTGCTCGCCGTCCCGCAGAGTGGTGTCGAAGAACTCCACCACCTCCGCCGTCAGCGGCTCGCGCTCGGCTACATCTGGGGTGCCGTTGTTGGCCGCCGAGCTCATGGCTGAACCGCCGCCGCCACCGCCGGCTCCGCGCTGGCCTCGGCCTCGCCGGCTCCGGTGGGGACCGTCGCCACCGGCCGGATCCACGGCATCTGGGAGCGCAGCCGCTGGCCGACCGCCTCGATGGGATGGCCGGACTCCGCCGCTCGGCGGGCCAGGAACTGGCTCCGGCCCGAGCGGTTCTCATCTATCCAGTGCTCGGCAAAGCTACCGTCCTGGATTCTGCCCAGGACCTCTCGCATGCGCTCGCGCACATGCTCGTCGATGATCACCGGGCCGCTCACGTAGTCGCCGTACTCGGCGGTGTCGCTGACGCTGTAGCGCATCAGTGAGAGCCCCCCCTGGTAGATCAGGTCGACGATCAGCTTGAGCTCATGGAGGCACTCGAAGTAGGCGAGCTCGGGTTGGTAGCCGGCGTCGGTGAGGGTCTCGAAGGCGGCCTTGACCAGCGCGGACACCCCGCCACAGAGAACCGCCTGCTCGCCGAAGAGATCGGTCTCGGTCTCTTCCTTGAAGGTGGTCTTGAGGACCCCGGCCTTGGTGCTGCCCAGCCCTCTGGCGTAGGCGAGGGTGCGCTCCAGGGCCCGACCGCTGGGGTCCTGATGGACCGCCAACAGGGCGGGGCAGCCGATCTCATCCTTGAACAGGGCCCGCACCATGTGCCCGGGCGCCTTGGGCGCCACCATGGCCACATCGCAGTGGCGTGGCGGCGTCACCGTCCCGTAGTGAATCGAGAAGCCGTGGGCGAAGAGCAGCAGGCATCCTGGCCGGAGCGCCTCGGCCAGGCCGGAGGCGAACAGCGCCGCCTGGTCGTGGTCGGGGATGAGCACCATCACCACGTCGGCGTCGGCCACCGCACTGACCGGGTCGGAGACCTCGAAGCCGTCGGCCACCGCCTGGGCGCGGCTGGCGCTGCCTGGCCTCAGCCCGACCCGGACCGGATAGCCGCTGTCGCGCAGGTTCTGAGCGTGAGCGTGGCCCTGGCTGCCGTATCCGAGGATCGTGACCCGCGCTCCCGCGAGCGCGGCGGGGTCGGCGTCGACGTCGTAGTACATCTGCATTGGTTACTTACTCCCTGCCTGCGCATGCCGCGCCGGCTCACAGGCGGTGACCGGGGAACCCGACCCCAGCGCCATGGGCCGGCTGCAGACAAAGTCCACAATCGGCAGCTGACTCAACTCATCCAGCATCGCCTGCACCAGGTCCGGCGGCCCCGCCAGGGCGGCGATGAGCCGCTCGGGGTCGCGGTGCACCACCTCCGCTCGGACCCGGCGCAGTGTTTCTTCGATCTGATCTCCTCTGCCGTCGGGCCGGAACTCGACCAGGGCCATGGCCCATTCGATTGGTTCCGACCGGGTCAGGTCATCGACGCTCACCACGTCGATGAGCTTGTTCAGCTGCTTGACGATCTGGTCCGCCGGCTGGGTACCGGGATCGACTCGCAGCCACAGGTTCAGAACTCCCGATTCCGAGCCCTGCCCGACCGCGCAGCTGGCCAGGTGCAGGCCGCGCCTGGCCAGGCAGTTGGTGATCCGCTGCAGCACCCCGGCGCGGTCCTCAACCCGCAGCGAGATCAACCGCACCCGGGGCGATGATCCGTGCAGGAACTGGCTCTGGGAGATGGCGTCGGAGCCGCCGAACGCCCCTGCCTGGCTGATCACGACTCGGGGCACTCGACGAAGTCGGCCAGCCCCTTGCCGAAGGGCACGATGGGGTAGATGTTGGCCTCCGGGTCGATCCAGCAGTCGAGCAGGGCGGGCCCGGGGTACGCCAGGGCCGCGTCGATCGCGGGGCCCAGATCGGCGACGCTGCGGACCACCTGGCCGTGGCAGCCGAAGGCCCTGGCCAGCATCTGGAAGTCAGGGGTTACGGTGTGGTCGATCTGCGACCTGACCCCGGCGTAGAAGACGTCCTGGAACTGACGGACCATGCCCAGCTGGCGGTTGTTGAGGATGATCACCTTGACTGGCAGATCGGCCTCGACCGCCGTCGCCAGTTCCTGGATGGTCATCATGAAGCCGCCTTCGCCGCACACACTCATCACCCGGCGATCCGGGTTGGCCGCCTGGGCTCCGATGGCCGCCGGAAGCGCGAAGCCCATCGTCCCCTGCCCGCCGGAGTTGAGGAAGGTTCCGGGCTCCGTGCCCGTCCAGGCGGCCGCGGCCCACATCTGGTTCAAGCCCACATCGGCGACGGTGATGTCGTCTGGCCCGAGCCGCTCGTAGCAGGCCGCGAGCACCTCCTGCGGCTGCAGCAGGCCGTTGTGCGGGTGGCGCAGCGGGTGACGCTGGCGCCAGCCGTCGACCGCGGCCCGCCACTCCGGACGCGGGCGGGGTGGCATCTGCTCCAAGAGCGCCTCCAACACCTGCTTGGCGTCTCCCACGATCTGGCAGTCGGCATCCACGGTCTTGCCCAGCTCGGCGGGGTCGATGTTGATGTGGATGATGTGCTCGGCCCGGGGCGCGAAGCCGTCCAGCCGGCAGGTGACCCGGTCGTCCGCCCGCATCCCCACCATGACCAGGCAGTCGCAGTCGCTCACCGCCTGGTTGCAGTAACCGGTGCCCATGAAGCCGACCAGCCCCAAAGCCAAGGGATGGCGCGTGGGGAATACCCCGGTGCCCAGCAGGGTGTTGCCGACCGCCGCGTCGGAGGCCTCAGCCAGCTGCTGCAGTGCGCCCTGGGCGCCGGCGACGGCCACTCCGCGTCCGGCGAGTATCACCGGTCGCTCGGCGGCGGCCAGGTGGGCGGCGGCGCGAGCCACCAGTTCTGAAGACGGCGGCGCGGGCGCCCGGTGGACCCGATAGCGGCCCGTCGATCCGCGGGCAACGCTGACCGGCTGCTGCTGCACGTCCTTGGGAATGTCGATCAGCACCGCTCCCGGCCGCCCGGTGCGGGCCACGTGGAAGGCCTCGGCCACCACCGCTGACAGGTCGCGCGCGTCCCGCACCTGGTAGCTGTGCTTGGTGACGGAGAGGCACGAACCGATCACGTCCGACTCCTGGAATGCGTCGGTTCCGATGGTGGCGGTCGCCACCTGCCCAGTGATCGCCACCACCGGCACCGAGTCGAAGTGGGCCGTGGCCAAGCCGGTGATCAAGTTGAGTGCGCCGGGGCCGGAGGTCGCCAGACAGACGCCGACCCGGCCGCTGGCCCTGGCGTAGCCATCCGCCATGTGGGCCGCACCCTGCTCGTGGCGCACCAGCACGTGTCGAAGCGGGAAGGCTGGGAGGTACTGGTAGATCGGCAGATTGGCCCCCCCGGGAAGCCCGAAGATGGTGTCCACTCCCTCGCGCACCAGGGCGGCGAGCAGGAACTCGGCCCCGGTGGCGCCAGGCGCCGGGGCCGCACTCGGCAGGTCCCTGCCGGGCTCGTCAATTGCAGCGAGGAAGGAGCTCATCAGGGCTGCCTCTCACCCCGCCCCGTAGGCGCCGCCGATGGCGGATGTGATCGCCGCATCAGCTGCCGTCTGCCGCAGCGGGCGGGTGTGGGCGTGGTGGCGGTCCACCCAGTTGCGGCCGGCCTCGTCGAGCTCGATGTCTTCAGGAATCCGGTCCGGCGCAGTCGCCGGGTCGTGACCGTGGCTGTCGGGTTTCATCGGGTCGCCTCCTGTTCTGGATGAGTCGATCGCCGGAGATTGGTCCGGTCGCCGCCGGGTTGGGTTTGGTGGGGGTCGCCGGCATAAAAAAAGCCCCCCGGTCCTACCGGGGGGCTTGGGCTTCGTCAGAGTGCGCAGACGTTAGCCGATCAGCCCTCCTGGAATTAGGAGTACTAGAGCTACCAGGCTCTCGACGATCGGCAGGGTGCGCGAGTAGGCGTTCAAGGTCCGTTAGGTATACCAGCCGTGGCGGAGCATGTCAAGCGCCCGGGAGCCTTGGCAGTTCGCGAACTCCCCATTTGCGGGCACCGTGAGGGCTCCGAACGGGCTGGCCCCCGCTGCGCTGGCGGGCCAGGACGACCATGTCGACCTGCTTCTGGGCCCAATTTCGAGCTGGTGCGAGCGCATGGGCCGGGTCTGGGTGCGCCCCAACTGCCCCGGATGGGGCTCTGGGCCCGGGCGCTGTTCCCGACTGGGGGGCGGTGGCTGCGGTCGCGACGGTCCGCGCCGACCTGGGAGATCTGGCCCCTTTGGTACCCTGGGTCGCCATCAGGTCAGCTTTTGGTGAGGAGATCTACATCCATGGACCAGGAGACCGCGGTGCCCGAACTGCCCAGCCGGAAGTTGGTGGTGGGCCGGGAGCGGGCCGCCGCTCGGGCCATGCTGAAGGGGGCGGGTTTCTCCGACCAGGACCTGGCCCGGCCCCTGATCGGGATCGCCAACACCTGGATCGAGACCATGCCCTGCAACCTCGGTCTGCGGGCCCTCGCCGAGCACGTCAAGCGCGGGATCCGGGCGGCTGGCGGCACGCCCATGGAGTTCAACACCATCGCCATAAGTGATGGGGTAGCCATGGGCACCGAGGGCATGAAGGCCTCCCTGATCAGCCGAGAGGTGATTGCCGATTCCATCGAGCTGGTCTGTCGCGGGCATCTGCTCGACGGAGTGGTGGCGCTGGTGGGTTGCGACAAGACCATCCCGGGGGCGGCGATGGCGCTGGCGCGGCTCGACCTGCCCGGCTGCCTGCTCTACGGAGGGGCCATCCAGCCGGGGCGGTTCCGGGGCCGGGACGTCACCATCATCGACGTCTTCGAGGCCATCGGCAGCGCCGAGGCTGGCCGCATCAGCGACCGTGAGCTGCACGAGTTGGAGGATGTTGCCTGCCCCGGCGCGGGTGCCTGCGGGGGCCAGTTCACCGCCAACACCATGGCCATGGCGATCGAGCTGCTGGGAGTAGCCCCGCTCCAGAGCGGTGGCGTTCCGGCGCTCGACCCCGGCAAGCCCGAGGTCGCCGCCCAGGTCGGTCGGGCCGTCGTGGAGATGGTCCTCTCGGGGCGCCGGCCGAGCAGCTACCTGACCAAAGCCGCCTTCGAAAATGCCATCGCCGGGGTGATGGCGAGCGGAGGCTCGACCAACGCGGTGCTCCATCTGCTCGCCATCGCGCACGAGGCGGGGGTGGAGCTTGAGATCGATGACTTCGATAGGGTCAGCCGGCGAACCCCCTGGATCGCGGACCTTCGACCCGGCGGGCGCTACAACGCGGTCGACCTCACCCGGGCTGGGGGAGTGGCCCTGGTCGCGCGCCGGTTGCTGGAGCGCGGGCTACTGGCTGGAGCTGCGGGCACCTGCACCGGCGCGACCCTGGATGAGGCGGCCCTGGGGGCCGCTTCTGACTGGCCGGAGGCGGCCGGGCAGGACGTGGTTCGGGCCATGGACAGTCCACTCAGTCCCACCGGCGGGACCGTGATCCTGCACGGTCAGCTGGCTCCCGAGGGGGGGGTGGTCAAGGTGGCCGGCCACCAGTGGCGGCTGCACACCGGTCCCGCCCGGGTCTTCGACTCCGAGGAGGCCGCCATGGCGGCGGTGGCCGCTCGCCGGATCACCGCCGGCGACGTGGTGGTGGTGCGCTACGAGGGGCCCCGGGGAGGGCCCGGGATGCGCGAGATGCTGGGCGTGACCGGTGCCCTGGTCGGTCAGGGTCTGGGCGACACCGTGGCCCTGCTGACTGACGGCCGCTTCAGTGGCGCCACCCACGGCCTGATGGTGGGCCACGTGGCCCCTGAGGCGGCGGTCGGTGGACCGATCGCGCTGCTGCAGGATGGCGACCCCGTCACCATCGACGTCGAGGGGCGCTCGATGTCGGCGGCGGTGGACCCGGCCGAGTGGGAGCGGCGCCAGGCCGCCTGGCGGCCGCGGCTCCCGCTCTCGGGCAATGGGGTATTTGTCCGCTATGCCCACTTGGTCGGATCGGCCGCCCGGGGCGCCATTCTCGGAGTGGGCCAAGGTGCCGCCACCGGTTGACCATCGGGGCCGGCCGGAGCTGGGGCTTCAGGACCCAACCGCACGGCTGCCCGTATAGCGTCAACCGCTCCCCAAATCTCTACGATTTGTCCAATGTCAGAGCCAGCCGATAGGTGGCGCGCGATGGCCGGATTGCCGACTCCCCTGGCCGCTGACCTGGAGCGCCTGGGCGCGGTTCTGGCCGCAGTGCTGGCCGAGTCTGGGGGGCCGACCCTGGCGAGAGACGTGGCCGAGCTACGCGATGCCACCATCGAAGTGCGTCAGGCCAGGGGCGCTGCGGCGGTGCTGGCCACCCAGCGGGTGGTCGACCTGGTAGCCAGCTTGGACCTGGGTCGGGCGGAGGAAGTGGCGCGAGCGTTCACTGTCTACTTCCAGTTGGTCAATTTGGCCGAGGAGCAACACCGAGCTCGCAGCCTGCGCCAGCGCGGTGACCGGGCGGCGCCGGAGTCACTGGCGGCATCGGTGGCCACGGTGCGGGGGGATGCCGGTCCGGGCGCGCTCGCCGATCTACTCAGCCGCCTCGAGGTGCGGCCGGTGCTGACCGCGCATCCGACCGAAGCCCGACGGCGGGCCGTGGTCGATGCGTTGCGCCGGATCTCCGAGTTGATCGGGCGCGGTGAGTCACCGGGGCCGTCTGCCGCGGAACTCCTGGAGGCCGAGCGAGGCCTCTATGAGCAGGTCACCATCCTCTGGCGCACGGCTCAGCTCCGGCACTCCAGCCCCACCCCGCTCGACGAGGTGCGCACCGTGGCGGCCATCTTCGATGAGACTCTGTTCGAGTTGGTTCCCCGCATCTGCCGGGCGCTCGAGCGGGCGCTGCTCGCCCCTGAGGCGGTGGGCCGGGCCCGGCCCCCGTTCGCCACCTTTCTGCGTTGGGGCAGCTGGGTGGGCGGGGATCGCGAGGGCAATCCGGCGGTGACCGCAGAGGTGACCCGGGCCGCCGTGGAGGTGCAGGCGGACCATGGTCTGCGTGCCCTGGAGGCGGCCGCCCGCCGGATCGGGCGTTCCCTGACCATGTCGGAGTCATCCACTCCACCCTCGCAAGCCCTGGCGAGAGCGCTCCTCCGGGACCGGCAAGCGATGCCGGCCGCGGCCGAGGAGATCTGCACCCGCGCCCCGTCCGAGCCCCACCGGCAGTGGCTGCTGCTGTTGGCGGAGCGGCTCCGGGCGACCCGTCTGGGCGGTCCCGGCCGATACCCGGATGGGGCCGCGTTCCGGGCCGACCTGGGGGTGCTTCAGGATTCGCTGACCGATGCCGGCGCGGACCGGGTGGCCCATGGCCAGCTGCAGGATCTGGTCTGGCAGGTGGAGACCTTCGGCTTCACCTTCGCCTCGCTGGAGGTGCGCCAGCACGCCCGGGTTCATGGCCGGGTGCTCCGGGAGCTGTTGGGCGAGGCGGTGGCTGCCGACGCCGAGGCTCTGGATCAGATTGCGCTGCGGGGCTGCTCCTCCGCCGGGGCGCCCGGCTCCGAGGAGGCCCGGGAGGTGCTGTCCACACTGCGGGCCATGGAGTCGATCCAGTCCCGGTGGGGGCCCGACGCCTGCCGTCGCTACGTGGTCAGCTTCAGCCGGTGCGCTGCCGACGTGGTTGGGGTGATGGCCCTGGGCCGGCTGGCCGACCCCAGCCGCACCTTGGTGCTTGACGTGGTGCCGCTGTTCGAGTCTCGAGCGGATCTGGGCGCCGCCACCGGCGTGCTCGACTCCCTGTTCAAGCTGCCTGGCTGGCGGCGGTGGCTGGAAGCTCGAGGGAGCCGCCTGGAGGTGATGCTGGGATATTCGGACGCCACCAAGGATGCCGGCTTCCTGGCGGCCAACCTGGCCCTCTACCGGGCCCAGGGCGCGCTGGCCGCCTGGGCCCGCGATCATGATGTCGAGCTGACCCTCTTCCATGGCCGGGGAGGGGCGGTGGGCCGCGGCGGGGGGCCGGCCGGCCGGGCGATCAGGGGCCAGGCCTCGGGGTCCGTCGATGGCCGCTTCAAGGTCACCGAACAGGGCGAGGTGATGTTTGCCCGCTATGGCAATCCGGCAATCGGGCTGCGGCATCTGGAACAGGTCACCAGCGCCGTGATCCAAACCTCAGGCTCATCGCCAGTCGAGCCCCACGAACCTCTCGAAGGGGAGTTCGAGCGGGAGGCCGAACTCATGACCGCGGTGTCTGAGGCCGCCTACCGCCAGTTGGTCGAGAGCCCAGGATTCGCCGAGTTCTTCGCGGCGGTCAGCCCGCTGGCGGAGATCGGCCGGCTCCGCCTGGGCTCGCGGCCCGGCCGCCGAACGGCGTCCCCGGGCCTGGCCAGCCTGAGGGCGATCCCCTGGGTCTTCGCCTGGGCCCAGACCAGAGTCAACCTGCCGGGATGGTACGGGCTCGGTTCCGGGCTGGCGGCGGTCGCCCACAGGTACGGGGACGCCCGGCTCCGGCAGATGGACCGGGAGTGGCCGTTCTTCAAGTCGGTGCTGGAGAATGCCGAGATGAGCTTGGCCAAGGCCGACCCCATGATCGCCGGCCTCTACCTCAGCCGGGGCCGGCGGCCGGACCTGGTGGCCCTGATTCGCGACGAGTTCCGGCTCACCCGCTCCCAGGTCACCATGGCCACCGGCCACGAGCGGATGCTCGCCGGGCATCCGGTTCTGCGGCGCGCGGTTGACCTCCGCAATCCATACGTTGACGCGCTCTCATTCCTCCAGCTCCGCTTCCTCGCCGAGGTCCGCACCGAGGGCGCCAGCCCCGATCACCAGGACCGACTGGTGGACCTGGTCCTGCAGACCCTGAACGGAGTCGCCGCCGGCCTCCAGAACACTGGCTGACGGGGTCCGGGGGCCAGCCGGGACGCTCTTTGCCCCCAGGAGGTCCCGCGGCGGCGCTTGAGCCGGGGCCCCAGGAGCGCTCGGTTCGGCCTTGCCGGGAGCGGCTCAGAGGCGGCTTTCGCGCAGGTGCCGGTCGATGGCGGCGGCGCAGGATCGGCCCTGGGCGATGGCGTGGACCACCAGGGATGCGCCGCGCACGGCGTCGCC
>DATKSV010000078.1:0-2011 GCA_035531535.1 Candidatus Nanopelagicaceae bacterium | reverse complement strand
GCAGCCGGCCATCAGCACGCCCAGCGCCAAGGTCAGGGCCACCCAGCCGACTGCGCGTGCCCGAAGACGCGTGACCGCTCCGTGCAACGGGCCCGCCAGCATGGGTTCAGGATAGCTGGCTTAGGCGCGGCCGGGCGGGGGCTCTGATGGTGGTGGCGGGCCCAGTCGGCACCGAGCTTCCCCACACACCAAAACAGCGTGCCCTGGCTACGGTGGCGGCCCTGGCCCAGGTCTACCCGGCTGCCTGTGCGCTAAATCACAAGAGCCCGTTGGAGCTCCTGGTGGCGACCATCCTCTCCGCCCAGACCACTGACCAGAAGGTGAACCAGGTGACGCCGGCGCTCTTCGCCCGGTACCAGTCCGCGACCGATTATGCGGGGGCGGATCCCGCCGAACTGGAGACCTTGATCCATCCGACCGGTTTCTTCAGGGCCAAGTCCCGGGCCCTGATTGGAATGGGCAAGGCCCTCTCCGAGAACTTTGACGGCGTGGTCCCGGACACCATGGAGGGCCTCACCAGTCTGCCCGGTGTCGGTCGCAAGACCGCCAATGTGATCCTCGGGGTTGCCTTCGGCAAGCCGGGCTTTCCAGTCGACACCCACGTGACCCGGCTCAGCAACCGGTTGGGACTGGTCAAAGTCCAGGATCCGGTCAAGATCGAGGCTCAGGTCTGCCGGATGGTGCCACCCAAGGATTGGACCGGTCTCAGCCTCCGGCTGATCCTTCACGGGCGTGAGGTCTGTCTGGCCCGGCGTCCCCGCTGCGAGGTCTGTGTCCTGGAGACCTGGTGTCCGTCTTCGCTGCTGCGCCCCCGGGCCAGAGGCAGGATGCCGGTCAGCGGTCGTGGAACTGGGGCGGTCGGCGCTCGCGGAGGGCGGCCCAGCCCTCGACCGCGTCCTCGGTGAGCAGCGATTCGGCCTGAGCCGAGGTCTCGAAGGCCAGCAGCGAATCCAAGCTAGCCCCGGTCTCGGCCATCCAGAGCGAGTGCTTGACGTTCCTCAGCACCGGCCGTGAGAGTGCAGCCAGAGCGGTGGCCCACTCCAAGGCGGCCTGCCCCACCCCGGTCGTCGGGACGACCCTATTGGCGAGTCCTAACTGGAGCGCGCGCTGGGAATCGATCGGCTGGCCCAGCAGCAGCATCTCCCGTGCGCCTGATAGGCCGATTAGCCTCGTCAGCATCCAAGTGGCGCCGCCGCCCGGGTGGATGCCGAGCCGGACGAACGGCGCCGCCAGCTGGGCGTCTTCGGCCACCACCCTGAGATCGCAGCAGAGCGCCAGGTTTAGCCCGGCGCCGATGGCCGGTCCGTTGACCGCCGCGATGGTTGGTATCGGGAGGTCGCGGAGGTCAAGGAAGGCACGGTAATAGTCAGCCAACACTTGACGCTTGGCCTCGGGTGTGCTGGCTTCGGCGCCCAGGGCCCCGAGGTCAGCGCCAGCGCAGAATGCCTCCCCGGCTCCGGTCAAGACCAGGACTCTCGCCGAGGGGTCGGAGGCCACCAACCTGACCTCCTCGCGGAGCGCCCCTGCCATCTCCTCGGTCAGGGCGTTGCGCCGCTCCGGTCGGTTGAGGGCGATGTGAGCCACCCCGGCCGCGGGGCGGGAGCTGATGATGAGCTGCTCGGCCGGAGGCGGCTCGCCGGGGACCACGCCCGGCAGCATAGCTGCGGTCGTTGGGGGGCGGTGGCGAAATCGGCCGTTGCTATACTCGGGCGGCTCCGGCGAGTTCACAAACCAGGCTGGCAGCGGGGTGGAAGTTGGGCGATCGCTCGGCTGCGCGGGCGGTGATTCTCGCCGCCGGCAGAGGCACTCGGATGCACTCGCGCACGCCCAAGGTGCTCCATCAGGTGGGCGGGGTCTCCATGCTCGAGCACTCCCTCCGGGCGGCGGAGTCTGCCACCTCGCGGCCGCCGATCGTGGTGGTGCGGGTGCTCGACGATGCCGCCGGCTTGGCGCTGGGCGAGCGGGCCCAGTTGGTGGTTCAGTCATATCCGGGAGGAACCGCCGCCGCCCT
>DATKSV010000077.1:0-10782 GCA_035531535.1 Candidatus Nanopelagicaceae bacterium | reverse complement strand
ATTAGATCTCCCACCGGGTTAACCGGGTAAGACCCCAGGTAGACCACCTGGTTGATAGGCCGCGGGTGTAAGAGCAGCAATGCTTTGAGCTGAGCGGTACTAATCGGTCGAGGGCTTGACCACTCTCTGCCACACTGTTCGGGGACGCGCCTTGCGCGGAGTCCCCAGTGGCTGTGCGCTCCTACTGCGCTCTGCTGAGTTCGCCAGGCGGCGGTCCCCCGAGGGCCGCGGCCCGGCGGGCTTTATGAATACGCGACAAAAGATCCGGTGACGATAGCGACGGGGAGACACCTGTTCCCATTCCGAACACAGAAGTTAAGCCCGTCAGCGCCGATGGTACTGCCCTGGAGACGGGGTGGGAGAGTAGGTCATCGCCGGGTCTTTTTTTGCGTCCAGGGATAGCTAGCGGGTGGGATCGGGGGCCGGTTGATGGCCCCTTGGGGCCCAGAGGCTGAGCGCCAGGATGGCTACCACCGGGCCGGTGGAGGGGTCGGTGCCGAGCCCGCCTAGGATTCCTCCCATCGCCTCCCCCAGGACCCAGAACGCAGCCGTGAGGAGCAAGCCGATGGCCAGGGTGGGGCGCCGCCACCGGGACGGCCAGACTCCCAACGCCAGGGCCAGCTCCAGGGCGGCCAGGCTGACGGAGATCGGAAGGCTGTGGCTGTCGGCGTAGCGGGCGAGGTGGTAGTCGACCGGCTGGAGCGGGCCGGGCTGGAGCTGGGCGGCCGTCTGCAGGTTGTAGGCGAGGACCGCGCCGGCCGGAAAGCGCACGGGCAGGTGCAGAAGGGCGCCGAGGGCCCAGTAGCCCGACCAAAGCCAGGGCCCCAGGAGATCGCGAGCCGGGCTGGCCCCAGCCGGCGCGCTCCGGGGCCAGGCCAGGGCCGCGATGGCGACGTACATGAGGGCGGAGCCGGGGGCGCCGAACTCGATCATCGCGGTACCCGTGGCCAGGAAGCCCAGCCCCTGGCCGAAGGTCCAGACCAGGAGCGCCCAGATCACCGATACCAGTAGGGCCGGGCGGCTCAGCCGGGAGGAGAGCAGGCCGGCTCCGATCAGGAGCTGGACCGATGCGATCAGGATGGTGAGGGCCACCAGGTGGGCGGCCTCGATCGCGGCCACCTGGTAGAGGATGGTCTCCAAGCCTGCGGGCTGGTACATGAGGGCGGCGTTGTAGAGCACGTTGCCGGTGAAGGCCCTGGTGAACATGGCCGGTTGCAGCTGCAGCCCGGCGTCCAGGATCCAGAGCAGGGCCAGTGCCCAGCGCAGCTGGGCAGGTCCCAGGGGCGCTAGCCGACCCCGCTTGAGCTGGGGCGGACGGGAGTCCGGTGCCTCAGGGGTCGGCACGGAGGCGGGCCTCGTCGGCGCCGTCGGCGGGAAACATGCGCCACAGGTAGTAGCCGGCGACGGCCACCATCAACAAGTTGTCGAAGATGAACATGATCAGGCCGCCAAACCGCTGGTCGGCCAGGGCTGAGAACCCCAGTAACGGGGTCCGGGGCAGGTAGAACGTGTACACCGGTCGGGGCAGCAGGGCCACGGTCAGCCCCACCACCACCGCGGGGAGGGCGCCGAAGGTGAGGTAGGCGACCTCGCCGATCGGGCCCAGGCTCCAGGCCTCTCCCGGCCTATGGAGGATCACCGCCCACCAGAAGAGCAGCCCGGCGGCGATGAAGCTGAGGTGCTGGGCGACGTGCGCCGGGGGGTTGCTGAGGGCATAGTCGAAGAACGCGGGCCAGTGCCAGAGCACCAGCACCAGGAAGTAGGCTGATCCTGCGAAGAGGGGGTTGACCACCACGCGAACCGCGGGGCCGACCCGGCTTCGCAAAAGGGCATCCACTGAGGCCGTGGGCAGCCCGAGGATCATCAGCGGTGGAGCCACCATCGCCAGGATCAGATGCTGGACCATGTGGACCGAGAAGAGGTACTGGTCGCCCACGATGTCGATGGCAGATTCCAAAGCGATGAACACGATCAGGACGCCGCTGACCCAGAGGAGGGCCTGGCGGTCGCGGTGAGCGCCCGGGAACCAGCGGTAGGCGGCGATGGCAATCGCGCACCCGATCCAGACCGACGGATCGAACTCCCAATGGCTGATCCAGCCGATCCAGGTCACCTGGGCTCCGACAAGAGAATCAGCGCCCAGCAGGCGCGGGCAGCGCCCCCGGGAGCCCTGCTCGAGGTTGCGCCAGCCGGCCGAGCTTGGTCAGCATGCCCCTAAGTATCGTCTCCCCCCCGAGGGTCGAGTACCGCCTTTCCAGGGGCGGCCGGAAGCAGGCCGCCGGCTCCGGCTGCCCG
Source organism: Candidatus Nanopelagicaceae bacterium (assembly GCA_035531535.1). GTDB lineage: Bacteria > Chloroflexota > Dormibacteria > Aeolococcales > Bog-877 > AG-12. The sequence continues at coordinate 8,487 of DATKSV010000077.1, read as the reverse complement.
CGACACCCGGCGCTGGTCGGCATCCATGCTGGCTCGGAGCTGGCCACAGGCAGCGGTGGCGCGATCCCCCCTGGAGAAGCGGATTGTGGCTCTGGGCCCGACGGCGGCGGCGAAGCCGCGGCAGGTATCCGTCGACGGGGCGGTCAGGCTGCTCCCCGGGATCTGGTTCATGGGAATCAGGTTCACGTGGGCAGAGGCGCGGGCGGCGAGCCGGCGCAGAGCGGCGGCTTCCTGAGGGCCGTCGTTGACCCCGGCCATGAGGACGTACTCGAAGCTGACCCGGCGGCCAGTGCTGGTGGCGAAGCCGATCGCCGCTTGCATCAGCTGGTCGATCGGGTAGCGGCGATTGAGTGGGACCAGGCGATTGCGGAGTTCGTCCGAGGCAGCGTGCAGCGATAGCGCGAGCCGGATGGGCAGGCCCTCTGCGGCCAGCCGGTCGATCTGGGGCACCAGGCCGCTGGTGGATACGACCACCCGCCGCGGTGAGACTCCCCACTCCTGTAGAAGTCGGAGGGAGCCGACCACGGCATCGTAGTTCTGTAGCGGCTCGCCCATGCCCATGTAGACAACGTTGCTGGCGGGGCCCAAGCCCTGGGCCGCAAAGCGGCGCGACGCCTCCAGCACCTGGTCAACGATCTCCGCGGCGGACAGATTGCGGCGGAGGCCGAGCTGGCCGGTGGCGCAGAAGACACAGCCGATGGCACAGCCCACCTGGGAGCTGACGCAGACGGTGTTGCGCGCCCGGCCGGCCCCGGTTCCGCTGTGGCGGATCATCACCGCCTCCACCTCCTGTCCGTCCACCGCTCGCAGCAGCAGCTTCTCGGTGAGGCCCCGGTCAGCCACGGAGGTGGCCACGGTTTCCAGGCTGGACCAGAGCAGGTGCGAGTCCAGGGTCTGGCGCAGGTCGTCAGGGAGGTTGGTCATCTCCCTGAAGGCGGCTGCGGTCCCCTTCCAGGCGTGCACCCGAATCTGCTCAGCTCGGTACTTGGGGGCGCCCCACCCCACCAGGCGCTGGCGCAGCTCAGCCGCGTCCAGGGCCGCCAGGGGAGTTCTGGGACTCACCTTCGGTCTCCGACCAGGCCCAGGAATTCAGCGCGGGTGCGCGGATCCCGCCGGAAGACGCCGGTCATGGAGCTGGTGACGGTGCGGCTGCCCGCCTTCTCGACCCCCCGCATCATCATGCACAGATGGTCGGCCTCGAGCACCACGGCCACTCCCTTGGGACGGAGGTGGCTGTCAATCGCGGTGGCGATCTCGGTGGTCAGTCGCTCCTGGACCTGGAGCCGGCGGGCGAAGGCGTCGACGATTCGGGGCAATTTGCTGAGGCCGAGCACTCTGCCGTCGGGAATGTAGGCGACATGCGCCTGGCCGTAGAAGGGCAGCAGATGGTGCTCGCAGAGGCTGTAGAAGGCGATTTCTCGGACCAGAACCATCTCGTCATAGGACTCCTCGAAGATGGCGCCAGCCACGATCTCGTCAAGGTCGGCTCCGTAGCCGCTGGTCAACTGCCCCAGGCTCTCGACCACTCGCCTGGGGGTTGCGGCCAGACCCTCGCGCTCGGGGTTCTCCCCGAGGAGCTCCAGCAGCTCACGCACCGCCGCTTCGCCGGCCCTGCCGGAGGGCTGGTTCAATGCTGCGCGCGGCGCCTGTGGTCGCGACCTGACTGCCATAGCGCCTCGATTGTCTCAGTCGGCGGCATTTGCGGCGCCCCGACCCAGCCGCTCCCACAGCTGCTCACCCGCGCGGCTACCGCCCCGAAGGCATGCCGCCAGGCCGATCCCCTGGTAGGAGGCGCCGGTCAGAACCAGCGGGACCGGCAGCGCGGCTGCCTGCTTTTGCACTCCCTCGGTCCAGGCCAGGTGGCCCGCCCGGTACTGGGCCAGCGCCTGGGGCCAGCGCTGTACCAGCGCCGCCTGGGGCAGCGCGGTCACCCCGAGAATCGTCCGCAGGGTCTTGTGGATAGAGCTGACCAGGGTGGCGTCGTCGAGACCCAGCACCCACTCCTCCCCGAGGCTGCCGGCGGAGACCCGCAGGATGCTCACGCCGGGCTGGCGAAGGTGCGGCCACTTGCGATCCATGAAGGTGCAGGCGGTGGCCACCCGGCGGGGAAAGCGCGGGACCAGAAAGCCGCTGCCGGGGAGCGGCCTGGGAAAGCCGTCGTCCGGGTAGGCGAGGGTGACGGTCGCGACCGAGGAATACACCTGACGGCGCAGTTGGCCCGACATCTCGGGGGCGAGGCCTGCGAGCAGTTCCGCGGCGTGGGGCGCGGGCAGGGCCAGGACCACTCCATCCACCTCCAGGGGAGGCTTCAGCTCGACCTGCAATCGGCAAGCGCTCCCAGGGCCAGTTTCGACGGCTGATACCCTGGCTCCCAACTGAGCGGTATCGGCCGGCAGGGCTGCCGCCAGCGCGTCGACCAGGGTGGACAACCCGCCGCGCAGGGTGAGGAAGGGGCTGGGTGGCGATCCCTGGCTGGTCGGTGTCGGAGATGACATCCGACGCAGGCCTCGGAGCAGGCTGGGATCCAGGCGCAGGGCCTGGAGCAACTGGGGTGCCACCGCCCCAATGCTGAGCTGATCAGCCGAGCCAGCGTAGATGCCGCCCAGCAGAGGGTCCACCAGACCCTTGAGGACTGACTTGCCCAGGCGGGCCGAGATGAATGGGCCGAGGGCCTGGTCAGGGCTAGGCACCGGCCCCTTCAACCAGGGCTCAAGGCTGGCGCGGAGAGCTGGCAGCGGTCCGATCGCCCGGACCACATCCCAACGCCAGCTCCAGGTCATCTGTGCGGGGACACTGAGGGGGAAGCCTCTTGGGATCGCGACCAGCCGACGACCGTTCCAGATGCTGGCCGAGGTCGTCGCCGGGCGGACAACGTCGGCCTCGACGCCGAGGTCCTTGAGCAGCGTCCAGGTGTCAGCTTCTCGAGCCAGGATGCTCTCCGGGCCCAGGTCGACCCTGGCTCCCGCCAGCTCGCCGCCCAGCACCCGGCCTCCCAAGCGCTGGTCAGCCTCCAACAAAGTGAGTTTGACCGCGGTCTGCTCCCGCTCTGCCCGGCGGGCGATGGCGACTGCGGCGGCCAGCCCGGAGGCGCCCCCGCCAATCACCGCGATCCGTCTTGGTTGCGGACTCAAGCGAAGTCGGCGAAACCTTGCCGGGCGAGGTCGGCCAGCACCTTGAGGAAGCTGGGGTCGGCATTGGGCATGGCGGTGCGCACCAGACTGACCCCGAGTCGCCTCGCCTCCTCCTGAGCCTCCACATCCAGGTCGAAAAGCACCTCCAGGTGATCTGCGACGAAGCCGCAGGCGCAGACCACGAACTCCCGGGTCCCAGAGTCGGCGGCCCTGCGGACGACCTCTAGGAGCTCGGGCCCCAGCCAGGGCTCGCCGGCAGACTGGGCTACGCTCTGCCACCCTGTAGTCCAGTTGAGCAGGCCCAGCTCTGCCGCCACGGCCGCCGCGGTCTCGCCGAGTTGATCCGGGTACGGGTCACCCATCTCCCGCAGTCGGGCGGGCAGGCTGTGGGCGGTGAAGACGACCAGCGGGGGGCGGCCTGGATCCTGGCTGAGCTCCTGCAACCGCGCCTGAACCTGTCCCCCCAGCCAAGCGATGTAGCCGGGCTCCAGGTGCCAGTCCCTGACGAAGCGGAGCTGAAGCTTGTCCCCGGCCTCGCGCGCGGCGGCCTGGGCCCGGTCGACGTAGCCGGCGGTGCTCATCACGGAGTAGTGAGGGGCAAGCACCAAACCGACCGCCTGCTCGACTCCCATGGCCGCGATCTGGTGGACGGCATCCTCCACGAACGGAGCCGTGTGCTTCATACCCACCACCACCTCCCAGCCGGGGCCGTCCTGCTCCTGGAGAAGTCGGCGAAGGCCCGAGGCCTGGGCCATCGTGATCTCGGTCAGCGGCGAGTGCCCACCGATCGCCTCGTAGCGGCCCTCGAGTGCCGCCAGCGCGTCCGGGTTAGGAGTCCGTCCGCCGCGCATATGGGTGTAGTAGGGAAGGATCTGCTCGCGGTCCCGGGGGCTGCCGTAGGCCATCAGCAACACGGCCCGGGGGGTCTGTCCGTTGCCGGGAGGGGCGGCGGTGGCGGCAGGGCTGGTCAAGGTGGGTCTCCTGTGGTCGTCCGGCAACACATCACGGCTTCTCCCCGCGCCCAACTCTACCCACCCGGGTCGCTCCCGCCCGGTTGTTAGAGTAGGCGTCGATTTGTGGAGGCGGGACCGGTGAGGGCGCAGGCCACCGGGACGTCCCCGGCCGTGCCGGCAGGGGCCCCGGGTGGCGAGCTCATGGGCGGCGCTCGCACCGTGCTCGGCTTGGAGCCCGAGGAGCGGAGCGCGCACCTTAGAGGGCTGCCCTCGGGGCTGGCCCTCAAGCTGTTCTCTGCCATGGCCCACCTGCGCGCCTTCGATGAGCGGGCTGTGATCCTGCAGCGGCAGGGGGTGATTGGAACCTACCCAACCTACTTCGGGGAAGAGGCGGTCCAGGCCGCCAGCGTGCTGGCCCTGGAGGACAGGGACTGGCTCTTCCCAACCTACCGCCAGACGGCGGTCGTGACCCTCCGCGACTGTCCCCCCGAGGTGCCGCTGCTGCTGTGGGGAGGGCACCCCGGCGGATGGCACGACGTGATGCGCTACCGGGTGGCGCCGATCTGCGTTCCGGTGGCGACCAATTACCCGCAGGCCGTCGGCGCCGCCTGGGGAGCCCGCTTGCGCCACGAGGGGTGGGTTGCGCTCGCCTATGGCGGCGATGGCTCCACCTCGGCAGGCGATTTCCACGAGGCCTGCAATCTGGCCGCCGTGGTGCAGGCTCCGGTCGTCTTCCTGGTGACCAACAACCAATGGGCGATCAGCACTCCCATCGCCAAGCAGACCAGGGTCCCGCGACTGGCGGAGAAGGCGGCCGCCTACGGGATGCCCGGGGTGAGGGTGGACTCCTTCGACGTCTTCGCCTGCTACGCAGCGATCAAGGAGGCGGCCGAGCGGGCCCGTCAGGGCGGTGGTCCGACCCTCATCGAAGCGGTCGGATACCGGCTCGGGCCTCACGGAACGGCCGATGAGCCATCGCTCTATCGAGATCCAAAGGCGGATCTCCTCTGGGCATCGATGGAGCCTCTGGGCAGGACCCAGTCGGCCCTGGTGGAGGCCGGCCTGGCGGCTCCCGAGGAATTACGGGAGCTTCGCTCCCGGGCGGCCCGGGAGCTGCGAGATGTCGGCGACCGCCTGAGCGAGCTGCCCCTGCCGTCACTGGAGGAGATCGCCGACAGCGTTCATCGGGACACCCCCTGGACCCTGCGCCCGGAGCGACTTCACGAGCCCACCTGGGCGCGGTTGGAGTAGGTGGCGCCGTGGAGCTGAACATGGTGGAGGCGATCGGGCGGGCGCTGGCGCAGGTGCTGGCCGATGACGCTGACGCGCTGCTGATGGGTGAGGACATCGGCGTCAACGGGGGGGTGTTCCGCGCCACCGCCGGGCTCCAGCAGCGCTTCGGCGACGACCGCGTGATCGACACCCCGCTGGCCGAGGCCGGCTTCGTGGGCGCGGCGATCGGGATGGCCATGATCGGCCTGCATCCGATCGTGGAAATCCAGTTCGACGCGTTCGTGTATCCGGCATTTCAACAGCTGGTCGCCCAGGCCGGCCGGTTTCGCTGGCGCACCCAGGGGAAATACGGACTTCCCTTGGTCATCCGCCTGCCCTACGGCGGTGGGACCAAGGCTCCAGAGCTCCACTCCGATTCGCCCGAGACCCTCTTCAGCCACATGCCCGGACTGCGGGTGGTGATCCCATCCGACCCGCGGAGCGCCGGGGAGCTGCTCCTGGCGGCCACGCGCTGCGGTGATCCAGTGATCTTCATGGAGCCCAAGCGCATGTACCGTCGGGGGCGCCAGGAGGTCCCTGTCGAGTTCTCAGCCTCTGACTTGGAGGCGTCGGTTGTCGTCCGCCCTGGCAGCGACCTCACCCTGGTGGCGTACGGGGCGATGGTGGAGGTGGCGCTGGCGGCCGCCGATGAGCTCGCGGCTGACGGGGTGGCGGCGCGAGTGCTCGATCTGCGCAGCATCTATCCCCTGGACCGGGAACAGCTGCTGGCGGCGGCCCGGGACACCGGCAGAGTCGTGGTGGTGCAGGAGGCTCCGCGCCATTGTGGGGTGGCTGCGGAGGTGGCGGCTCTGCTCCAGGAGGAGGCGGCCGACGCGATGCTGGCGCCCACGCTCCGGGTGACTGGCTTGGACATGCCATTCCCGCTCTTCCAGAGCGAGGACCAAGCGCTGCCATCGGTCCCGCGGGTCCTGGCCGCCGCCCGCGCCGCCATCGACTACTGAAATGCCAGACTTCAAGCTGCCGGACCTTGGTGAGGGCGTTACCGAGGGCGAAGTGGTCGAGTGGCGGGTGCAGGTGGGGAGCCCGGTCGACCGCGACCAGGTGCTGCTGGTGATCGCGACCGACAAGGCCACAGTGGAGATTCCCTCTCCCTTCCAGGGACGGGTGGACGCGATTATGGCCGTCGAGGGCGCCGTCGTCCATGTCGGCGACCCGCTGCTGCGGGTCGACTCCGGTGTTGCCGCGGGACCGGCCACGCCGGCTCCATCCGGTGCGCCTGCCCCCGGCTGGACGGCTCCCGCGCCGCCACGGCCAACCGGCTCCGGCGCGACGGCCGGTGCGGCGCCGGCGCTGCCAGCTGTCCGCCGGGCGGCCCGGGAGCGTGGTGTCGGGCTGGAATCAGTCCCGGGCAGCGGCCCTGGGGGCAGGGTCAGGATGCAGGATTTGCAGGCCACCGGCCGGCGAGTGGCTCTGCGTGGGCCCCATCGGGTGATGGCGCAACGAATGGCCGAGGCCCACCGCCGGGTGCCCCAGGTGACGGTGGTGCTGGACTGCGACATGGGGCCGGTCGAGGCGCTGGTCCGGTCCCAGCCCGCGGACCGGTCGGGCGAGGGAAGGTACTCGATCCTGGGCTTGACGGCGCTGGCGGCAGTGGCGGGCATCCGCGCCCAGCCGCTGTTCAACGCCAGCTTCGACGAGCGGTTGATGGAACTTGAATATCACGATTCAATCCATCTGGGCATCGCGGTCCAGGCCGGTGATGGGCTCAAGGTGGCGACCTTGAGGGACGCGGAGCGCCTGGCCCCGGGCGACTTTCAGCGCCAGCTCGGGCTCCTGATTGCGGCCGCCAGGGCGGGGACAATCGGGCCAGCTGAGCTGTCCGGCTCGACCTTCACCATCTCCAGCGCTGGGCGGCTGGGCGGTCTCTTCGCCACCCCGATTGTCAACTGGCCCAACCTGGCGGTGCTCGGCCTGCACGCCATCGAGGACCGGCCGGTGGTGCGGGCGGGGCAGGTGGTGGTGGGGCGGGTGGCCAACCTCTCCTTGTCGTTCGACCACCGGGTGATCGACGGCCTGACCGCTTCGGAGTTCCTGTATCAGATGGCCGATCGCCTGGGGCACCCGGAGGCTCTGGTCGGATAGATTCGGTCCGCCCCCCGGGCGGGGAGCTGCCTGGTCGGACTTTGCTGAATCAGCCCCAGCCCAGGCTGGCTGGGACCATGAAAAGCCCGAAGCCAATCACCATCACACACAGGGCGGTCACGGTGAGCCGATACCAGCCGTGCATGCGGTGCTCCGGGGGCAGTGCCTTGACCTCCAGAGTGAGCAGGAATCCCAGCACCACCGGGAGCAGGCGGGCGCTGAGGACCTCCACCTCCACCGCCAGGCGGATGAGGTCGAAGCTGGCCAGCACAATTGCGGCGCCGAGCGCATGGGCCAGTATGTATACGAGGTAGAAGCTTGCGCTCGCCCGGTCTGGGCGTCGATTCAGAGAGTGGGCCCAACCGAACACCTCCGCCAGACCCCAGGCGCCAGATAGGGACGCCACCAGGGCGGCCACCAGGGCGGCCACCAGGCGGCGCCCAGCAGCCCGGCCCCGAGCATCAGTCGCGCCGCTAGGGACCAGGAATGGCCGCAGCGGCTCAGAGATCTCCCCCACGCTGTTGAGGGCGGCCCCGGGATGGGTGAGTCCCCCGGTGGCGGCCAGTGCCAGCACCATCATGATCGTGATCAGCTGGGTTAGCACGGCACCAACCGCGGTGTCCTGACGCTCGCGCCGGAGTGAGCGGCGCGTGAGCTGCTTGTCGATCACCGCTCCCTGCTGGTAGAAGATCATTCAGGGCATGATCACGGCGCCGACGTTCGCAGCCCGCAGAAAGACGTAGGAGTGCTGTCCCCGAGGCATGCTTCCGAGCCCCGAGAGGATGGCCTCAGGGTCGGGATGGGCCATCAGCATGGCCGGGGGATCAAGACCAGGGCGGCCAGCCCGATGGCGATCCCGATGCGCTCGAAGCGGCGGTAGCTTCCGGTCATGGCGATCGCGATCGCTCCAGGCGCCAATGCCGGAGCTAACCCGAAGTTACCCGGGGAGGTCGAGTTCAGGTGAACTCGGGAGCCAGGTGGCGGTTCTGGCTACAGGGTGATGGGGATGCCGAGCAGCGAGAAGGCGT
>DATKSV010000076.1:0-3570 GCA_035531535.1 Candidatus Nanopelagicaceae bacterium | reverse complement strand
AGCAGCCCCGGCTCAATTTTGGGCGTTGGGACAAGGGGAGAGCGACCCACCAGGAGGCAAACGGCCAGGCCCACCGTCCCTGCCGCGGACCTCTTCAGACCGGGATCAGCCGCAGTCCCGGCAGCTCGCCGTAGTCAATTGCCTGGGTCACCGCCGCCAGCTGATCGGGGATCTCGGTGACCGCGACCAAGGCCTCGTTGGTCGCTATCCGGTCGCCCTGGTCGCGGAGGGCTAGGCGGCCCCACAGTGAGCGCCATCGGAGTCGACTGACAGTTGGTTGCCATCCTCGACCCCGGGCAGAGTCTTAAGCCGCCGGACTTGCCGTGGCCCGGGGGCTGCGGCCGACAACCAGAGCTTGAACTCCGGGTCATCGCTCGTCCCTGGAACGATCTCAGCTGGCTGAGCCCCGAGCCACCATCAGCGCCCCAGCCGTCGTTTCCCAAAGTGGACCACGGCATCGACCGGGGACGCGCCGTCAAGGGACTGAGGCATGGGAGATGGCGCCGCCCCCAAGGGGCTGTAGTAGCGGGCGGGTTGGTCCGCTTGGGTGGCCCGCCTCAGGCGTACCGGGAGCCTTCCGGCAGCGGTACTGGCGGGGTCGGGCCGACGTAGACCGCGGAGGGCCGAATCAGCCGGTTGTGCGCCGCCTGCTCGCAGATGGCGGCGGTCCAGCCCACGGTCCGGCTGCTGGCGAAGGTGGGGGTGAACATCTCGCGGGGAATCCCCGCCGTGTTCATCACCACCCCGGCGTAGAACTCCACGTTGGTGTAGAGGCGGCGGCCGGGCTTGAGCTCGCCCAGCACCTTGAGCGCGGTCTGCTCGACGTGTTCGGCGAACCGGGCCTGCTCGCCGCCGAGCTCCAGAGCCACCTCACGCAGCAGAGTCGAGCGGGGATCATCGGTCTTGTAGACCCGATGCCCGAAGCCCATCAACCGGTCGCCGGACTCGACCTTCTGGCGGAGGTAGTCGTAGGCGCGGTCCCTGGTGCCGATCTCGTCCAGGGTCTGAAGCGCCCGCGAGGGCGCGCCTCCGTGCAGGGGTCCGGAGAGCGCTCCGATCGCGCCCACCAGCGCCGCGCCCATGTCCGCCCCGGTCGACGTGATCACCCGGGCGGTGAAGGTCGAGGCGTTGAAGCCATGGTCCATGGTCAAGAGCAGGTACTTCTCCACCGCCCGCGCCTGAGCCGGGTCGGGCCGTCGCCCCGTCAGCATCTGGAGATAGGCGGCGGCGTAGCCGAGGTCGGGGTCGGGCACGACCAAGGGCTCGCCCCGGTGGGCCCGGTACAGCCCGGTCACCAGCACCGGGGCCAGGGCGGTCATCCGCAGCGCCTGCTGGCGAACCTCCTCAGCGGAGATGTCCATGACCGGCTGCAGGCCCAGGACCCCAGCGGTCATGGAGACGGCCGTGCGCAGGGCGGTGAGGGGCACGAAGGGCTCGCCAGCGGCCAGCTCCGGCAGCAGCCTCGCCACCTGCTCCGGGAGAGAGCGCATCTCGCCCGTGCGCTGGCGGAAGGCCGCCACCTGGCCGGGATCTGGCAGGAAGCCCTCGCTGAGCAGATGCCACACCTGCTCGAAGGAGAGCTGGCGCGCCAGCTCGGCCGCGTTGTAGCCCCGGTAGTGGAAGAACCCCTCCTCGCCGCGGACGTCACCGATGGAGGTCTCGGCCACCGCCACCCCCTCCAGGCCGGGGGCCGCCATCGCCACCGCCTTAGGGGCGGCGCTGGCCACCTGACTCAAGCGCCCGCTCCCCGCCGCCGCGGGCGGCTCACTTGTGGCTCTTAGCAGCCGTGGGGCCGCTCGGGTGGGTGGATGCGGCCTCGCTCCTGGCGGCGTTGCGGAAGAGGATGACCCAGCCGATCAGGGAGCCGCCCGCCACCAGCAGGATGGTGGCCAGGGGAAGTAGTACCTGGGTTGCCGTCGTCATTTTGAGTTCCTCCTAGTGCAAGCCTTATTCTAGGTCACCTGCCCCATTAGCTGATCTCCCCACCGGCGGCCTTCGGCCGCCCCTTTCCCTGGGACGGCCCACGCTCCCGCGCGCGGCCGCGATCACCCACCTCGGGCCCACAGAAGGTTTTCCCTTGAATTCCCCTGCCATCGACCCCCGCCGGGCACGCCTGGCCCTTTACGGCCTGGTCGGCGCCAGCTTCGCGGACGCCCTGGGGGCGACCATGATCCTGCCCGTTTTGCCGCTGTTCCTGCGCCAGGGGGGGGCGTCCTACGCCGAGGTCGGGCTGGTCACGGCCGCCTTCTGGGCGGCCGGCCTGGTGGTCGGCTATCCCATCGGCCGGATCTCAGACCGGATCGGTCGCAAGCGTCTAATAGTGGCCAGCCAGGTGGTCTATGCCCTGGCGACCGCCGCCTTCGCCTTCTCCCCCTCACCGTTCTGGTTCGTGGTCCTGCGCGCGTTCCAGGGCGGCGCCGCCGGAGCCGCCAACGTGCTGGCGATGGCGGCTGTGGCGGACGTGGTGCCGCATGAGCGGCGCGGCCGCGCCTACGGCTCCCTGACAGGTGCCAACATGACCGGGACCATCGTCGGCCCCCTGATCGGCTCGACCCTGTTCGCGATCTCGGTCGGCCTCACCTTCGTGGCTTCGGCGCTGGTGGCGCTGGTGGTGGCCGGGATCCTCGCCTTCACCCTGCCGCGACGGCGGGCGGGGGTGTCCCATCACGCATCAGTTCACCAAAGGGTGCCGATCTGGCACAGCCGGGCGGTGCTGGGAATCCTGGTGGCCTCCACCGCCCTGGGTCTGCTGATCGGGATGTACGACACCCTCTGGAGCCTTTTGATGCACGCCCGACATGCCACCGACTTCGAGATCGGGCTCTCCTTCACCGTCTTCGCCCTCCCCTTCGCGCTCGGCTCCTGGCCGGCGGGCTGGCTGGCGGACCGGATGGACAACCGCTGGCTGATCGGCATCAGCCTGGTGGCGGCCGCCGGCTTCGCCGCCGTCTATCCCTTCCTGCCGTCTCCCTTCTGGCTGATCGGCCTGGGCGTGTTTGAGGGCATCTTCACCGTCACCGGCGCCCCGGCCCGGCTGGCGATGCTCTCCCGCGAGGTCCGGCCCGAGCTGATGGGGCGGGTGCAGGGGATCTACGGCTCGGTTCAGGTGGGGGCGTCAGCGCTGGCGGCGATCGTGGCCGGCGCCCTGTTCGGGATTTCCATCCCGCTGCCGTTCGTGGTCACCGCGGCCGCCATGATGGTGGGAGCGGCCAGCCTGGTCTGGCTCTGGCACGGGGTGGACGGCAAGCCGGCGCGGCGGCCCGCTGCGGAGACGCCGGCCGCCTGATCGGCCAGCGGGGAGAACGCGCCGCCGGTCGCCGCAGGTAGTCGGCCGGGCACTCCGGGAAGACCGGGCCGGCCCACTTTGGGATCCAGCCCAGAAGGTGGTGGTCCATCGGCATTGGCCGGCCTCCGCTGGGCGGGCGGGTTGCTCCCGACGGGATGGCAGGGCCGGGTTGGCCGGTCCGAACTTCGGGGTGGCCCCCGGCTGGCACCGGCATGGGAGCCCAGCGGATCCGGGACGGGGGGCTCGGGGCGAGACAGCGGCCCGGGTCCGCCAGCGAGCGCCAT
>DATKSV010000075.1:0-8078 GCA_035531535.1 Candidatus Nanopelagicaceae bacterium | reverse complement strand
CCGGCCCACCGCCCGGATCAGGGTGAGGGGGTCGAACCAGTTGTAGATTCCCCCCCCCCACAGCAGCACCACGTCGTCGGGGCCAAGGTTCCCCACCGGTAGCTGCCGCCGGACCGGCTGGGCCTCAGGCACATTGCCAGGCAGGCCGAATGGGACCACATCGATGAGCTGGCGCAGGGAGCTGTCCTGAGCCCAGGTTCGGGGTGTGATCCGGCCCGCCTCCAGCAGGGCGCCGGTCCAGAGATCGCGCTGCACCTCACTGGCACACAGGAAGAAGTCACCCCCCCGAAGCAGCTCCCGCAGCACCTGGCGCACCTCCCGGCTCTCGCGTTCCTGCTGCGGGGCCGGCCGGTGCGCTTCCTGCTCCAGCAGAGCCAGCGGAAAGGGGTCGTAGAGGTCGACGATCAGGGGCACCGGCACGCTTCGCAGCGACGGGTAGCGGACCAGGGCTATGCCCTCCAGCAGGATGGCGTCCTGAGTGCGGGCGAGCCGGTCCAGGTCGGCGTGGCTGAGCCGGGGGACGATCTTCAAGGAGTCACTGGCCAGATCTGTGGCGCCCACCCCGACCAGGGTGACCTGATGACCCGCCTTGGCGAGCTCCCGGCCCAACTCGAAACAGCGAATCCCAGGGCCGGCCATCCGCTTCGCCACCACATCGTTGGCGATGATCAGTAGGCGACCCACTCCTGCACACTATCAGGCGGTCGGTCGCACCGGCGCCACCGCTCTGACCTGGGCCAAGGGGGCACCCCGTCTCCAGGCCACCCTGTACCATGGCCGCGTTCGCCGCGGCCGAGCGGCAAGCCCCCTTTACTCCGCCGAACGCCACCTAATTGAGCACCTGCCCACCATCACAACCGAGATCAAGCCCCCCACCCCGACCCCGGAAGCTTCGCGCCCGAACTGGCGGCGACCAGGCCTAACGGGCCTGGTTGGCTTGCTGCTCCTGGCGCCCCTCGGCCTGGACCTTTGGTTCATCAACGCCTACGGGGTCAATGTGCCCTTTGCCGACAGTTGGAACGGAACCCTGCCCTTCGTCAAGGAGTACGTCACGGGCCATCTCCAATTGGCTCAACTGTGGGCTCCGCACAACGAAAACCGCATGCTGTTCCCCAACCTAATCCTGGCCCTGGTCGACAGCCATGATCGGGTCAACTCGGTGGTCGACATGTACCTCACGGCGGCGATCATGGCGGCTTCACTGACGCTCCTGCTCTGGCTGGCTCGGCGCAGCAGCCGGATCCCGCTGGTCTGGCTGCTGCCGGTGCCCTTCATCTTCTTCAGCTTGGCGCAGGTGGGCAATCTACTCTGGGCGTTTCAGCTCGCCTGGATGCTCATTCTGCTCTGCGTGATGTTGGCCCTCCATGGCTTGGAGTCGAGCCCCCGGCATCGGTCGCTATTCCTGCTCGCCGGCGTGGCTGCCGTGGTCGCTTCGTTCTCCTCTCTGCAGGGGCTTTTGGTGTGGCCGGCGGGGCTCGTGTACGGGGCCGGTCGGGGCCTGTCCAGAGTCCAGCTGGCGCTTTGGTGTGGGATCGGAGTTGTGAGCACCGCGGTGTACGCCTGGCACTTGGGCAATGTGAACACGGTCAGCAGCCCCAACTACGCGGTTATGCACCCGGACCTGGCGCTGCGGTACTTCCTGCGCCTCCTGGGCGACTTGGTGCCGGGCGAGCACACCGTGGCAGGGCTGCTCCTGCTGGCCGCCAGCGCGGCGGTGGGCTGGTTCTGGTATCGGCGGAAGGTGTCGCTGGTCAGGCTGCGCCTGCCCCTCGCGCTCTGGCTCTCGGGCATTCTCTTCGACCTCCTGGTCACCGTGGGCAGGCTCGAGCTGAACGTGCCTGACAGCTCCCGCTACACCACCTACAACCTGATTCTTCTGATCGGCCTCTACCTCGGAGCGGTGGCGGTGTTGGACCCACCCCGCCGGTGGCGGGACCTGGGGCAGGCCCTCCGGTCCCGACCGGCGGAGGCGGCGGTCTCCGCCCTCGTCCTAGCCCTGGTGATCGTCCAGGTGGCCTGGTCAGTGCCCAACGGGATCCACCAGGGCCAGCTGCACCGGGCCTCTCGACAGCAGGGGGCACAGCTGCTGCTCCACTACCAGTCGGTGCCCGACTCCACCTTGGCGGCCTCCCTCTATCCCCCGTCGGGAGCGTATGTCAAGGTCTGGGCGAAGTGGCTGCAGTCGGAACACTGGTCGGTGTTCTCATAGGCCGGAGCAGTGCGCTTGGCCGCTCTCCTGGCCCCTGATGTGCCCCGGCTGGGACCAGGTTCGAGACCATCGCCAGGCCCCCGGGGCGAAGCTTGCACCGATCCGCCACCGGTCTCGCCCGGGCGGGGTGGAGGGCGGGTCGGGAGGAACGCGGCAGGGCAGCTGTCCCGCTCGAACCGGGCGTCCCCGGCCTTTATCGGCGGGGCCGGCTGCCGTCGGCTCAGTCGGTAGAATCACCCCCCAGTGATCAGAACCCGGTGGCTTCCCTGGATCGACACCCACGCGCGCAGTCTCAGCGCCTCGGTCCTGGGCCTGGTGGCGATCGCCTATCTCAGTTTCGTCTACTACTTCGGGGTCAATGTCCCCTTTCAGGATGAGTGGGCGGTGGTCATCCTCTACCGCTCGGCCGTGCATGGTCAGCTGAGCCTCACCCAGCTCTGGACCCAGCACAACGAGAACCGGATGCTCTTCCCCAACCTGCTGATGCTGGGGCTGGACTACCTCAGCCACTTCGACACCAAGGTCGAGATGTACGGAAGTGTGCTCATGCTGATCGTCGCCGTGGCTCTGATCGCGGTGGTCTACCGGCGCACCACCGCCATCTCCCCGATGTGGTTCGTCCCGGCGGGTCTGGTGCTCTTCGGCTGGACCCAGTATGCGGTAGCACTGCAGGGCTTCGCCATCGCCCTGTATCTGATCTTGCTGTGCCTCTCCGTAGCCCTGGTCGCGCTGGCAGCCTCCCGACGCCGACCGGCTCTCTTCGTGGTCGCCATCGCCGCCGCCACCGTCGCCTCCTACTCCTCGACCCAGGGCCTGGCAATCTGGGCGGCCGGGCTGATCTTCCTGCTCGCCCGTGGCTATCCGCGCTCTCGCTGTTGGTGGTGGCTGGCCAGCGCCGCTTGCATTTCAGGGATTTACTGGATCGGGTTCGTTTGGAGCGACACCGGCGGGGGGGTGCGCTGGGCGGTGGCCAATCCCGCCCCAACGCTCCACTACATCTACCTGCTGGTGGGGAGCGTCATACCCGCCTCCCACGCCCTGGGAATTGGCGCCTCCGCCCAAGCTGCGGTGGGTGCGGTCCTGCTGCTGTTGAGCCTGGGCACCTTCGGCTATTGGCTGTGGCGCCGGAACGCCGGGGAGTGGCTGGCGGTGCCCCTGGCCATGATCGCTTTTGGGGTCCTGGTCGACTTTCTGATCACCATCGGCAGGGCTCACCTGGGCATCCAGACTGCGACCAGTTCCCGCTACACCCTCTTCAACCTGTGGTTGTTCGCCGGAGTGTGGCTGGGGGTGGCCGCCTTGGCCCGTCGGTCGCAGCTGCCGGGGACCCGGGTGGTGATGATTTTGCTGGCCTGTCTCACCGTGGGCCAGGTGCTCGGGTCATTCCACTCAGGCCTGATCGAGGGCAGGGTCACCAAGAGCCAGCGCGAACAGGCGGTGGCTCTGGTGCGCAATTACGCGAGCGCCCCGGAAGACCAGGTGATCCCTCTCGTGTACCAGCTTTACCCCGGCTTCAAGCCGCTGGCTGGCTTCCTCGCCCACCAGCACCTAAGCGTCTTCTACCGCGCCGATCCCTAATCTCCGACCGCCCTGCGCGGTCGCCCACTGGCCGAGCTGTCGTCCGACTGCATGTCATTGGTAGCCAGCTTCTCCGGACTCAGGTACGGGATGCGAGCTCGGGCCGCCCAGGAGAGGCTCAGATCCGGCCGCTTCTTATGGCCTCCTCAATCCAGGGGATGACCTCGTCCAGCATCTGCTCCAGGGAGGTGGTGGCCTCGAAGCCGAGCACCTGCCGGGCCCTGTCGGTGGCAGGCACGCGGCGCTTGACATCGTGCTCGAAAGGGGGGTCTGAGAGGTAGCGAAACGGAACGCCCGCGCCCCGTATCTTGGCCCAGATCAGCTGCGCCAGCTCGAGCACGGTGGTGGACTGCGAGGTGGACAAGTTGAAGTCCTGGTTGAGCGCCTTCGGACTTTCCATCGCCATCACGATGCCCTGGGCCAGATCGCCGCCGTAGGTGTAATGCCGAATCTGACTCCCGTCGCCCAGGATGTGGAGAGGATCCTGCCCCTTGACCACCTTCTGGACCAGGTCGGGGACCACGTGACTCATGGCCAGCTTGACGTTGCCACTCTCGATCTCGATGTCTCCCCGAGCCCTCTCCTCGCCGATCCCGACACAGTTGAACGGCCGGATGATGGTGTAGGGGAGCCCGTACTGCTGGTGGGCCGCCCGGGCGAAGTACTCGACCGCCAGCTTCTGGAAGCCGTAGGAGGAAAGCGGCGGCGGCACCTCCAGCTCCTGGCCCTCGTAGGACGGCCAGCGATCCGCTCCCTCATAGACCATGGAGGAGCTGAGGTAAGTGACCTTCTCCAGGGCCCCCTCCCGGTGGGCCCTGATGGCGGCGTCGCAGGACGACGCGATGATCCTCTCGTTGGTGGCCAGCAGATCGTAGGCGTAGGTGTGGAAGTAGGAGATCCCGCCGATCATGGCGGCCCCGGCGATGAAGTGCTGGCAGCCCTCGAGCAGGGAGTGCACCAGCTCGCTGTCACGGGCGTCGCCCTCCACCAGCCGGTAGCCCGGGTGGTTGTCGTAGGAGCGCGCGACCGGGCCGTACTTGGAGTGGTCGTCGAGGCCGACCACCTGGTGGCCCCGGGCGAGCAGTGCCTGCACCACGTAGCCGCCGATGAAGCCGGCCGACCCCGACACCAGAACCTTTGCCATTCAGATCACCTCTTATAGGGCCGCCGCTGGCCGTAACCCGGCAGCAGCGCGACCAGATACCAATGGAGATAGCGGGGAATCCATTCCGTCACTTTGAAGTTGGATTGGCCCTCGGTGCGATCCATCCAGACGGTGGGGATCTCGGCCACCCTCTCCCCCCGGCGGCGGGCCTTGGCCACCATCTCGATACCAATCTCGAACCCAGCGTCCGACTCGATCCCGGCCTCGGCCAAAAACGAGCTCGAGTAGGCTTTGAAGGAGTTGGTGGGGTCGTGGGTACCGACCCCGGCCAGCGCCTGCAGGGAGAGCCCCGCGGTGCGCGAGATGAGCCCCTTGAGCCAAGGGCCGCCGACCTGGCGGCCGCCGCGCATATAGCGGGAGGCGGCCGCCACCACTGCGCCACCCTCCACCAGCTGGGTTAAGGCCTCGATCTGACTGGGGTCATCGCTGCCGTCGGCCATGGTCACCACCACCACCTGGGCCAGAGCGGCCCGAATGCCGCAGGCAATGGCGGCCGCCGGCCCCGGACGGATGTCGTTGAGGATCGGCTTGACCCTAGGGTCCCGGGCGGAGTAGGCGGCGGCGGGGGCCGCGGTCGAGTCGTCGGGGCGGTCATAGACCACCAGCACCTCACAGGGGATGGTCACCGCCCCCAGAATTCGGTCCAGGCAAAGGGTGATGGCCGGGCCCTCGTTGTAGGCCGGGATCACGACCGAAACCCGCGGGGCGCTCAAACTCCGCTTCCCTTACCCCGCAAGTTGGTGAGGTCCACCACCGGTACGGAAATGGCGAGCTCACGGTACTGCTGATGAGGCGCGCCTATGACCACCAGGTCCGCCTCCGAGAGCACCACCTCAAGGGGCGTCAGGTTGGCGTCGGTGGTGACGTAGGGGTCAGTGCAGAGCACCCTTTTGGACTTGAATTGAAGGATGCGCTTGAGCCGGTAGCTGAGGCTGGAGCGGACGTCGTCCGACTCCCCCTTGAAGGCCATCCCGAGGATCCCGACCGTCATCTGGCTGAGGTCGAAACGCTGCTCCAGGCGCGCCACCGTGTAGAGCGGCAGGCCCTCATTGATGAGCATGGCGGAGTGGCCCAGGGTGAACTGATTGTTGTTGAAAGCGGCCAGCTGCATGGTGTCCTTGAGCAGACACGGGCCCGCCGCCAAGCCCGCTCCGGGGAGGTCCTGGGCCCGCGGGTAGTTGTGCGCCAGGGCGATCCGGATTCGGTCATAGTCGAGGCCAAAGTCGTTGGCGATCATGTACAGCTGGTTGGCGGTGGCGAACTTGATGTAGCGCCAGGTGTTGGTGAAGAGCTTGGCCAGCTCCGCCTCCTCCGGCTCCAGCTCCACAATCTCCTGGGTGAGGTGGGAGAACAGAGCGGCGGCCCGAGCCCGGATCTCAGCGGTTCTGCCCGCGACCAGCTGGGGCAGGGAGAAGAGCTCGGTCATGGCCTTGCCCTCCGCGATCCGCTCTGGGCAGAAGGCCACGTCCACCGCCTGTCCCTGCTGGGCCAGCAGCCGTTCGACCATGCGAGTGACTCCGGGATAGAGAGTGCTTCGGAGCACCAACAGCTGACCATCGACCAGGTACCGGCTCAGCTTCTCGATCTCCTGAGGGACCCCCAGCGCCTCGGGGTTCAGATGCTTGTCGATCGGAGTCCCGATCACCACCACGATGTTGTCGGCCGAGCTGAGCAGGCCGGGGTCGCAACTCGCCATGAAGGTGCCCTGGGCCAAAACATCGGCCAGAACCTGGGGCGCTCCGGGCTCCTGAAACGGCATCTGCCCGGAGTTGACCAGGTCGACGGCGGGCTGGCTGATGTCGTAGACCGCCACCCGCAAGCCCCGCTGGGCAAAGGCCAAGGCCAGCGGCAGGCCAACGTGGCCGCAGCCGCCAACCACGGCGACATCGAATCTCCCCATTCCGGAATCAGATGTTAAGGGATGGCCCTGCTGCGCCCCTCCCCTCCTCTGCTGCGGGTCCAGCTTCACCAGTGGCAGCCGCGGCCCACAACGCCGGCCAGCTCTTATCGGCAGCAGACGGTGGGACCCCAGGCGCCGGCCACGAGCCAACCGCAAGCGCCGCGAACGGGGCAAACTAGCGGCGAGGTCCAGGGCGGCTGGAGGCCTACACTCCCCGCCACCGGGTAACCAGAACCAGGCCATCCACAGAAAGGACCCAGGGCGGCCCGAGCGCTCCGGTAGCGGTCGTCGGAACTCGACCCGGTGCCGTCCGGGGAATGAGGGCGACCGCGATCCGTCCGCGGGCAGCTGTTCCTCGACCCTGCCCTTGGCGGGGACAACTCGCCGAGCAATGGATGGCTCTTCCTGGTGCTGATTTGCGCCGAGGCCCCTGGGAGAGAGCTGGGGAGGCAACTCTTCTGTCCAGGGACTTCCGCACAGCCATTGAAGCATCCCGCGGGACGGGCGGCCGCGGCGATCCCACCGGTAGCGGCCGGGTGATTTCACGGGCAGCCACGCCGCCACCTGAACGTTCCCCGCGAGCTGGAGAGTGTGCCCCGGCCACCTTTGGCCCAACTCTTCTGATCTGGCCCGACAGCTCCGCTCGAGGTGGCGGACTTGAATTGCCTGGCCCAGGCCGGGATCGGCGCGATCCTGCTCCTGGTGGGGCTTGGGGCATTCGCCCACTGGCGGCGGCGGTGCCCACCACGCCGGCCTAATCGAAAGCCGCGCCACCTAGAACCTGCGTCTGGCCGAGGTGCCGCTCATCCCCACTTACCGCACCTCCCCGCCCGCAGAGGTGGCCAGACTGGTCTACTCTCCCCACTCAGGGTGCCAGCAGCCGTCGGCCCTCCTGGCCCATCAAAAACCGAGCGTCTTCCATCTCCCCAGTGGCTGAGCGCGACCGGACCGGCTCGCGGGCGGGCCTCACGACGGGCCCGCCCGGCCGGCGCTCTCCCCCAGTCAATCCCCAGCCGGCCTGGGTAAGTTGGTGCCGATGGAAGAGCGCACCCAGCCCCCGGGGTGGGGCCCTGCGGCGGCCGTGAGGCTTCCTCCACGTCGGCGACCGGGCGCGGATGGCAACGCTCGCCTGACGGCCTCAGTCGGGCTGGTCCTGTTCGTCCTGCTGGCCGTCGAGGGCCTGACCATCCTGGCGATCCGGCCCCTGCTCCCGTGGCACATCTTTG
>DATKSV010000074.1:0-18409 GCA_035531535.1 Candidatus Nanopelagicaceae bacterium | reverse complement strand
GGCTAAGTGGGCAACTGGGCGGCATAGCGAGCGGCCCGCCGACCAGCCCACCTGCCCAGGCCGATCAGGGCCAGGATCATAGCCAAGATGATTAGCCCGGCCGCCCCTGCCACCTCATGTTCCAGCTGGGTGGGCAAGGTGGCATTGAGGTAGACAACGTAGGTCAAATAGCCGATGGGATGCTGGAAGAGAGATAGCGTCGGGTTCTGGTCGGTGAACCCTACCGTGTAGAGCAGGGGAGCTGTCTCACCGACGGCGATCGCCAGCGCCACCACCACTCCCGATGCGATCCCCGGAAGGGCAGGCGGCAAAAGGGCACGCCGGAGGATGGTGACACGGGGCAGCCCCAGTGCGATGGCGGCGTCGCGCAGGGTGGCGGGAACCTGCAGGAGAGCCACCTCGGTGGTCTTGACTACATACGGCAGGACGATGGCAGACAGCGCCAGGATCGCCGCCAGCAGCGAGAAGCCCCAGTGGAACTCTTGGTCCAGGACTATGTAGCCGACGAAGCCGATCACGATCGAGGGGATCCCGGCCAAGGTCTCGTACCCGAGGCGAAGAATGCCGCCGCGGCCGGGACTGGCGAACTCAGCCAGGTAGATGCCGGCGGCGATCCCCACCGGCCCGGCCACCACCAGGATGCCCACCATCAGAAGAAGGCTTCCCAGAATCGCGTTCTGGAGACCGTTGGTGGCCGTGGTGGCAGTGACCAGGTGCGGGTTCAGAGCTGGGGCGGACTGCTGCAGGAGGCTGGCGATGATGGCCAGGGAGGGCACGATCACGAGGGCCAGCGCCAGCAGGCAAAGGCCCCAGAAGACCGCATCGCGTCCCCGGCGGAGGGTGGATCTCACGCTCAAATGCCTCGGCCCACGGGGAGCACCGCCCCGCCACTGACGCGCCTGATCACCAGGCGGCCGATCAGGTTGGTGGCGACAGTTATCACCAACAGCACCACGCCGATGGCGGCCAGAGCGTGAATCGCCATTCCGGTGGCATCCGTGAGCGCGGAGTCCAGCATGGCCACGATGGTGGCGGCCATGGTCGAGAACGGCGAGTAGATATTCACCGGAAAGCCATTTAGCAGATTGCCGCTGATCATCAAAACTGCCATGGTCTCCCCCAAGGCACGCGCCCAGCCCAGGATGGCCGCCGCCAGAATGCCCCTCCGGACGTAGGGGATGGTCACCACCTTGGCAGTTTCGTACTGGGTCATCCCCAGCGCCAGCGCCCCTTCCTTGGCCAGGATCGGTACCGTGCGGATGAGCTCACGAGTGGTGGCGGCGATGATCGGAACGATCATGACCGCCAGGATCAGAGAGGCGGTCAGCAGCCCCTCGCCACCGCCTACCCCACCTCGGAAGAAGGGAAGCACTGAGCCGAGGCCGGTCAAGCTGGGGAAGACGTGCTTGGCCAGCAAGGGCCCGAACACCAGGATGCCCCAGAAACCGTAGACCACACTGGGAATCCCGGCCAGCAACTCCAAGAAGATCGAGAGGCTGCTCTGAAGCCTCGTCGGCACTCGCTCAGTCAGGGCCAGCACCGCCCCGACCGCCACCGGCACGGCGATCAGCAGCGCGATCAAGGATGACACCAGAGTGCCAAAGATGAAGGGCAGGGCGCCGTAGCTGGCCCCGTGCGGCGCGGCCACGCCGTTGTGGATGGTCTCCTTGGTGACGTAGAGATTGCCGAAGGTGAAGATCTGGCCGGTGAAGAAGTTGCTGCCGCTGTAGACGAACGCCGGAATCGCCTCCCGAACCATCTCCGCCGCCAGGAACAGCAGCATCAGAGTGGGCACCAGCGCCGCCGCCAGGAACGCGGCGCGCACCGCCCTGTCCCGACGGGTCAGGTCGGCGTCGGCAAGCCGGCGGCGCGGAGGCACCACGGTGGGACCGGCGTCGCCGCCGGTCCCACGCGCGTTGCCAAGGAATCTCATCAAGCGGACCACTGCTGCCTGGGCTCTACCCCGTGATCTTGTTGATCGCGGCTTCCACCTTGGGGATCACGCTGGTCGGCAGAGCCACGAAGTTCACCGCCGAGAGGTTGCCGCCAGTGGCACCACCGGTGGGGCTGATCGCCCAGTACAGGAAGGTGCGAATCGCCTGCGCGGTGGTGGGGTTGGGCTGGGTCTGCTGGATCATCAGGTACTCGAAGTTGATGATCGGGTAGGAGTTGGCCCCCGAACTGTAGATCAGCGACTGGCGCAGGTTGGCCGGCGTGCTGCCGGACGAGGCGTTGACCGCTGAGGTGATCGTGGCCAGGTCGGGGACCAGGTACTTGCCCGCCTGGTTCTGCAGCAGGGCCTCCTGGAGACCTTGCTGAAGGGCGGTGTTCTCCACGCTGACACCGATGTAGGCGATGCATCCAGGATTCGCCTTGCAGACCTGGATCATGCCGGGGTTGCCGTTGGCGGTGAGTTCATTGGAGACGGAGGGCCAGGTCACGGTGGTCCCGAAGGCGGGCCCGTTGGCCCAGGCCGTGTTGGTCTTGGTCAGCAAGCTGGTGAAGATGAAGGTGTCCCCAGAGGAGTCCACCCTTCGCACCGGCACCACCTTCACGGCCGGGAGCGTGACCCCGGGGTTGATGCGGGCCAGCTGAGGGTCGTTCCACTCCGTGATCTTGCCCTCATACATTTGGGCCAGGATGTTGCCGGTTATCTTGAGATTGGCGGGCATCCCGGGCACGTTGTAGTCGACCGCTTGGGCTGAGATCGCGATCGGGATGTTGAGCAGGCTGGGATTGGCGGTCGCCTGCGCAGGGGAGAGGTAGGCGTCCGAGCCCCCCATCTGGACCAGCTTGCCGACGGCCTCGCTGATCCCCAACCCCGAGCCGCCTGGGCCCGGAGCCAGGGTGATGTTGGAGTAGGCCGCGTGCACCTGAGGCGCCAGCACCTGCAGGTAGGGATATATCAGGGTCGATCCCGCCTCGTTGAGGGTGACGGGGGTGCTGGGGTTACCAGTGGCCGCCGCGGCCGGACTGCTGGCGCTGCTGCTCTTGGCCGAGCTCTTGGCGGGGTGGGTGGGGGTGGTCGTGCCGCAGGCGCTCAGCGCCAACGCGCAGACGCCGAGCGCCAGTGGAATCACGCCGAATCGTGGGTTGCCGATGAATTTAGGGTGCATTGAATCCTTCCATAGAAATTTGCTGAACCTCCATCGAACTGGTATGGGGCGTCCCCCTCGCAGTTAGACCGTTCGTCCCTCAACGTAGGCGCGGCTCCGCTCATCCCCGGGGTGATCGAAGAAGTCGCGAACCGGCGCCTGCTCGATCGCCTCCCCCGCCATCATGAACAGGACCTCGTCGGCGCAGCGCGCCGCCTGCTGCAGGTTGTGGGTGACAAACACCACCGTCTTGCTGCCGCGGAAGCTGGCCACCAGCTCCTCAATCCGGCCGGTACTGCGGGGGTCTAGCGAGGATGTCGGCTCGTCCAAGAGCAGAACTTCCGGCTCCACCGCCAGCGCCCGGGCCATGCAGAGGAGCTGCTGCTGGCCCCCCGAGAGCATGAACGGAGTCCCGCCGAGGCGGTCCCGCACGGCCTCCCACAGGCCCACATCCCTGAGCAGCCCCTCGGTTCGCGCCTTCACCTCGCCCCGCGCCCAGAGCCCGTGGATGCGTGCCCCCAGGGAGACGTTCTCCGCGATGCTCTGGGGAAACGGGTTGGGCCGCTGAAACAGCATCCCCATTCTCCGGCGCAGGTCGCGGACGTCGGTGCCGCGAGCGTAGATGTTGCTCCCCTCCAGCCGGATGCTCCCCTCGAGGTGAAATCCGGGCCGCTGGTCGTGGAGCCGTTTGAGCGTCCGCAGGAGAGTGGTCTTGCCACAGCCGGTGGGCCCGATCAGGGCGGTGACCTTGCCTCGGGAGATACGCGCCGAGATCCCCTTCAGGACCTCTGTGGCCCCGAAACTGACCCGCAGGTCGTCAAGAGCGACGGCTGCCTCTCCGACCGCCGCGAAAGCGCCCTCAGGCGGCACCGCTCTGCCCTCCATAAGCATGGCGCCAGCATATGGGCGCCTTACTAAGAGGCGGTTATGCAAAAGCTATGGGGCGGTTAAGGCCTCCCCGTCGGGGCGGCCAAGCCGCCGCCAGGCTGGGCTCAGTCCGACAGCTGGCGGAATGCCAGACAGGCGTTGTGGCCGCCGAACCCGAAGGAGTTGTTGAGCACCAGCCGCGGGTGCACCAGCCGCGATCCCTCGGTGACGTAGTCGAGATCGCACTCGGGATCCGGCGTCTCGTAGTTGATGGTCGGAGGCACCCGGCCGTCCACGATCGCCATCACCGAGAAGACCGATTCGATGGCTCCCGCCGCTCCCAGGCTGTGCCCCGTCATCGACTTGGTGGAGGAGACCGGGATCCGCAGCGCCCGCTCTCCCAGCACACCCTTGATGGCGGCGGTCTCAGCAGCATCGTTGAGGGGAGTTGAGGTGCCGTGGGCGTTGATGTAGTCAACATCCGCCGCGGTGGCCCCGGCCTTCTCCAGCGCCCTTTGCATCGCGCGGCGGGCGCCCCGCCCCGTCGGCTCCGGCGCGGTCAGGTGATAGGCGTCGGCGCTGGCGCCGTAGCCGGCCACCTCGGCCAGGATGGGAGCCCCCCGCCGAAGGGCTCGTTGATACTCCTCCAGCACCAGAATCCCGCATGCCTCAGCCACCACGAAGCCGTCTCGGCCGGCATCGAAGGGCCGGCTGGCGTGCTCTGGATCATGGTTGCGCTGGGAGAGCGCTCGCATCGAGCTGAAGGCGCCCACCGCCAGGGGGGTGATGGTCGCCTCGCTGCCCCCAGCGATGCAGGCGACGGCGTCACCTCGGCGGATGATTTCCGCAGCCTCGCCGATGGCGTGGGCACCGCTGGCACAGGCCGAGACCAGGCCGAAGTTTGGCCCGCTGGCGCCGAAGCGCATGGCGATCTCCCCCGCGGCGATATCCACCATGATCATCGGAACCGTGAAGGGGCTGAGACGCCGGGGCCCCTTCTCGGCCAGGGTCAGGGTGGCCTCCTCCATGACCTTGAGACCACCGATACCGGAGCCAACGATCACCCCCACCTCGTCACGGTTGGAGTCGTCGACCACCAGGCCTGACTGCCCCATGGCCTCGCTGGTGGCCGCCAGCGCGAACTGGGTGAAGCGAGCGGTTCGACTCACCTGTTTGCGGTCGATGAAGTCGGTGGGTTCAAAGTCGAGGACCTCACCGGCCATCTGCGAGCCGAAGGGGGAGGGATCGAAGGATGTGATCCGGGCAATCCCGTTACGGCCGGCGCACAGCGCCTCCCAGCTGGCCCGCACCCCAACTCCAACCGGGGTCACGGCGCCCATCCCGGTGATGACCACTCGGCGCGACCGCCCCTCGTCTGAACCGCTCAACCCCGCTCCTCCTCCCCGGTGCCTGCCTCGTTCAAGGCCGAGCCCAGATGCTTTGCCGAACGCGAACCGGCACCCGCGGGATCATCGATCCCGATCGCCGTCGACCCCCAGCGGAGCAGCATCCCGCCCCAGGTGAGTCCAGCGCCGAAGGCTACCAGACAGATCAGATCCCCGGTTTGGCAGCGGCCCTGGTCAGCCGCCTCGGCCAGAGCCAGGGGGACCGAGGCCGAGGAGGTGTTGCCCAGCCGCTCCAGATTCCCGGCGAAGCGATCCAGCGGCAGCTCCAGGCGCCCGGCGGCGGTCGCCAGAATCCGGGAATTCGCCTGATGCGGGACGACCATGGTGATCTGGTCCGGACTGGTGCCCACGGCCTCCGCCAAGCGGACCACGACCTGCTCCAGGATCTTGGTGCTGAACCGGAACACTTCACGTCCGTTCATGGTCACCACTCGCCCCAGCGCCCGCGGCGAGGCGGTGTACTCGGGCATTCCCGGGGGTTGGGGACTGGCCCGGAACGGCAAGGTCCCCAAGGCCAAAGCGCCTCGGCCGTCGGCGCCCAGGTCGATGGCGACCAGCTCACTGCCGCTCACCTCCGGTCCGCCGACCAGGAAAGCTCCGGCGCCATCCCCGAAGAGGACGGCCGTGGACCGATCCGACCAGTCGACCAGGCGGCTGAAGATCTCGGCCGCAACCACCAGCACTCGCCGGCTCAGCCCGGTATGGATCAGTGCCTGGGCCAGAGCCAACCCGTAGATCGCTCCGGAGCAAGCGGCCTGGACATCGAACGCCGGACCATGGGGGCAGCCCAGGTCCGCCTGGAGGCGACACGCGAGGGAGGGGAAGGTCTCATCCGGGGAGCTGCTGGAGCAGATCACAGTGTCGACCTCGGAAGCCTCCACACCGGCGGCGGTGAGCGCGGCTCGAGCGGCCCGGGCCGCCAGCTGCAAGAGGGTCTCCTCAGGGCTGGCGACCCGCCGCTCCCGGATCCCGGTCCGGCTGGAGATCCATTCATCGGAGGTATCCAAAAAGTGCTCGACCGCGGCATTGGACACCACGACTTGGGGCAGGGCGCTGCCGACCGCCATCACCCGGCAGCCCGGGATGGCCGCACCCGTCCCGGCATCGCCGGGCTGCGCCCTCCACACTGATCCCATCGGGTCTCCAAGGCTCAAAGTGCCTCCTAGGTTACGGGCTCGGCCCGGATTTGGCCCAGGGCGTAACCTTTCCGGCGATGCGGGACTCTGCTTGCGTCGGTAGGGCGCCCAGGCGCGACCACTTGAGGGCACCGGAGATGCGCCAGAGCGGAATGCTCGAGAAGGGAGGACGTGGATGTCGATAAGTGCCACCTACGCCCGTTCGCAGGCCGCCCCGGATGCCGGGGCTTTCACCTGTGCTGCGTGTAAGGTCACCTACCCGCTGGCCCAGGTGGCCGGCAATCTCTATGTCTGTCCCGGTTGCTCGCATCACGCCCGCATCGGCGCCCACGAGCGAGTGCGCCAGCTGGCCGACCGGGGCACGTTCCAGGAGTGGGACGCCGCCCTTGCCGGCACCGACCGGCTGGAGTTCTTCGACACCAGGGCCTATGTCGACCGTCTTGACGAGGCCCGCGTCCGGCAGCAGCTTCCGGACGCGATTCTGACCGGCCAGGCCGCCCTCCACGGCCATCAGGTCGGTCTTGCCGCCTTTGACTTCGGATTCATGGGTGGCAGCCTGTCGACCGCGGTGGGCGAGCGCTTGGCCCGCGCCATCGAGCACAGCGCCGATGCCGGACTGCCCTTCGTCTGCGTGACGTCCTCGGGCGGCGCCAGGATGCAGGAGGGAGTCTTCTCCCTAATGCAGATGGCCAAGAGCGTGGCTGCCCTGCACCGGCTGGCGGAGGCGCACCTGCCCTTCATATCCATCCTGGTGGATCCCACCATGGGAGGCAGCATCGCCAGTTTTGCCGCCCTGGGCGATGTGATCCTGGCCGAGCCCAAGGCGATGATCGGATTCACCGGGGCCCGGGTGATCACCCAGGCGACCTATGAACAGCTTCCGGCGGGCTTCCAGACCAGCGAGTTCCACCACGCTCGGGGGCTGATCGACCGGGTGGTCGACCGACGCGAGCTAAAGGCGGTCCTGGCTCAGCTTTTGGCGGTCCTGGCAGGGCCGTCAGGGGAGCACAGCCAGGCTCTGGCATGACCCTCGGTGAGTCCGAGGAGCTCGCGCCGCCCGATGACGCCGCCGCCGCCTGGGCTCACGTCGAGGTTTCCCGGCATCCCGACCGGCCCTATTCGCTGGACCTGATCGCGCGCTGCCTGGACGACTTCATCGAGCTGCACGGCGACCGCCAGGGCGGCGACGATGCGGCCGTGGTCATCGGGTTGGCCCGGCTGGGCGGCAGGCGCCTGGCGGTGGTCGCGAACCAGAAGGGGCGGACTCTCGAGGAGCGCGGCCGGCGCAACTTCGGCATGGCTCATCCAGAAGGCTATCGCAAAGCGCAGCGGCTCTTCGCCCTGGCGGGTCGGCTGCAGCTGCCGGTGGTCAGCTTCATCGACACCCCGGGCGCATATCCCGGCGTGGCCGCCGAGGAACGCGGCCAGGCTTGGGCCATCGCCCAGACGCTGGAGGCCCAGCTGGCCCTGCCCACCCCCTACCTGGCGGTGGTGATCGGCGAGGGCGGTAGCGGGGGAGCCCTGGCGACCCTGCTGGCAGACGCCGTGCTGGTCTTGGAGCATGCCTTCCTCTCCGTGGCCTCGCCGGAGGCCGCCGCCGCGATCCTCTTCCGGGACGCCGGTCAGAAGCAGCACGCCGCAGCGGCGCTGCGCCTGGAGGCCGCCAATCTGCTGGAGTGGGGCATCGCCGACGAGATCGTGCCAGAGCCACCGGGCGGCGCCCACACCGACTGGGATGCTACCGCCGCGTTGCTGCGGCCCCGCCTGGAGGAGCGGCTGAGGGTCATCACCGAGCGGGGTTTCGACCCCGCCCGAAGGCGCGAGAGGTACCGCCGGCTGGACGGCCTCTTCGAGGCCTGAACCGCAGCCCTTCCCGGCCCTGGTCACCGCCCCGCTCCCCAGAGTGAGAATCGCCCGCGAGGGCGGCGGAGGACGGCACCGGGCGGCCTCCAGCGGAGGTTCCTCGGCACACCTCGATCAGGCCGCTGGTTGCCTCGGAGCCACGAAGACCAGCTTCTGGTAAACCACGTACTTGGCGACCCAGAGGATCACATAGGTGCCCACGTAGGCGATGCTGGCCACCGCCACGTGGAGGGCCCGGCCCCCTGGTGCGTGGGCGGCGGCCGCTCCCGTCACCAGGGAGGAGACCACCAGGCTGGCCCCCGTCGTCAGCCAGTAGAGCGTCATCTGGCGGCCAACTCCACGACGATCAGCCTCCGGCCAGATCCAGTAGCGGCTTATGAGGTACGACGGGATCGTTCCCACCATGGTCGCCAGCACCGCTGCGGTCATGGCGCCGGTGATTCCGGCGGCGTACAAGGCGACCAGCGCGATCTCGGAGATCACGGTCGAGAGACCCGAGGTCAGCAGGTAGCGGAGCCACCGCGACGAGCGCGCCCGCGCCAGGGCCGGGCGCAGCCTCGTCCGGTGCCCGGCGCTGGCGCCAACCCAGGCAGGGACCGGGGTGGGCAAATCCTGGCCAGCCTCCGCTGCCTGGGCCAACCCCGAGGGGCGGACGGACGAGTCTACCAATGCCATCGGCTGAAGCATCCCATAGGGCGACTCCGGCACCCTGAAACCAAACTTAGAGTCGGCGCCATCGGGTCGGCGAGTGCGGTCCCGGCCCGCCCGCGATGGCCGCCCAGTTCAGCTCCCGCCCCGCCCCGCCCCGCCGGCGGCCGCCTGGAGCTGCTCCCAGAGCACGGCCACATCCTGCGGCTCGGTCCGCAGGCCGCCGATGGTGGCGCGCAGGACGAAGTGGCCAGCGAGCACCGCATGCGAGATGAAGACCTCGCCGGCGGCATTCACGCGGGCCATCAGGTCCCGATTGTGAGCTTCCAGCTCCGGCTCGGAGATGAGGTGCTCTGGATGGTGCCGAAAGCAGAGGGTCGACATTGGCATCGGAGCGCACATCTCCCAGCCGGATGTCGTCTCCAACTGATCCCGCAGCCACCCGGCCATCTCGAGATGGCTTCGGATCAACCTCTCCAGTCCCTCCTGGCCGAAATAACGGAGCACCATCCAAAGCTTGAGCGCACGCATCCGTCGCCCCAGCGATACCCCGAAGTCCATCAGGTTGCGGGCGCCGAAGCCCTGGTCCCGGTCGGCCTCGGGCGTGGCCAGATAGTCGGGGACCAAGGAGAACGCCCGCCGCAGCACCTCCGGTCGAGTGGTCAGCAGGACCGAGCAGTCGAGCGGCGTGAACAGCCACTTATGAGGGTTCATAACCACCGACTGCGCCCGGGACACTCCGGCGAAGATTCCCCGTCGCTCCGGCAGGATGGCCAGGGCGCCCCCGTGGGCGGCATCGATGTGCAGCCAAAGTCCGTATCGTTCGCAGATGGTCGCGATCTCCTCGACCGGGTCGATGCTGGTGGTGGCGGTGGTGCCCACCGTGGCCACCACCGCGCAGGGGCGGTGGCCGGCTTGGAGGTCGTCCTCGATCGCATGCGCGAGGGCGCCCGGGTCCATGCGGAATTCTTGGTCGGAGGCGACCGCCCGAAACCCGGTCCGGCCCAGCCCCAGAGTGACCACGGCCTTCTCCACCGAGGAGTGCGCCTGGTCGGACGCGTAGACACGCAGGGCCGGAAGCTCCGGCCGGCCAGCCAGGCCCAGCTCGCGCACGTCCAGCCCGACGGCCTCCCGCGCCGCCGCCAGCGCCACCAGGGTCGAGGAGGAGGCGGTGTCGTTGATGTGCCCGTCGAAGTTGTCCGGGAGACCGGTCATCCGCGCCAGCCACCGGCACACCACCCACTCCAGCTCGGTCGCGGCGGGGCCGGTGCGCCAGAGCATGGCGTTGACGTTGAGAGTGGCGCTGAGCAGCTCTCCCAGGATCCCGGCGCCGGCGGCCGAACTGTTGAAGTACGCGAAGAAGCGAGGGTGATTCCAGTGCGTACTGGCGGGGATCAGGAGGTTTTGGACATCCGCCATGATCGCCTCCATCTCCTCCCCCGCCCGGGGAGGCTCAGCCGGTAGCGCGGCGGCCACCGCGCCCGGCTCGACCTGCGCCAGAGGTGGCAGGCTCGCGACCTGCTCGAGATAGGCCGCAGCCAGGTCGACCGCCGCGTAGCCGTGGCGTCGGAACTCAGCGGGCGACATGTCCCTCTGGAAGGCCGCCCCGCGGTTGGAATCGGCCCCAGGGGTCTTGGTGGTCACCCGGCCGCGGCCACATCCACAGCCCGGGCGGCGGTGAAAGCACGACTGATCCCCACCGCGTAGTGCTCGGCGCCCAGGGTTATGAGGTGGAGGCGCAACCCGGATCGGTGGCCGATCTCGGTCGCGATCTCAGCCGCCACTGCGGGGCCGTGTCCCGCTGCCATCCGCGTGGCCTGGGCCTCGGGAATTGGCAGCGAGGGCAACGAGGCGCGCACGAAGGCCAGGCTCCGGGCGGAGCGGATCACCCCCACGCTGGCGAAGATGGCCACCTCCGGGGGGAGCACGTCGCGCGCGTCCTCCAGGAAGGAATCGAAGGCGTCGATGTCGAAGATCATCTGGGTCTGCACGAAGTCGATCCCGGCCGCCACCTTGCGCGCCAGCAGCCGCAGCTCGCGCGAGCGGTCGGCGAAGGGGTTGACCACGGCCCCCCGCAAGAGCACCTGAGGTTCGGCCCAGGCGGGGATCCGCGCCAGCACATCAACCACGCTGATCCCGGTGTCGACCATCCCCTGGTTCCGATCCCCACGCACCACCAGCACCCCGGCCGCGCCCAGGGCGGCAGCCCCGATCACCTGCTGCTGCAGCCCGAGCAGGTTGCGGTCGCGGCAGGAGAGGTGGACGATCGGCCTCAGACCGTGGGCCAGGCAGGCCGGTACGGCCGCCAGGGGCGAGAGCCTTGGTCTGCCCATGTGGTTGTCGGTGAGGCCCACAACCCCCACGGCCTGGGACAGCTGGGCGAGCGCCTGGCGCACCGGCTCCAGCTGGGCGTGGCGGGGCATGGAAAGCTCGGCAGAACGCTCGGCGGCAGGAAACACGATGCAACCAATATATTGAACCCGCGAACCATGGAAAAATTCATCCTGATGGCGGATGGCAAAGCGGCCCTGGGTCAGGCAGAATGCGACCGGGCCGAGGTGCCCCCTTCGGAATCTCCGGCCGGTCCCATTCGAACTCATCGCGTTGGCTGACTCCGCACCCGCAGCCTCCCCCGCGGGTGCCCCGGGCGCCGTGGCGCCCAGTGCGAGAGTCCCAGTTCTGGAGGTCCGGCACCTCGGCCGCTCGCTCTCGTTGGGTGAGCAGGCACTGGAGATCTTGCGCGACATCACCTTCACGATTCCCAAGGGCGAGTTAGTGACCACAATCGACTCGACACGGCCGCAGTTGCCAGGTTTGATGGCTGCGCCGCTAAGCTCGTACCGGCAGGGCCGGGGGATGCTGCGGCCAGCCGAGTCTGCCGGCAACTTCCCTTTGGGTAGATTCACCCGCCCCCAGGCGCGAGCTTCCCGCCTGCCCCAGCGGCGCATTGGCCCCGAGGATGGAGGCTAAGGACGGTTCCTCCCCCCGGATTCGAAGCCCCATCTGGCGGAGCACCCCCTCTCTGGAGTAAGTGGGAATGGTCACCGATCCTGTCCGAGGCGAATACCCGGCTTCCTTGAGCGGTGAGCTGGACCAGAGCGTGAGCCGATGGCTTTGGCTGATCAAGTGGCTGCTGGCGGTCCCCCACGTTCTCATCCTGGCCTGCCTCTGGCTGGTGGTGTTCGTGCTGACGGTCGTGGCCGGCTTCGCCATCCTCTTCACCGGGCGCTACCCGCGGTCGATCTTTGACTTCAATGTCGGGGTGATGCGATGGAGTTGGCGGGTGGCCTTCTACGCCTATGGGACCCTCGGCACCGACCGTTACCCACCGTTCACACTGAGATCGGATCCCAACTTTCCCGCGGACTTCACAGTCGCCTACCCGAAGCGGCTCTCCCGCGGGCTGGTGCTGGTCAAGTGGTGGCTGCTCGCGGTTCCCCAGTACCTGGTGGTCCTGATATTCACTGGCGGGTTCGACCTTGGTTTCGGTGGCCCCGGCAGGACCATCACCGGCAGCGGTCTGATCGCCCTGCTGGTGCTGGTCGCGGCCGTGATCCTGGCCGTGTCTGGGCGCTACCCTCAGCCGGTGTTCGATCTGGTCATGGGGCTGAATCGCTGGTGCTTCAGGGTGCTTGCCTACGCCAACTTGATGACAGATCAATACCCTCCCTTCCGCCTCGACTGCGGCAGCCGTGAGCCCGCTCCCGAGCGGAGAGCCGCCCGCGACCCGGCGGACCCCGCCTAGGTGCGCACCCGCAGCCCCCAGGCTGACCAAGCCCTGGGGGGACCTGCTGGCAACGAGTCGGGCTCCGAAGGCGCCAGTCATGAGACTGGATGGGGCAGGCGGGCCGGCCGATCCAAAGCGAGGCGGGCGTGATGGTCCACCGCGCGGTCAGGACCGGCGGGCGGTTCGGCCGGTGGGGCAGAGTCAGGTGATGGGCGCAGTGAAAGAACTCCCGCCATGGGGGAGGGCGACGCGGGTCGCCGTGGCCGGGCCGCGGACCGGCTCTACCACGACGCACTTCCGCAATGATTCGGAACGGCTCTCCCAACCAGTCCGAGGGCCAGTCGCCGTCAGTGGACCGGCCCCACCATCCTGGGGCGGCGCCAACCAAGGGCCCGGGGAGCTTCGCGCCGCTCCGGGCCCAGCACCGTGGCGTCAATCGCCAAGAAAACCAGGACCGGTCGTTTCCCCTGCCAAGTCGGCCGGCCACACCCGGGGAGCGGGTACCCTCGCGCGAGCCCCAGGGGCCGACCGCGAGGACGCAGCCGTCGAGCCCGCTCGGGAGCGCCCCGGCCGGCGCCGCATTCCCAAGGCTGGCGGCGCGGTTGTCAGCGGGCGGGGCCCGCTGCCGGGCAGGAGCGACTGTCGACGCCCCGGGTGACTGAATCTGGCCCCCTGCCCGGGCCGATGGGCAGCACCCTCTGGGGGATCGTGCGGGCCAACCTCTTCACCAGGTTCAACGCCATTCTGGGCACGCTCCTGGTGGTGATCGCTCTGGTGGGGCCACCCCAGGATGGCCTCTTTGTGGTGGTGCCGGCGCTGAACACGGTCATCGGAATCGCTCAGGAACTGCGGGCCAAACGCACTCTGGCCAGGTTGGCAGTGCTGACCGCCCCCCTGGCCCACGTCCTGCGGGAAGGTGCGGTGGTCGACCTGCCGGTCAGCCAGGTCGCCGCCGACTACGTGCTGGAGATTCGCCCGGGGGACCAGATTGTGGCCGATGGCGTCGTACTTGTGAGCGAGGGTTTGCAAGTGGACGAGTCACTGGTGACGGGCGAGGCCGAAGCTGCTGACAAGGCGGTCGGCGACCAGGTGCTGTCGGGCACTTTCGTGGTGGCTGGGATCGCCACCATGCGAGCCACCCAGGTTGGCGCGTCAGCCTATGCTCAGGGCCTGGAAGCGGAGGCTCGCCGCCCGAAACGGGCCAGCTCCGAGCTCCAGGCAGGGACCAACCGGATCCTGCGCGGCGTCACCTGGGCCATGGTCCCCGCCAGTGTGCTGCTGGTGACCTCCCAGATGCTGCGCTCGGGAGAGCCCTTGGAATCAGCTCTCCGAGGTTCGGTGGCCGGGGTCGGAGCCATGGTGCCGGAGGGCTTGGTTCTCCTCACCTCAATCGCCTTGGCGCTGGGCGCTCTACGGATGGCTCGTAGCCGGGTCCTGGTTCAGACCCTGCCCGCGGTCGAAGTGCTGGCTCGAGTCGATCTCCTATGCATCGACAAGACCGGAACCCTCACCGAGCCGGCCATGCGAGTGCATGATGTGGAGTCGCTGACCGGGGAGGAGCTTCTGCCTATCCTGGGCGCCATGGCGGCTGCGGATCACGCTCCCAATCCCACCATGAGGGCGCTCGCGCAGATGGGCTCCGCCGCCCCCGAATGGAAATTGGCTGAGGCGGTGCCATTCTCGTCGGCTCGAAGGTGGAGCGCGGCTGGTTTCGGAACCCGCGGCGCCTGGGTGCTGGGGGCCGCCGACGTGCTCCTGAACGGCGCTCGGCCCACCGGCTCGTTGGCCGCGCGACTCGCGCGACACGCCGACGCCGGTCGGCGCGTGGTGTTGCTCTCCCGAGCCCCGGGGGGGCTGGTGGGCAATGACCTTCCGCCCGGCCTGGTGCCCGCCGGCTTGGTCGCCTTGGAGGAGGAGCTTCGCCCGGAGGCGACCTCGACGGTCGGATATCTACTGGCGCAGGGCATCGAGATCAAGGTGCTCTCAGGCGACGATCCTCGGACCGTGGCCGCGATCGCCAAGCGCGTCGGGATCCCGGTTGCAGGTGGGGTGGACGCGAGCCAACTGCCAACTGGCCAGGAGGCGCTGATCGAGGCGCTGGGGTCGAGCTCTGTGTTCGGCCGTGTGAGCCCGCACCGAAAGCGAGCCATGGTGTCGGCGCTTCAGAGCGCGGGCCATGTCGTGGCCATGATCGGAGATGGGGTCAATGACGTCGCAGCGCTGCGGCAGGCTGACATAGGCATCGCCATGGGCTCGGGCAGTCAGGCCAGCCGGGCGGTGGGGCAAGTGGTCCTGCTGGACAGCTCGTTCGCCGCGGTGCCCCAGCTCCTGTACGAGGGCCGGCGGGTGATCGACAACATCGAGCGGGTCGCCAGGGTCGTGGTGACCAAGACCGTCTACGCCACGGTGCTGGCGGTGACGGTGGGGGTCCTGGCGGTTCCCTACCCCTTCTATCCGCGCCACTTGACCCTGGTCAGTTCGCTGACGATCGGGATCCCCGGCTTTTTCCTCGCCCTCGGTCGGCGCGCGCCGCTCGCCCGCTCCGGCTTCACCCGCCGGGTGCTGGGCGTCGCTGGCCCGGCCGGCCTGGCTGGGGCCGGAGCCGCCCTGGGTGCGTTCGAGGTGGCCCGGGCGATCCCCGGCACAACCGCCGAGGAGGCTCGTACCGCCGCGGCCACCGCCCTCTTCTTGGTGGGCCTTTGGCTCCTCGGCTATCTGGTCTGGCCCTTGACCTGGGTCAGAGCGGGCCTCCTCGTGGCCATGGTCATGCTCGCGCTGGGTGCCGTCTGGCTGCCCCTCTCGCGCCACCTGTTCGGGCTCTCGCTGCCGCCCCCCTATGTTGTGCTCGAGGTGGCGGGCCTGGCCGCGGTGGCGATCGGCGCGACCTTACTGCTGCTGCAGATGGAACCGCGAGGCTGGTTGGGCGGGCGTCGTCATGACCCGGCAGCGCCGTCTCACCCGGCGACTCCGACGGGAGGTGGTCATGGCTGACCGGCTCCGCCGGGGCTATCGCTTCGTCCAGAGACACAGCGAGACGCTGCTGCTCGGTGCCACCCTGGCGGGCCTGGCGATCGGGGCCGGGTTGCAACTCTTGGGTGCCTCCATGGCCGGCCAGGCCGCTTGGGCCGCGACCACCGCGCTGGGAATGCCCCCCACCCTGTGGTGGGTCATCCGCAGCCTGCGCCGCTTTCAGCTCGGCGTCGATGTGATAGCCCTCTTGGCCCTGATCGGAGCCCTGATGGTCGGCGAGCTCTTCGCCGGCGCTGTCATCAGCGTGATGGTCGCCAGCGGCCGGGCCCTGGAGGCCCGGGCCGCCGCCCGAGCCCGGCGGGAGCTGAGCGCCCTGCTGGAGCGATCTCCCCGGTTCGCGCGCCGTCATACCGAGGCGGCCCTGGAGACGGTGCCGTTGGGATCGGTCCGAGTCGGTGACCTGCTCCTGGTTGGGATGGGAGACGTGGTTCCAGTCGATGGCGTCGTGACGACCTCACCCGCTGTCCTGGACGAGTCGGCGCTCACTGGGGAGCCCCTGCCGGTGGAGAGGCCCGTGGGCGACCCCGTGCGCAGTGGAGTCGTCAACTCCGGCGCCCCATTCGACCTGCGGGCGACCACCACGGAGGCGGACAGCACCTATGCCGGCATCGTCCGCCTGGTACGTGAGGGGGAGAACTCGACGGCTCCGTTTGTGCGCCTGGCGGATCGCTACGCCGCCTGGTTTCTGCTGGTCACTCTCGCGGTGGCCGGCGGAGCATGGCTGTACTCTGGGCAGCTGGTTCGGGCCGTGGCCGTCCTGGTCGTCGCCACCCCCTGTCCTTTGATTCTGGCTGCCCCGGTGGCAATCGTCTCCGGGCTCTCACGAGCGGCTCGCCGGGGCGTGGTAATCAAGGGAGGCGGCGCCCTCGAGCAGCTGGCGAGGTGCCGGATCCTACTGCTCGACAAGACCGGAACCGTGACCGCGGGTCACCCGACAGTTGACGCCACCATCAGCGCCGGGAAGGTGCCCCCGGACGAGATCCTTCGCCTGGCTGCCTCGTTGGACCAGACCTCATCCCATGTGCTCGCAGCCGCCATCGTCAAAGCGGCGCGCGCGCAGGGCCTGCACCTCAGTTTCCCCGACGGGACTCAGGAGACCCCCGGCCAGGGTGTCGCGGGAACGGTGGATGGGGTCGCTGTGGCACTGGGCCGAGCCGCTTGGGTGGGGGCGGCGGAAAGTCAGCCGTGGGTGCGCACGGCGCGGAGGAGGGCCAACCTTGATGGTGCCGCGAATGTGTTCGTGCGGGTCGACGGCGAGCCGGCGGGGGTGCTGGTTCTGGTGGATCCGGTGCGCCCCGACGCTGCCCGCACGGTGCGGGTCCTGCGCCGGGCTGGGATCGAGCGTGTGGTGATGGTGACGGGAGACCGATCCGGGGTGGCGGAGGCGATCGGAGCCGCCGTCGGAGTCGACGCCGTCCTCGCCGAGCGAACGCCGGCGGAGAAGGTTGAAGCAGTGCGGGCGGAGCGCGGGCGCGGACCCACCATGATGGTCGGAGACGGCATCAATGACGCGCCTGCGCTCGCCGTTTCCGACCTGGGCGTGGCGGTGGGTGCCAGCGGGGCCAGCGTGTCGTCGGAAACCGCCGACGTGGTCCTCACCGTCAACCGCCTGGACCGGCTCGGGGAGGCGATGGGGATT
The DNA here is from genome assembly GCA_035531535.1 of Candidatus Nanopelagicaceae bacterium. GTDB lineage: Bacteria > Chloroflexota > Dormibacteria > Aeolococcales > Bog-877 > AG-12. The sequence goes on along the minus strand of DATKSV010000074.1, from coordinate 998 downwards.
GCCCGTAGGTCCCGGTCCATCGCGTTGCAGAGCGTGGTGGCGGGCATGGCCATGTCCCTGGTGGCCATGGGCGTGGCGGCTGCCGGCTACCTGCCCCCAGCGGCCGGCGCGATCCTCCAGGAGGCCATCGACGTGGCCGTGATTCTGAATTCCCTGCGAGCCCTCCGGCCCGGCCGGGGGCAGATCCGGTTAGATGCCCATGACGCTGATGTCGCTCGCCGCTTCAGTGGGGAGCATGTGGCGATCCGGGCCGCGATCGCGCAGCTGCGCGCGGTTGCCCAGAGCCTCGACATCGACGCCCCGGCGACGGCCATGGCCAAGGTGCGGCAGGTCCACCAGGCCCTGCTCGACCTGGTGCAACCGCACGAGCAAGCTGAGGAGGAGTTGCTCTATCCGATGCTCGATCGAGTGCTGGGAGGCTCAGATCCCACCGGGCCCATGAGTCGCTCCCACCAGGAGATCCTCCATCAGATAAGGCTGCTCGGCGGCCTGGTCAAGGAGATCGGCCCGGCCGGCCCCGACGCCTCCGAGCTCGCCCACCTGCGCCGGCTCCTGTATGGACTCTATGCGATCCTGCGGCTTCACACAGAGCAGGAGGATGAGGCCTATCTGTCGCTGGCCGATGACGCGGCACCATGAGACGTGCGAGCCGCGATCGACGACGGCCACGGGTCGCCACCGCCGGGTCCCCGGCGCCAGACTCTAGGCCCCAGGGATCGCGTGAGCGATCTAGGCGGTGTTCCCCGATCGGGAGTCGTCGACGACCGCCACCTTCGCGGCATGCCATCCCCGGGCCCACTCGACGGCAAGCCGTGCGGGAGTCCACGCGCTGCGGTGGCCTTCTCTTGGCGCCCTGATTTGGGCCGGCTTCCGCAAGCCGACATGGCGGCGGTCGGACGAGCAGGGATCCTCGACTGTGGCCTAGAATTCCTGCAGGAGGCGCTGTGGCACACTCGACCCTCGGCAGGGCGGTATTGCGGTCCCTCGGGCCGCGCTCG
>DATKSV010000073.1:0-4849 GCA_035531535.1 Candidatus Nanopelagicaceae bacterium | reverse complement strand
CGAGTTCCTGGCCACCCTGCGGTCCGTGACCGTCTACTACGGGGCACCTGGCGTGGGCGTGAAGCACGCAGTCTGTGTCAGAGGGCCGTTCACATCTCCGTGACGAGTTCAACGGCCCGACCTGTGCCCAAGCTGGCGGTCGCCCCCGCCCCCGAACGGGATTGACGTGGCACCTTTCGTCGGCCTCGACCCCGCCACTCACGCGGTCTGGGCCGTCCGCCTGAGGAACGCGGATGGCCCGGCGGAGGTCGCGGACACCGCCCTCATGGATCCCGCCGGCGAGGCGTCCGTCTTGTTCTTCTGCGATGGTGTAACCGTCGTGGCAGTGGATGCTCCCGACGGACCGTCCGAGGGGCGGCACCTGGACGACGAGACCCTCCCCCCGAAGTTCCGCCAGGCGCGGTGCGCCGAAGTTGCCCCTCGCTCCCAGGGCATCTCAGTTCCTTGGACTACCCGCGTCGCCAACCCCGACCCATGGATGGTCACCGGCTTCCGCCTCTGGCAGCTCCTCCGCTACCACCAGCACCGGGTCGTGGAGACATTCCCGTACGCGGTTTACCACCGTCTGATCGGCGCTCGGCCCGCCCGGAAGGGCACGCCCCAGGGCCTGCGGCAACGACTTGACGCGCTCCACCCCTTCGTCACCCCGCCGCCATTCGTCCAGGCCTGGGGCCACGACGGGGTGGACGCCCTGGCGGCCGTCTGCGTAGCGGCGGCATGTGCTCGAGGAGCCGGGGTCGAGGTGCGGTGCCGACCATCGGATCCTGGCCAGCACGACAGCTCCCGAATCTCCCTACTTCCGTCCAAGCCATGGTCTTAGGCTCTCTTCCGAGCTGGCTGGCCGCGGTTGGAACTGTCGGTGCGTTGTTTGCGGCACTTTGCCAGATTCGAAGCGAGCGTATCCGTCGTCTTACGCAGGAAGCCGAGGATCGTGCGGAGCGTCGGCAGGAGCAGGCACGCCTCATTGCCGCGTGGGCCGATACACCCATCCCCGACCCCAACGGATCAGAAGTGGCCGACCCAGCCCTATGGCACATGCGTGGCTGGACGCCAATCTACCTGATCAACGGCTCCACCGAACCCGTCTACCGGCTCGTCGTCGGAGTCGTCATGGTCCAGGGGACCGCGCCCCACACGATGGAGGAACAGCTAGAGCGAAAACGGCAATCAGGCGCCAACCAGGAGACGTGCCGCGGAGAACCCTGCACCACCCTCAGCATCCTCCCGCCAGGGCGTTGGCGGGTGCTGATTCGAGGGTCCCATTGGGCCGGCGTCCTGGCTGGGCGACCGGGCGCTGAGGTCGCATTCACTGACCGTGGTGGGGTCCACTGGGTGCGCCGTGCTCTTGGCGAGCTGGACGAGCTTCCCGAAGCACCGTTCACCTACTTCGGCCAGCTTGGGCTGTACGGCCCGCTTGACTTCCGGGTGCCTGAGCCGGTGGTGTAGACCCCCTTGGGGTCTCTACCCGTTGGCTCCTACGGGAGGCTGAGGTCCCCACGGCATCCGCTTCGCAGGTTCAAGTCGCGTCTTCACCTTCGCGGACACCTTCACGCCGTTGTCCGTCTGGGCCGCGACCTCAATCCGGCAGTCGAGGGTACCCTCCGCAGCAATCGCTGGCCAAGGAGACGGTGCCACGAGACGTAGCCACCAGTTTCGCCCCGATTCCGGGGGGATGGCCTTCACGGTGCTGGCGCTCACCGTCGTTCCCTCCGGCATCGCCGGCTCGATCACCCTGGTCGCATTTGCGTCCAGCGTGACCGTCTGGCTCTGCTTCGGGTGAAGGTTTTCGACGAAGATGCGTACGGCTCGGACTAGGCTCGGGTCGGTCTTCATGGGGAGGGTGACACCCCAGCTCCCCTCTTCCTTCGCCCCCGGGCGTGGAGAGTCGAAGCGAACCGGGTGACCCTTCCGCCACTCGTGGCCTAGCTTGTCAACGACCTTGCCGGCGGCGACTTCCTCGACGCCCATGATGGCATCGTACACCGCCAGGTGCACCGCCCCTCCCTGCCATGACCGCCCGGACGGGACGGCACCCGGCGGCGTCAGCCCTCCGTCGCCTCAGGCTCGGGCGCGGCGGTCGCCGGGACCGCCGCCCGGCGACGAACGACCCGGCGGCCACGAGGCCACCCACCGTTCCTCCCAGCCGGGGCCCGCAGCACCCGCTCAACCGCCTCCCGCTCCTTGGTGAGCGCGGCGATGCGCTCATCCGGGCTGCGTCGCTGCTGCTCGAGATCCTTCCGCCAGCCGATCCCGTGGAAGGGGCAGCAGGGCTTCATCGAGGTGCCAGACCGCGACATTTCGCGCCGAGCCACCCGGTAGTCTGAACCATTGGGTATCGTCTGGCTCTCGCAGATAGACCTTGTCATCATAGGCGCCGTCGCTGGGATCGGCAGCGACCATAGTGATCAGACCATTGGTGCACCGCATGCGTGCACTCCGCGAGCGTCGACCGCTGGCGGGCGCCGAACGCCACTCGGCGCTTTGGGGAGAGAAGAGTGGCGCAGGCACGGGGGGTAGAGCCCGATCCACTGAGGAAGGTGGATGAGCCGCTCGAGGAACCCCAACGGGGTTTCTTTTGCTTCAGGTACTCACAGCCGCTGGGACCGGTCCCGAAATAAAACCTCGGCAACTCATCTTCAGGGTACCACCCTCTTCGACGGTCCTCAACTGACAGGCGCGACGATCTCATCATCAAGCCACTGCCCCAAAGGCGACACCATCAAGATGGCAACACCCAACAAGGTCCACCGCTGTACGAGGAGATTGAGGCGAGCCGCTCGAGGACGCTAATGCGGTTTTTAAATCCAGGTACTCACAGTCGCTGGGACCGGTCCGGGAATGAAGCCTCGACGGCTCCATCTCAAGGTACCACCTTCGTCGACATTCCGCAACTGAAGTCCGGCTCTCTGGTCAGAGCGCTTCGGCGGCTCACCCGCGCCACATCATGGCCGGGAGCAGTCTGCAACTCAGCACATCCAGCGATCGCGCAGGCGACCTCCACCCAACTGGAGGGCAGTCGCACTTCGCCCTGTACGTCCACGATGTCGCATCCCGCACGGGGGGGACGCGGTGACCAGCCTGGCCGGGAACGCCCGTCGCAAGGCGCAGGTACGCGCGACAGGGTGGGGGAGCGGCTGGCACGAGTGGAGCCGACTAGCCGGCAGGCTTCTCGGCACCCCCGAGGTGACTGATTGTTTCGACCACCATCCATCGTCGTGGGGGATGTGCGGGATGTCGCACTCGATTCCGGTCGACCCCTGCCCCATTCACAAGTCGATCCGATGCAAGGGACAACAGGACCTATTAGCGGTGCCGGAGCGGCGCCTCGCCGCGATAGCACCCTGGCGACGTCGGCTAAGGCCGCGTCCACTTCCCCCCTAGGACTACACCGGACGCCACGCTCGCAGAACGCCTTCCCGAGCCCGAAGGTATCGCGATCACGACCAGACGACGAGTTTGAGGAACGACGGGCCGCGCTGACGCATGCGGCGCATGCGACCGATTGGCCACATCCGGACTCTCCTCAGCCGCTCCAGCCTGCGCTGCGACCAGGTATTCTCGCCCAGTCTTTTACCTGAGCCGCTGCCGCAGGCCACGGACCGGGGGGCGTTCCCACCTGCTTCCACAGCGGGCCGAAGCGCGGCTGGAACAGCAGGATGAGTGGTCCGCCTGAGGTGAAGACGGCCTCGACGTAGCCGGCTTCCCACGAGCCGGTCCCCGCGGCGGCGACAAGCTTATCGCGCAGCACCTCTCCTCTGATACAGGGCCACGACCGCGACCGCGGGTGCGGCGGCAACTTGTAGTAGTCCTTCAGGTACACCGCTTCCACCGTCGCGGCGGTCAAACTCCTGTGCATCTGCCACCAGACGGCGGGCGCTGCCCCGGTACTATGGGCAGTACACACCACCTCAGCGCATCCATTTTGGTATCGAAGATTGGCGAGTGCCCGAAGGGATTTCTTGAGATCACCGGTCGCACCCACGAAAGCCATGCTTTTGCCACATGAGACGAGGTAGTGGCAAGGCCCGCTCGACGGGAACGCAGGGTGCGGGCTGAGACTGCGTGGCCCGAGTAGCGCATGGACGCGCCCGCCGGGGCCGGGCTTCCAGCTCCCAATCATCGCGACCGGCCCCTGCCGACGCGGATCCGGCTACACGCCACCGGGGCAGCGTGGACGATCAAGGCGTTGCTGCTCCCACTCACCCGTGCTCGTCCATGATCTTTCAGGCGATCTTCCATGATTGTGCCCCTCTGATCCGACTGCGCTTCGAGGCCTTGAGGTCGGCCATGACCTCCAGCTTCACATCCTCGGGGATTCGCTCCCCCGGCTTCCGCGCCTCGGTCATACGTCACCCTCCTGCGATCGTGTGCTGAGGCCTCACCCTACCCCGTGCGCCTTGGCGTGTCAACGCTAGGGGGACTACGACCCGGCACCACTCAGCCGGCGGCGACAGCCTGCGCCCGGTGGGCCCGCAGCGCCAGGCGTGGCCGGTTGTCGGTGTCGCGGCCGCCCCCCTGCGCGTGTCTAGTCCGCACCGCCATCAGAGCCGGCCATCTGTCGCGCAGCCGGGCCGATCGCTACGAAACCTCGTGCCCGGCCCGCTCGTCCACCACCGGATGCCCACAGATATCCTCCACCCAACGCCCAATCAAGGCCAATCCTAACTGCGCAGTGTCGTCTGGCGCCGCTGTCTGCGCCGCGGCGTGGGCCTGCTCCCACAGCCGCCGGTAGCCGATGATGGCAGACGGTGCCCTGTCCACGCGCCGCATGAGCGCCGCCAGGTGCCAGGCAACGTTGTCCCTTCGCTCACTTCGCTCGGCTGCCGTCATTCCGCGCCAATCCGCACGA
>DATKSV010000072.1:0-9098 GCA_035531535.1 Candidatus Nanopelagicaceae bacterium | reverse complement strand
CGCATTCGGGATGGGTCCCGACCGGGTCGCCGTGCTCCGCTACGGCCTGCCCGACGTTCGCGAGCTCTACGAGAACGATCTGCGCCTGCTGGAGCAGTTCTGAGATGCGGGTGAGTCGGAACTGGCTGGGAGACTTCGTCGAGCTTGAGGACATCGCCCCGGCTCGGATCGCCGAGCTGCTGACCATGAGCGGAACTGAGGTGGAGCGGACCCTGGAGGTCGGCCGGGGCCTGGATCAGGTGGTGGTCGGGGAGGTCGTCGAGCTGGCTCGCGTGGAGGGCAGCGACCACCTCTTCCTGGCCCGGGTCCAGGCTGGCGGCGGGGAGCCGTTGGATGTGGTCTGTGGCGCCGGCAACCTGTTCGTGGGGGCACTGGTGCCCTGGGCCAGGCCAGGTACCACTCTGCCGTCCGGGCTGGAGATCGGTCGCCGCAAGCTCCGCGGGGTGGTCAGCAACGGCATGCTCTGCGCTCCCGACGAGGTGGGCCTGGGCAGTGACCACGAGGGTATCCTCATCCTGCCGCCGACGGACGCGACGGCGGGTCTTCCGCTCTCCGATCTGTATCCCGAGGACACGGTCTACGAGCTCGAGATCCTCAGCAACCGAGCTGACTGCCTCTCCCATTGGGGGGTGGCTCGAGAGCTCGCCGCGGTGCTTGATCGCCCCCTGCGCGAGCCCGACCTCCGCCCGGTGGCGAGGAGTGGGGCGCCCCTCTTGAACGCCCTCAAAGTCGAGATCGAGGACGAGTCGGTGTGCCCCTTCTACCGCGCCGACGCCTTCAGCGGCATCCCCCAGAGGGCGGCTCCCCATTGGATGCAGCGACGATTGCAGGCGGTGGGCCAGCGCTCGGTCTCCGGGATTGTGGACGTCGCCAACTACGTGCTCCTGGATGTCGGCCAGCCGCTGCACACATTCGACCTGGAGCGCCTCCAACCAGGCGGCGGTCAGCTCCGTTTGGGGGTGCGCCAGGCCCGCTCCGGGGAGCGGCTCAGGTGCCTGGACGGGGTCGAGCGGGCGCTCGACCCGGCCACCCTGCTGATCACCGCCGGGGACCGGGCTACGGCCATCGCCGGAGTTATCGGAGGCCAGGACTCGGCCGTCCAGGAGGGCACCCGGGAGTTGCTGCTGGAGGCGGCCAGCTTTGCCTGGACCTCCGTCCGAGGCACCTCCAGGCGGCTGGGACTTCGGACCGAGGCATCAGGCCGATTCGAGCGCCTGCTCGCTCCTCAGCTGGCTCCGATCGGCGCCCTTCGATTCGCCCGGCTGCTCACCGAGACGATCGGGGGGACGCTGCGGCCGGGACCAGTGGAGGCGGGTAGGATGCCAGCCTCCGCTGGCCCGATCCGGGTAGTGGCGGCACACGTCTCGTCGCTGCTGGGACTGCCGCTCAGCCCCGAGGAGACGGCGCGGGCACTGCGCCGACTTCAGTTCACTGTCGGTCCTGATGGCCCCGTCCTGGAGGTGACCCCCCCAGAGGTGCGGACCGACGTGCGCGAGCCGGTCGATGTGGCGGAGGAGGTGGGGCGCATCATCGGATATCAAGAGGTCACCGGCACCATCCCGGCTATGCGGTTGGCTCCCCGGCCGGGGGCGGCCACCACCCCGGCTGCCACTCTGGCCGCCGATCTGGTCATCGGCGCCGGCTACACCGAGTGCATCACGGGCAGCCTGGTGCCATCCGACCAGGTCAGCCCGGTGCGCGGCCTGGGCCAGGGCCGGAGCGACTTGCTTCTGGCCAACCCGCTTTCGACCCAGCTGGGAGCTCTCCGGCCCAGCCTGCTGCCGGGTCTGCTCAGCTCCTGCCAGCTGAACCAGGCTCGGGGCCGAGACCAGGTGCGGCTGTTCGAACAGGGCCGCGTCTTCTGGAAGGTCGATGGGGCCCGGCCCGAGGAGCCGGAGCTGCTGGCCCTGGTGGATCAGGATGTGGATCCCAGCCCGGACGGCAGCGCGGAGAGGCTGTTTCACCTGCTCCGGGTCTGTCAGGGCCTGGGAGATCGCCTCAGCCTGGGCGCGACCGAGTTCCGGCCCGCCGAGCATCCCGGCTTTCATCCCGTCCGCTGCGCGGAGATCTGGAGCGGCGGCCAAATCCGGGGCGTTCTGGGAGAGCTGTTGCCGGCCGCCCTGGGCGAGCTGGAGCTGAGGGGTAGGGTGGTGGCCGCTGAGCTGCGGACGGATGGCTGGCTGGTGGCCGGGGGAAGGCCCAGCCAGGCTCCCTCGCTGACCAGGACGCCGGCCCTGGTGCTGGACTTGGCCGTGACCGTGGCCGAGCGTGCCTTGCTGGGCGACGCTCTGGCCGCCGTCCACGACCTTGCCATTCCCTGGCTGGAGGAAATTTGGCTCCTGGACCAATATCAGGGGAGCCAGGTCCCCGCTAGCCGCAAGGGTTGGACCTTCCGGATCCGACTGCGCGACCCCCAGCGCACCCTGACCAGCCACGATGGGGAGGTCACTGGGCAGCGGGTGCTGAGCTGCCTGCGGGAGTGTGTCGCGGCCGAGCTGCGGTGACACCGGCCGGGCCCCCGGCCTCAGAGTCGGCCGCCGGCCGAGCTCGCCGGCCGCTGGACCGCTCCTTCTTCGCCCGGCCCAGTCCGGTGGTGGCAAGGGCACTCCTGGGCTCCTGGCTGGTGCGTCGCCACCCGACCGGGCTGTGGCGGGTTCAGCTCTGCGAGACCGAGGCCTATCTCGGCCGCGAGGACCCGGCCTCGCATGCCCACCGGGGTCGAACCGCTCGTAACTTGGCCATGTTCGGGATGCCCGGAAGCGCGTACGTCTACTTCGTGTACGGCATGCACTACTGCTTCAACATCGTCACCGGAGCCGAGGGAACGGCGGCGGCGGTGCTGGTGCGGGGGGCCCTGCCCAACCTGGCCCTGGGGCGACGACTTGATGGTCCCGCCAGGTTCTGTCGAGCTCTCAATATCGGCCTCGCCCAGAACGGCATTGACCTTTGCGACCCAGCCGGTGGGGAGATCTGGCTGGAACGAGGGAGGCCCGCCCGGGGCGTCCCCGCGGTGGTGGGACCCAGGGTTGGCGTGCGCGACCCAACCCCATGGCGCTTCCGGCTCTCGCCCGGACTGGCGTGAAATGGGGTGGCGGCGTGGACTTGGAGGAGAAGAAGAGCGAGCCCCGTAGGGCTCGCTCAAAGGTCTTGCGGGTGCCTCAGCACCGCGTCCAGCGTATAGGCCGGACTCAATTCAGATGGTGAGTTGCCCGGTACCGGGACCACTACCAGAAGCGGCGGACTGGTGCCCGTCGCTGACAGGCCCCGGGGGGCCGATCACTCCGCCCTAGTGTGCCTTAACCGAGTCCAAACGGCTCTCATGATGGAAACCTCCGTCTGAGCCGATAACGTGACTGCAGCGTAGCACTGCCCCACTTCGGCTTGTCAAGAGCCAATTCAGTAACGGATGGGTAGCGCTGGTTTCAGCTCACGACGGGCAGGCCGGCGCCCCGCGCCTGCCCGAAGTCATCGTCGACCAGGACCACCGCCAGGCCGGCGCGATCGATCAGACTGGCCGCCACGCTGGCACGAAACCCGGCCCCGCAGTGCACCCAGATGGGCTCACGGGGCAGCTCACCCAGATGCGATGGCAGGTCCTGCAGGGGCAGGTGGTGAGCCCCCGCAAGGTGTCCGGAGCGCCACTCGTCCGGCTGTCTGACATCGAGGACGAAGGCCCCCTCTGGGAGCGTCCGCTGGAGCTCGCGGAAGTCGATCACGGGATAGGATCGGATCGGAAGTCGGCCCGTCAGCGGGAAAATGCCGGCGCTGCTGCCCTCAATCCGGTCGATGCCGATTCGGGCCAGGTTGCGCTCCGCCAGGGCGAGGTCTTCAGACCGGTCCGCCAAAAGCGTGATGGGGGCGTCGAAGGGAGTCAGCCAGCCCACGTAGGTGGTGAAGCTGGCGTCGAGTTCCATGCTCACAGTGCCTTCCAGATGAGCACCCGCGAAGGTCCTCCGGGGCCTGGTGTCGATCACCCAGGCATGGTCAGATAGCCGCTGCCGGATCAGATCAGGGCCGGCGCTCTCCGCATTGGGCCGAGCCAGAAAGGCGCTGGGGCCCTGGCGGTTGAGCGGCGCCATATGCCGGTAGTAGCTTGGATATGGCCCTAAGCCCCCGATCATGGTGGCCACGAACGCGGCCTCATCGCCGATGGTTGCGGCCAGATTCTGGAGTCGCTCCTGGGCGATGTCGCCACCCTGGCTGCTGGCGGTACCGCTGGAGGCACAGAAGCTGCCGAAGCCGTGGGTGGGCATGACCCGGGCACCACTGGGGAGCGATGCCAGCAGCCGCCGCGCCGACCGGAACTGGCTCCTGGTGAGCGCTTCGGTGAGCTCTGGCGAGATCAGATCGGTGCGGCCGACGGTGCCATACAGCAGTGATCCCCCGGTGAAGACCGCCTCCTGACGGCCACCCTCCGCGACCACGTACGCGAGGTGGTTGGGAGTGTGGCCGGGGGTGTGCAGGGCGCCCACGGTCAGGGGGCCGGACTGGAACTGGCTGCCATCTCCGGCCGGGACCCTGGGGAACTGAACCTGGTCGGCTCCAGCCACGACGTACTGGGCTCCGGTGGCAGCGGCCAGGGCCAACCCTCCGGTCACGTAGTCGTTGTGGATGTGGGTCTCGAAGACGTGGCTGACGCGCACTCCCGCGCCGGCGATGGCGCCCAGCATGCGGTCGATGTCGCGCTGCGGATCGACCACGAAACCGGCCCCGCCCGCATGCACCAGGTAGCTTCGATCCCCCAACTCGGGGGTCTCGATGGCCACGACTTGCACGGGGCGGCTCCTCCTGCGGGGCGGGTGGGGCTGGAGCAACCATTCCCGGTCCAACTGCGAGCGGGCCGGTGGCGGGACGAGCCGATCCAGCCAGTTTATCGCTCCCCCGGCAAAGGGTCTTAGGCCACCTGGCCTCGGAGGCAGGGGTGCCTGGTCGACCGGTGGTTGGGGCGGGGAGCGGAGCTGTCTGGGCGGTACCCTCTGAGACTCAGATGACAACGTCCCCGAGCCAGCCCCAGGAGCCGACGCCAGTGGCGATTCTTCTCCAGGGGGTTGTCGACTGTGTAGATCGGCGCCATCTGGAGGCGCGGCTGGACCGCGGGGAGGCGCTGCGGATCAAGTTCGGGGTCGACCCGAGTGCCCCCGACCTTCATCTCGGCCACACCGTGCCGATGCGGTTGCTACGCCGCTGGCAACTCGGCGGTCACCTTCCAGTTGTGATTATCGGCGACTACACCGCCAGGATCGGAGATCCGACCGGGAGGTCGGCCACCCGCCCCCAGTTGACGAACGAGGAGGTGGATGCCAACGCCACCACCTACCTTGAGCAGCTCTTCAGCATCCTGGACCGAGAGCGGGTGGAGGTCAGGCGCCAGAGTGAGTGGTACGAGGGGTTCGGGCTGGACAGCATGCTGACCCTGGCCCGGACCGCGACTGTGGCCCAGCTGCTGCAGCGTTCCGATTTCGAGCAGCGGATGCGCCAGGAACAGGCGATCGGGGTGCATGAGCTCTTCTATCCGCTCCTCCAGGGTTATGACTCGGTCGCGGTCCAGGCTGATGTCGAGCTGGGCGGGACCGATCAACTCTTCAACCTGCTCCGGGGCAGGGAGGTCCAGGCGGCCTATGGCCAGGCGCCCCAGGACGTGGTCACGGTGCCGCTCCTGGTGGGCCTGGACGGCGAGCGCAAGATGAGCAAGTCGCTCGGCAACGCGGTGGCGGTGGCGGACCCGCCCCAGCAACAGTACGGGCAGCTGATGTCGATCCCGGATCAGCTCATCCTGCGCTATCTGGAACTGCTCACCGATGCCGACGCCGGCGAGCTCGCCGAACTCGGGCGGGGCTTGCAGGCGGGCACCGTCCATCCCCGGGACCTGAAGTCGGAGATGGCGGTTCGGGTGGTGGGCCAGTTCCACGGCCAGGCGGCGGCGCGGGCAGCGGCGGCTGAGTTCCTGCGTGTGCACCGGGATAAGCAGCTGCCTGACCGGGTGGAGGAGGTCAGGGTTGGTCCCGGTCCGATGGACGTGCGGGACCTGCTGGTGGCGGCGGGGATGGCGCAGTCCCGGAGCGAGGCGGCCCGCCTGGTGAAGGGTCGTGGAGTCCGGCTCGACGAGGTGGTGCTGGTGGACTGGTCGGCTCCGGTGAGCTACCAAGAATCCAGTGTCCTTCGCGTCGGGCCGCGCCGGTCGGTGCGGCTGCGGGTGGGCTGAGGCCGGCCATCCCGGCGGCGATGTCGCCTCCCGCGACTGCTAACCTTGCATGACGGTGGCGTTGGATTAGTGCAGAATGTATGTTCTGACGTGGGAACCGTCTCCGGGCGGTGGTTTTCAACGGAGGTAGGCCGTGTCTGGGCATTCCAAGTGGGCAGGGATAAAGCACAAGAAGGCGGTCGTGGACGCCCGCAAGGGCCAGACCTTCACCAAGGTGGCGAGCGAGATCACGGTGGCCGCCCGCGAAGCCGGTCCCGACCCCACTAGCAACTTCCGGCTCCGCCTGGCGATGCAGAAGGCACGTGAGGTCAACATGCCGGCGGACAACATTGACCGAGCCATCAAGCGCGGCACCGGAGAGCTCCAGGGAGCCGCCATCGAGGAAATCCGCTACGAAGGCTACGGCCCGGGCGGCGTGGCGGTGCTGGTGGACGCGCTCACCGACAACCGGAACCGGACCGTGGCCGGGATCCGCAACCTGTTCGCTCGCTCGGGCGGCAGCCTGGGGGAGGCCAACTCGGTGGGCTGGATGTTCAATCGCACCGGCTTGATCGCCGTCAACCCGGGCCAGGATGACCCCGAGGCCCTCGCCCTGGAGGCCATAGAGCTGGGGGCGGATGACGTCCAGATTGAGGCCGGCGAGGTCGAGGCCTACGTGGCCCCGGAGCGACTGGAGGCACTGCGCCAGGCCCTGACCGGGGCCGGCCACAAGGTGGACCGTGCCGAGGTGACCATGCAGCCCACCAACACCGTCGAGGTTGACGACAAGCATGCGGCCGCCGTGGTCCGCCTGCTCGAGGCCCTTGAGGAAGATGACGACGTGAGTGAGGTGCACTGCAACGCGGTGTTCCCGGACGACGTGCTGGCCGAGGTCTGAGCGGCTCTTGACCCCATCTCGCGGTAGTAGTGAGGAGATCGCTTGCTGGTCCTGGGGCTGGATCCCGGCCTGGCTCTGACCGGCTGGGCTCTGGTGGAGGGCGAGCGGGGCAGCCTGCGCCTGCGTGACGCCGGTTGCTGGCGAACCCCGGCGGGAGCCCAGCAGGGGCGTCGGCTGCTCATGCTCTGGGAGAGTCTGGGGTCCCTCCTGGCGGCAGCGTCGCCGGAGTCGGTCGCCATAGAACGGCTCTTCTTCAGTCGCAACACGAGCACCGCCATGGCGGTCGGCCAGGCTCGCGGGGTTCTGGTCTGCGGCATCGCCAAGGCCGGGATCGAGATCGCCGAATACACCCCCGCGGAAGTTAAGCAGGCGGTCACCGGCAGCGGATCAGCGGACAAGCGCCAGGTGGCGAGGATGGTCCAGATGATCCTCAAGGATCCCATCCCCGAAGGTCCTGACGACCTCACCGACGCCTGTGCCGTGGGGATCTGCCACCAGCACGCCGCCGGGCTTCGGAGGGCGGTGGCCGGGGCCTCCCGTTGATCGCCTCCCTGCGGGGCCGCGTGCTCCGGGTGGAGGAGGAGTGGGCGGTGATCGACGTGGCCGGGGTGGGCTATCAGGTTTTCGTGCACGCCCGGACCGCGGCTGTCTTGCAGGCTGAGCGCCACGAAATCTCCCTGCATGTGCACACCGTGGTCCGGGAGGATGCCATATCCCTGTACGGGTTCGTCAACGCCGAGGAGCTGGCCTGCTTCCGCTACCTGCTGGGGGTGGAGCGGATCGGGCCCAAGGCGGCGCTGGCTATCCTCTCCCGATCCGAGTGGCAGGTGCTGGTGGAGGCCATCGTGGCCGAGAACTACGACCTGCTGGCGGCCGTGCCAGGTATCGGCGCCAAGACGGCCCGGCGGATTGTGCTGGAGCTCAAGGGGCGGGTGGACGGCCTGGCCGACCCGGGTTGGGCCCCGGGCCCAGCTCCCTCCACCGCGGTCGGCGAGCGGGCGGTGGAGGCGCTCACCGCACTTGGGTTCTCCCCCAGTGACGCCCGCCGGGCGGTGGCCCTGGAACTGGCGCTACCGGGAGCGACCGGCGCCGAGGCCGAGGCTGGACGGACGATCGAGGCAGTGGTCAGCGGCTCGCTGCGCCGGCTAGGCCCAAACCCCAGGGGTGTGACCGGTGCTTGACTCCGATCAGGTGTTGACGGCGGTGGCGGACGAGCCGGATGCCGACCGCCAGCTGCGTCCTCGCCGCCTCGGCGAGTTCGTCGGCCAGGCGGAGGTCAAAGAGCAGCTTGAGATCCTGGTGCAGGCTTCTCGCATCCGCTCGGAACCGGTCGAGCACGTGCTCCTATGCGGCCCTCCCGGGCTCGGCAAGACCACTCTGGCCAACATAGTGGCGGCCGAGAGGGGGGTGAACCTGCGGGTGACCAGTGGCCCCGCCATCGAGTTCCAGGGCGCGCTGGCCAGCCTTCTCACCAGCCTTGGTGACGGCGACATCCTCTTCATCGATGAAGTTCATCGTCTGCAGCGGGCGGTGGAGGAGAGTCTGTACCCGGCCATGGAGGAATTCGCCTTCGACTTCGTCTCCGGAAAGGGAGCTGGGGCTCAGACCATCCGGCTGGCCCTGCAGAGATTCACCGTGATTGGGGCCACCACCAGGGAGGGGATGCTCTCGGCACCGCTGCGGGATCGCTTCGGCGCGATCTTCCGGCTCGACTTCTACCAACACCACGAACTGCGCCAGATCGTGGAGCGCTCCGCTCGCTTGCTCGCGGTCGATGCCGAGGACGCAGCCCTGGATCTGATCTCCACGCGCTCACGAGGAACGCCCCGGGTGGCCAACCGGCTGTTGCGGCGGGTCCGGGACTATTCCCAGGTCCGCGGCGACGGTGCGGTCACGGTGCGGATGACGAAGGAGGCGCTGGATCTCCTCAAGGTGGATGCGATCGGCTTGGTGGAATCGGACCGGCGCCTGCTGAACCTCATCTGCCAGCAGTTCCGGGGCGGCCCCGTCGGCCTCAGC
>DATKSV010000071.1:0-15344 GCA_035531535.1 Candidatus Nanopelagicaceae bacterium | reverse complement strand
GGAGGGCGGTCGAGAACTGCCTCGACGAGCCAGGAGGCGCGACCGAGGCTCCGGGCCGGGTGGCAGCCCGGGTGCTGCGGGAGCTGGTCTGGGAAGCACCGCCGGCCCAGCCGGTGGATCTGGCCCGGGCTCGCCAGTTGTTGGACGACAGCCACGCCGGCCTTGCCGAGGCCAAGCGAGCCATCCTGGATCATCTGGTCGTTCTGGAGTGGCAGCGTCAGCGGGGTGTGCCGCCCTCCACTGGACACGCACTTTGCCTGGTGGGGCCGCCCGGTACTGGCAAGACCACTCTGGCCGCCAAGGTGGCAGAGGCGATGGGTCGGCGGCTGGAACGGATTCCCCTTGGAGGGGTCGACGACGTCTCCCTGGTTGGGTCGGATCGCGCGTACCGGCACTCGCGGCCGGGCGAGATAGTGCGGCGGTTGCGAGCGGCCCAGGTCCACCCATCCCAGGTCGTGTGGCTGCTGGACGAGATCGACAAGGCCTCCCGCTGGAGCGACCATACGGCGATCCCGGTGCTGCTGGCGCTGCTGGACCCATCCCAGAACTCCGCGTGGCAGGACCGCTTCCTGGATGGAGTTCGACTGGATCTGTCCGGATCCATGTTCATGGCCACTGCCAACGACCTGGACGGGATTCCCAGCGCCCTGCGCGACCGGCTCCGGTGCGTCGAGGTTCCTGGCTACTCATCCGCTGAGCAGATCCAGATCGGAGTCGAGAAGCTGCTGCCCAAGCTGCTGAGCCAGTTGGGCGCTGACGGCGTGGTCGAGGTGGCGGAGTCCGCGCTCGGCTCCTTGGTCCTGGATCACCCGCGGACTGTCGGTTGCCGGCAACTCGAGCAGCGATTGCAGGTGGTGCTGGCCCGGGCGCTGGAACTCCACATGGATGGCGGTGGCCCGGTGACCGTGGATGCGCGGATGGCCATGGATTGGGTTCCTCCCGAGCGGTCGTCCGGGATCGGGTTCAAGGGGCAGCCGGGGTGGGAGCCCGCGCTTGGAGAAGCCTGCCCGCTGGCCTCCGACGTGAGCGGCTGAAGTGAGCGCTGGAATGCCCTGGGCCGAGCTCGGCTGTCCGGAGGGAGTTGACGAAATCGTTACATCGGGAGCTGGTTACTCGCGCGCACGTAATGCGGGGTCTGGAAGTCGATTCGAGCCCTGGCGAAGTCATTTGACTGGGGTCGTCGACTCTGTCACGATCATCTGGCAATGTCGAGCACCACGATCACTTCAGGCGCCCCGAGACTGCTCGGGGAAGGCGAGCTTCCGCTCCAGCCTGGATTCGTGGCCTGCCTCGGCTGCGGTGGGACCATCCGCCAGACAGGAGGGGTTTGCCTGGCGTAGCTGGCGGGCTCCATGCGGGGCCGTTGGCGGCGCTCATGGCATTGCCTGAAGGCAACCCGTACCGGGCGGTTGCGGAGCGGTCGTACCGTCCCAAGCTGGTCACCGACGATGCGCAGTGGGAGCTGGCGCTGCCACTGTTCATCGAGATCCTGGCCGCTGATCCGCGGCGGACGAGCGACTCCAAGCGTCTCCTCGATGGCAGAAGGTGCACCCTGGCCCGTCACGTCTACTGGCTGGCGGGTGAGCATCCGGACCGACTGAACCCCGACTTCGCTTTGGACGAGATCCAGGTTGAGCGGTCGGCGCTGCTGTCGGAAGGCCACGTCACCTACAAGTCCCAGATCTCGTACAAGTCGCAGCTCGGTAGCTTCAGGACTGGTTTCCCCAAGCTGTTTCCCACGAGCAAGCAGATCTCCCCGCCGAGAGGGCTGGAGCCGACTGGGGATCGCGAGCTCCTGATCGCCCTCAACGCCGCGGAGACCTTCCGCAACGACGGCACCTGCGACCGGGTGCGGGCGATGCTGCTGCTGTGTCGCGGGGCTGGGCTGGACAGCGTGGACTGCCGCTACGTCGCGGGCACCGATGTGTTCCGCCGTCCCGGCGCGGGCCTTTGGGTGCGAGTGACCAATCCCGAGGCTTCCCGCGAGGTCCCTGTGCTCGCGAGGTTCGCCGGCGACCTGGAGGAGCTGGCCGCGAGAGCTGGAGACAATGCCCTCATCGCCCAGTACCCGCCTCCGGTGGCGTTGGGCCAGACCTCGGAACTGACCGACATGCTGATCCGGCGGATGCGGGGCCAGTACCCCAGCCTTCGAGTCACGCCGAGCCGGCTGCGCAAGGCGTGGATTCGAGAGCAGATCGAGGGGTGGGAACAACTCCATGTCTTCCTCCAGGCTGCTGGCCTGAAGTCCCTGCACTCGGTCGATGACCGGGAGCTGTCCTGCCCCAGCCATCCCACGGATGCTGCCCGCAAGGCCCGTCTCCTGGGTGGCGTCGCCTGATGGATCGAGTAGTCCTGCAAGGCCTGGTCGAGGACTTCCTCGATCCGATGGCCGAGTTCTTTCGGGAGTTGGACGAAGCCATTCGCCCCAGGCGGGGGCGGAGCCTGGTCCCGGTGCGCGTCCTGATCGGCGGGCTCGTTCATCAAGCCCTTACGCAGAGGGCGAAGACCATCACCTGCCTGGCGCGAACGCTGAGCCGCGAGTCCACTCCAGGACAGGTGTTCCAGCTCTTTGGCGAACCCGTGGGTCCCGTCCACCAGCACCGATCCGCCCCGGAGGCACCGTCCGTGTGGCGGCTGTACCGGACCAAGGCTGCCCTGGCCAGCGCCCTGGGTGCATATCGGGGCGAAGACGACGCCAAGGCGGACTCCCTACGCAAGCTTCTCGACAGCAGTGACACCGATGAGGCCGTCGACGAACTGGCATTCCGCCTGATTCACAACAGCGCCCCGCCAATGGAGCCGGGTTCGACCATCTCCATAGACACGACCAAGATTCCAGCGGCCTGCCGGCGGGTGAGCCAGAAGTCGATCCTGGCTGGCAAGTTCGCCTCCGACCGCCAAGCCAGGTGGCGGAAGATGAAGAAGGGTGTGAGCTCGTTCGACGACGAGGCGCCCCCCGAGGAGCAGTCCCCCCTTCAGAAAGCCACGGCCCAGTACGACTCCTGGCTCGGGTATTGGAACACCAGTGCGGTCCTGACTCAGGGAGGCCGCGAGTATGTCCACGGCGGCTACACCCGGCCCGCTAACCACAATGACTGGCCTGTCGCTCTGAAGTTGGTCGACCGGCTGCTGACAGCGGGGGATAGGCCGGGCGCGGTCAACGCAGACCGTGGCTTCACAGGCGGGCGAAGGTGGTTGGACGCACTTCGGGACCGGGGCCTGTCGCCAGTATTCGATTTCAAGGAGAAGCAGGCAAGGCGGGATCCCGACTGGAGAGGCTGCCTGGTGCTGCAGGGCTGGCCGTTCTTGCCACAGTTGCCCCAGCGGCTCTGGAATCTGGTCGCCCCCGGGCCGAACGAGAGGAAGACGCCCGAGGGCAAGAAGAAGTGGGAACAGTTCTACCGTGACGTCGAGGAGCGGGAGCAATATGCGATGCTGGTGCATGGGCGTCCCAGCCCCACAAAGGCCCGGGTCGTTTCGCCCCTCTGCCGCGGCCGCAAGCTCGGCTGTCCCAAGGTTCCGGGCTCCATGCGGGGACGCGATCCCAAGCTCGCAGTGTGCGACGGCAACCACGGCGACGACGAGGCCTGCTGCATCAAGACAGGCACCTTCAAGGCTGAGTACTCACCCCTGGGCTATCAGGTGCCCCATTGGGGGACGAAGGAGTGGCGCCAGCAGTACGCCCGGCGGTCAGGGGTGGAGCGGAGCTACAGCCTGTTCAAGAACAAGAACGTGGTTGGCATGAGCAAAGAGCACTTCCAACTGCGAGGCCAGATCAACGTGTCTCTCCTCGCGATGATCGGCTGGGTGGCGGTCAACCTCCACCTGCGTCACCTGGACCGGGAGGCGGCGGCCCATCCGCCGAAAGTTCCCCACTCTCGAGGTCAGGTGGCTCTGGCCGCCTGACCCAGAGCCCGCTCCGCGACTACAGTTCAGCCCTCCGAGGATTCCGCACGTCCTCGTGAGGGCTGATCCCGTCTTCCAGAGTCGCTGAGTCCCCCTTTACCTCAGTTCCAGAGCCGGGAATCCTGCTACTGGACAGCAAAACGCCCGGAGATTGCTCTCCGGGCGTCTGCTTCGCGAAAGTCGCCAATGTTTAGGCGGAAATTCGCCAAAGGCTCCCCGTCATGAACAACCCGACGTGCTGCCGCAGTTCATGCACTTGTAGCAGGCTCCGTTGCGGACCATCAGAGCGCCGCACTCGGAACAGGAAGGGGCATCCTCCTGGTTACGGAAGGTGAGCTCGGCTGACAGCTGCTTGGCGCTGGCCTGGTTGGGAGCCGCTCCAGCGGTCGCTGTGGGCGTGCCCACTGCCGCCCTCCCGACCACGGGCGCATCTATCCCGCTGATGGTCTCCTCGCGGCGACTGATGATTCCCAGGGCGTCCCGGTCCTCCACGGACAGGAACCGCGCTGCCAGCCAGCGGAAGATGTAGTCGACGATGGACTTGGCGATCGGGATCTCGGGGTTCCCGGTGTAGCCGGCCGGTTCGAACCTGGTGTGCGCGAATTTGGCGCAGAAGAGCCGCAGCGGCACGCCATACTGCAGAGCTACCGAGACCGCGGTAGCGAACGAGTCCATCATGCCGCTGAGGGTGCTGCCCTCCTTGGCCATCTTGAGGAAGATCTCGCCCGGCTGGCCATCCTCGTACAGGCCCACTGTGAGGTACCCCTCGTGGCCTTGGATCTCGAACTTGTGGGTGATCGCAGCGCGCTCCGAGGGCAGCCGATGGCGCGCTGGCCGAACCTCAGCCACGGCCGCCTCCTGCCCGGTGTAGGTGGCCTGCTTGTGCGACGTGGAGAGGGGCTGGCTCCGCTTGCTGCCGTCGCGGTAGACAGCCACCGCCTTAAGCCCGAGCTTCCAGGCATCGGTGTAGGCCAGTTCGACGTCTTCGGGGCTGGCGTCCGTGGGCAGGTTGACGGTCTTGCTGAGGGCGCCCGAGATGAACGGCTGCACCGCGGCCATCATCCGGATGTGGCCCTGCCATGTGATCGAGCGCTGTCCATTGGCGGGCGGGAAGGCGCAGTCAAAGACCGCCAGATCATCCTCACGCAGGTGGGGCGCCCCCTCGATGGTGTCATGTTCGCTGATGTACGCCGCGATGTCGGAGACGGCCTCCTCGCCGTAGCCGAGATGCCGCAGCGCGGAGGGGACGGTGCCATTCAGCATCTTGAGTAGGCCGCCTCCGACCAGCTTCTTGTACTTGACCAAGGCTATGTCCGGCTCGACCCCGGTGGTGTCGCAGTCCAACATGAAGGAGATGGTCCCAGTCGGCGCCAGCACCGTCACCTGAGAGTTGCGGTAGCCGTTCACAGCGCCCAGTTCGTGGGCGTCGTCCCAGGCCTTTCGGGCTGCCGCCAGAAGCGGTGCCGGAGTCGAGTCGGCCGCGATCTTGTAAGCCGCCGCGCGGTGCTTATCCATCACTCGCAGCATCGGTTGGCGGTTGATCTCATAGCCCTCGAACGGGCCCACCTCCTTGGCGATGCGGGCCGACTGGGCATATGCCTCCCCGGTCAAGATGGCGGTCAGGGCCCCCGCGTAGTCGCGCGCCTGGGGGCTGTCGTAGGGCAGGCCAAGTGCCATCAGGACCGCGCCCAGGTTGGCGTAGCCAAGACCCAGGGGGCGAAACTTGTGGCTGTTGACGGTGATCTTCTCAGTGGGGTAGCTGGCGAAGCCCACCAGGATCTCCATCGCGGTCAGCATGATCTGGCTGGTGTGGCGGTAGCCCTCGATGTCGAAGCTGCCGTCGGGAGCCAGGAACTTCATCAAGTTGATGCTGGAAAGGTTGCAGGCGGTGTCGTCCAGATAGAGGAATTCGGAGCACGGGTTGCTGGCGTTGATCCGCCCCGAGTTGGGCGAGGTGTGCCACTCGTTGATGGTGGTGTCGAACTGCAGACCGGGATCTCCGCAGGCCCATGCCGCCTCTGTGATCTGGCGCATAAGGTCTCGGGCCCGGTAGGTTCCAACCACCCGCGTCTTGTCGGTGACCGCGTAGGTGCGCCACTCCTTGTCCTCGAGGAAGGCGCGCATGAACTCGTCGCTGACCCTAATCGAGTTGTTGGAGTTCTGGAAGAAGACGGAGGAGTACGCCTCCCCGGTGAAGGAGCCGTCGTAGCCGGCCTCGATCAGGGCCCAGGCCTTGCGCTCTTCGCGGACCTTGCAGTTGATGAAGTCCACGATGTCGGGGTGATCGGCGTTGAGGATGACCATCTTGGCCGCTCGCCGGGTGGTGCCGCCCGACTTGATCACGCCCGCAAAGGCGTCGAACCCCTTCATGAAGGAGACCGGCCCGCTGGCGGTGCCGCCGGAGGCGAGGTTCTCGACCGAGGAGCGAATGGTGGAGAGGTTGGTGCCCGTGCCCGACCCCCACTTGAAGAGCATGCCCTCGGTCTTGGCCAGGGTCAGGATCGCCTCCATGGTGTCCTCGACCGAGTTGATGAAGCAGGCGCTCACCTGCGGGTTCGCCTCGGCCCCAAGGTTGAACCAGACCGGGCTGTTGAAGGCCGCAATCTGGTTCACCAAGATGGCACAGAGTTCGGCGTGGAAGGTCTCCAGATCCTCGTCGGTGGCGAAGTACCCGCCCTGGTGGCCCCAATCTCGGATGGTGTCCGCCACCCGAGAGATCAGCTGGCGAACGCTGTGCTCGCGCTGGGGGCTGCCCTGAAGGCCCCGGAAGTACTTGGACACCACGACGTTGGTGGCCAACTGAGACCAGGCCGCCGGCACCTCGACCTCCTCCTGGGTGAAGACCGACTCACCCTTCTCGTTGGCGATGGAGGCGGTGCGGAGCTCCCATTGGATGGCGTCGAAGGGATGAACTCCGGGTTCGCTGAAGCGGCGCTTGACTCGCAGGCCTTCGCGTTTGACAGCGGGCGCTGCGGACCCACTGGCAGCCGCTAGCGGCGAGCTGTCGGATACTCCGGCCGGGGCTGGTTCTGGGTCGCTGGCGGATCGGTCCACGGGATTTCCTCCTGGTGGGACGAGGGGGGGTTGCTGAGGTTGCCTAGGTGTCCGCCGAACTACATGTTGCGGTCGTGACCGGGCCTAGACGCAATATCTTGGGCCTTTGGCATCCAGGAGTCAAGGCCCATATCGTGTCTTCATCTGCTGTCTCTTAGAATCCTTGGTAGAGCCACACAGAGCGGCGGTGCTAGCCGCCCTGCCGGCGGTGACGCCCAAGCTGATCGAACCCGGAGATATTGTGCCCCCAAAGACCCTGGCGGTAACTCTGCCTCAGATGGGAGAGTCGGTCACCGAGGGGGTGGTGGGCTCCTGGCGCAAGCAGGTAGGCGACCAGGTTGCCGCCGGGGAGACGCTGGTGGAGATCCAGACCGACAAGATCGATGCTGAAGTGCCAGCCCCGGAGTCGGGCCAACTGGTCCGGATCCTGGCCGCGGAGGGCGACGTTGTCGCTGTCGGCGGCCCTCTGGCCGAGATCGAAGTCGGAGCCGGGGGCAAGGGTAGCGCCCCCGTCCCGGTAGGGGAGCTGCCCGCACCACCTGCGGGCCCTCCACGGCCCGCCGCCGAGGTGGTGTCGGTTCCGCTGCCGGCCCTGGGTGAGTCGGTCACGGAGGGTGTCGTGGGCAGCTGGCGGAAGCAGGTGGGGGATCAGATCTCCGCCGGAGAGACCTTGGTCGAGATCCAGACCGACAAGGTGGACGCCGAGGTGCCATCCCCTGTCGATGGCCGGGTGCTGGAGGTGATCGTGCCGGAGGGGGAGACGGTGGCGGTGGGCACGGTGCTAGCGCGGATCGAGCCGGGAGCAATCGCCACCTCGCCGGCTCCCCCTCCGGTCGCACCGCCGCCCGCAGCGACGACCGCTCCTTCGGCGGTCCCCGTCCCCGCCGATGTGGATGCCACGCCGCTGGCGCGCCGGGCAGCGGTCCTCCAAGGGGTCGATCTGGCCAGGGTGCCGGGCAGCGGGCCGGGGGGTGTGGTCAGGCGCGATGACGTCGTGGCGGCGCCGATCGGCTCCGCGGCCCCCGCCGCGGCTCCATTGACGGTGCCGATCAAGGGCTCGGCGGCGGTGCTCGTGGACGCCATGGAGGCGAGCCTTGGGATCCCCACCGCCACCAGCTTCCGGACCCTGGAGGTCCCGGTTCTCAGCAGCCGGCGGGGCCAGCTCAACGAGGCGCTGCGGGCAGCGGGGCACTCCGACCTCAAGGTCTCGTTCACCCATCTGATCTCATTCGCGCTGGTGCGCGCCGCAGCGGAGATGCCCGTCTTCTCCACCGGCTTCATCAGCGTCGAGGGGCATCCCAACAAGCTGGTCCGCCAGGGCGTCAACCTGGGACTGGCGGTGGACGTGGAGCGCTCCAACGGTACCCGTTTTCTGCTGGTGCCTGTGATCAAGGGCGCCCACCAGCTCGACTTCGCTCAGTTCCGCGCCGCCTACGAGGCGCTGGTGCGTCGGACCCGGACCGGGGGCCTCTCGGTGGATGACCTGGCTGAGGCCACCATCACCCTCACCAATCCCGGAGGGGTCGGCACGATCGGTTCCGTTCCCCGCCTGATGGCCGGGCAGGCGGCGATCATCGCGGTCGGCGCGATCGGCAACCCCCCGGGGTTCTCGACCATGGGGCCGGCGGCGGCGGCCGCTCTGGGCCTGCAGCCGGTGATGACGGTAACCAGCACTTATGACCATCGGCTGGTGCAGGGCCTGGAGTCGGGCATGCTGCTGCGTCGCTTGGAGCGGCTCCTGGCCGGCGAGGACGAGTTCTACGAGCGGGTTTTCAGCAGCCTTAACCTCGCCCTCCCCGCGACAGCGGCTGCACCTGCGGCCGCCACGCCCGGCCTGCTGGCGGTCACCACAAGCGCATCCAACGGGCAGCTGATGAGGGCGGTCGCGGCCGGAATGTCACTGGTCAAGGCCTACCGCACCCATGGGCATCTGGCGGCACGACTCGACCCCCTGGGCAGCGAGCCACCAGGGGATCCCTCGCTGGAGCCGGCTACGGTTGGGCTCAACCCGGCTCTGATGGCCCAGGTTCCGGCCGATATCCTGCGGGTGGCCGTGCCGGGGGCGACGCTGGCCGAAGCCCTTCCTCACATGCGCCAGACCTACTGTGGAACGCTCGCCTACGAGATCGAACACATCTCCAGCCACGAGCAGCGCACCTGGCTGCGCAGCCAGATCGAATCGGGAGCCCATCTTGGCCACCTGAGGCCGGAGGAGCAGCTGGAGTTGCTCCATCGACTGGCCCAGGTGGACGCCTTCGAAAGGTTCCTGCGCAAGACCTACCTTGGCCAGCACACCTTCTCGATCGAGGGCGTGGACGCGCTGGTGCCCATGCTGGAGCTTCTGATCGAGCTGTTTGCCAAGGACGGCACCCACGAGGTCGTCATGGGCATGGCCCACCGGGGCCGGCTCAACGTCACCCACCGGATCGTGGGTCGTTCCCTAGAGGACATCATCGCGGAGTTTGAGAGCGGGGCCTATCTGGGGGGAGCCTCCACAGGCGACGTGAAATACCACTACGGCGCTGAGGGGGTGGCCAGGACCAGAGACAACCGGGAGGTGGGCGTGGTCCTGACCCACAACCCCAGCCATCTGGAGGTGGTCAATGCGGTGGTCGAGGGGCGAACCCGGGCCCGCCAGACCGCCGACGGCCAGCCCGAGCTGGTCCAGGACACGCGCTACGCGATCCCGGTGCTGATTCATGGCGACGCCGCCTTCACCGCCCAGGGGGTGGTGACCGAGACCCTGAACCTGCAGGGTCTCGACGGCTACCGGGTCGGCGGCACCGTGCATATCATCGCCAACAACCAGATCGGGTTCACCACCGACCCCGCGGACGGACGGTCCACGCGCTACGCCAGTGACATCGCCAAGGGCTACGACATCCCCATCATCCACGTCAACGGTGACGACGTGGAGGCGTGTCTGGCCGCCGTCAGGCTGGCGGTCAGCTATCGCGCCACCTTCGAGCGCGACGTCCTCATCGACCTCATCGGCTACCGCCGCTTCGGGCATAACGAGGGCGACGAACCGGCTTACACCCAGCCCCTGATGATGGCCAAGATCCGCAACCATCCGACCCCGGTCCAGGTGTACGGAGAGCGGCTGATGCAGCAGGGGCTGCTCAGCTCGGAGCAGCTGGCCCAGGAGCAGTCCTCCTGCTACCAGGAGATGGTTGACGCCCACGCCGAGGCGGTCGCCCATGGAGCCGAGCTGAGCGTCGAGGCTCAGCCGGCCGGCACCATGTCCGAGCACCCGCGTCTGCCTCAGGTGGCGACTGCGGTGGCCCGCGACCGGCTGGCTGATCTGGACCGCCAGCTGGCGAGGTTCCCGGACGGGTTCAACCTGAATCCCAAGCTGAACAGGTTCTTCGGCCAGCGTCCGGCCGCGTTCGCTAAGGGGGGCAGGCTGCTCTGGGCCCAGGCCGAGGCGCTCGCCTTCGCCAGCCTGATCGCGGAGGGGGTGCCGATCCGGCTGACCGGCCAGGACTCCGAGCGGGGTACATTCAGCCAGCGCCATCTGGTCCTGCACGACACCGTGACCGGGGCGGCCTACGCCCCGATCCAGCACCTGGATGCGGCTCGGGCGAACTTCGAGCTCCACAACAGCCCCCTCTCGGAGGTGGCGGCCATGGGGTTCGAGT
This sequence comes from Candidatus Nanopelagicaceae bacterium, assembly GCA_035531535.1. Classification (GTDB taxonomy): domain Bacteria; phylum Chloroflexota; class Dormibacteria; order Aeolococcales; family Bog-877; genus AG-12. Next base: position 4,743 of record DATKSV010000071.1, on the reverse strand, counting down.
ACGGGTTCGGGGTCACCAAGCCCCATGCGCTGGTGATCTGGGAGGCCCAGTACGGCGACTTCTTCAACAACGCCCAGGTGATCATCGACCAGTTCATCGCCGCTGGCCAGGCCAAGTGGGACCAGGAGTCGCGGTTGACCCTGCTGCTGCCCCATGGCTACGAGGGCAGCGGACCGGAGCACTCCAGCGCCCGCATCGAGCGCTTTCTGGAGTTGGCCGCGGAGGGCAACATGCGCCTGGCCAACCCCACCAATGCCGCCCAGTACTTCCATCTGCTGCGGATCCAGGCGCTGGCCGAGGAGCGGCGCCCGCTGGTCGTCTTCACGCCCAAGAGTGGCTTGCGGCTGCCGGCAGCCACGGCGAGCCCAGACGAGCTCGCCAATGGCGGCTTCAGACCGGTCATCGATGACGGCGCTATGGCGGACCCCAGCCGGGTCCGCCGGCTGCTGCTGGCCAGCGGCAAGGTGAGCCATGAGCTGGAGGCCCGCCGTGACAAGGAGGGACGCTCCGACTGCGCGGTGCTGCGCCTGGAGCTGCTTTACCCGTTCCCGGCCGCCGTGCTGGAGGCGGTTCTGGCGCGCTATTCGGGTCTGAGCGAGGTGGTGTGGGTCCAGGAGGAGCCCCGCAACATGGGCGCCTACGCCTACGTCGCCTCGCGGCTCCGGCTGCCGGCCGGCCTCAGGCTCCAGTACGTCGGCCGGCGGGCGCAGGCCTCCCCATCGGAGGGGTCTATGAGCGCCCATCTGCGCGAGCAGGAGCGCCTGCTCGCGGCGGCCCTGGGTGTTGCGGGCGCCCCCGCGCGGAAGGCCAGCTGATGGCAGCCCGGGTGGTGGTCCTTGGGGGCGGGCCGGCGGGCGATGTGGCGGCGCTTCGGGCGGCCCAGATGGGCGCCGATGTGGTCTTGATCGAGAGACGTGAGCTGGGCGGCACCTGCCTCAACCGCGGCTGCGTCCCCAGCAAGGCGCTGCTGGCGATCTCGGCGCTGGCCTCCAAGATCCAGCACGCCGAGGACTTCGGCCTGCTAGTGGGTCAGCTCTCCTTCGACTTCCCCAAGATGCAGGCGCGCAAGGACGAGATCGTGCTGAAGATGCGCCACGGGGTGGAGGCGGCCTGCCAGCGCCACCAGGTGAAGGTGGTGGCCGCCCAGGGCCATCTCGACCAGGGTGAGGTGGTGGCCGCCGGCGAACGCTACGCCTACGACCATCTCGTGGTCTCGGTCGGCACCGAGCCTGCGGGGCTGCCCGGGATCGACATGAGCCATCCCCGGGTGATCACCTCCGATGGGGTCTGGACCCTGACCGCGATTCCCCGCCGGCTGCTGATCATCGGCGGAGGGGTGATCGGGTGCGAGTTCGCCAGCCTGTTCGCACCCCTAGGGGCCGAGGTCACCGTGGTTGAGATGCTGCCCCAGCTGCTGGCGGGAGTGGACCGGCGGACCGCGCAGCAGTTCCAGCGGCTGCTGGAGGCCAAAGGAGTCACGGTTCATCTGGAGGAGAAGGCGGAGTCGATCCATTACCACGAGGGGGGCGTGACCGCGAACCTCACCAAGGGCGCGGAGGTCGAGGCGGACCTGCTCCTGGTCGCGGTGGGAAGAACCCCCCAGACGGAGGGAATCGGGCTCGAGCAGGCGGGTCTGGTGGTCGACGCGCGCGGGCACGTTGAGGTCGACGAGTACCTCCGCACCGCCAACCCCAAGGTCTGGGCGGTCGGCGATTGCATCGGCGGCCTGCAGCTTGCCCATCTGGCGTCGGCCGAGGCCAACCGGGCGGTCGAGAACGCTCTGGACCCTGCCCATCGACGGCCCATGGACCGCACCGTGGTCCCCAACTGCATCTTCACCAGCCCGGAGATCGCCACCGTCGGGATGCACGCGGACCTGGCCCGCGAGTCGGGCCATGAGGTGAGGTTGGGCCAGGCCCGTTTCGTGGGCGAGGCCAAGGCGCTGGCGGAGGGCGAGCCCGACGGCTACGTGCAGCTGGTGGCGGATGCCGGCACTGACCGCCTGCTGGGGGCGACCATCATCGGCCCGCACGCGGTGGAGCTGATCCACGAGGTTGGAGTCGCGATCAGCGATGGGTTCACGATGGCGGAGCTGGGGGACGTGATCCACGCCCATCCCACGGTCAGCGAGGTGGTGATGGACGCCGCTCAGCAGGGCCACAAGGTGGCGCCCTACATCAGCTGAGCCGTCCTGGAAGGAGGCCCCGGCGGCGGGCCCGCCCTACTCCACAGCCAGGCAGGTGATAGTCCGCATCACACCGCTGAAGCTCTGGATCCGGTCGACGATCAAGGACCCGATGCCCTTCACGTCGGGGGCCTGGATCTGGGCGACGGCGTCGTACTCACCGGTGATGGCGTCGACCTGCAGCACTCCTGACTCCATCCGCAGGCGCTGGACCACGTCCATGGTCTTGCCCGGCTCAAGGGTCATCAGAATGTAGGCCCTGACCATTGTCGCCCTCCTCAAAGCTCTGCGGGACCCCCAGGGGGCACCTGTCGCGCCCACCATATCCGATCTCGCGGGCGGATGGAAGGCCAGCCCGCTCGCCCTTGGGTCGCTCCATCCCAGGGCCCCGAGCCGGGGCCGGCCGCGCGGTCTGAGCCAGCGCGCGACCTAGGCGAAGCCCGCGCTACAGGTGGGCGTCACGAGGAACCGCCGAACAGGCCGCGGAGCCGCCTCCACAGAACGCTGAACAGAATTCCCAGCATGCCCACCGACTGGGTGGCCGGCCCCGACGGCGACGCGCTGGCCGTGGGGTCACCGGGACTGGCCCCGCCGCCGGGACTGGCCATCTCCCGGGACTCGGCCGTCACCGAGGCCTCGACACATTGAGAGAACTGGGTCAGCAGCCGATCCGCCACGTCCTGCATCAAACCGCGGCCGAACTGGGCCACCCGGCCAGTTATCGCCACATCTGATTGAATGGTCCCGAGCGAGCCACCTTCATCGGTGGCGGTGACAGTCATGGTGATGGTGGCGGCCGCGTTGCCGGCCCCGTGGGGGTCACGGCCCTCGCCCCGCATCACCAGGCGCCGCCCGATCGGGTCCACCTCGAGCACGGTCATGGTGCCCTCATAGCGGACCGTCACCGGCCCCACCTTCACCACCACCCGGCCCTTGTAGGTGCGGTCGTCCACCCGCTCGGTGATGCTGGCGCCCGGCAGGCAGGGGGCGATCCGCTCCAGGTCAGCCAAAAGGGGTACGAGCTGATCCGGCGTAATACCAAGCGTGAGCGAGTTCTCCAACAGCATGATCAGCCACCTCTTGCACCTGGACGGAGTGGCCATGATCGCACCGGCGGCGGTGCCAGCGCCAGCCGCGCCCGAAGGCGACCTCAAGATCTGGCCCCAGATCTGGGCCAGATCAAGGGACGATGGGATGGGGCCCGGGGTGGGCCAGACCAGAGGCGGCGGCGAGGACCGCTGCGGCCAATCCGCCCGGTGGCCCTTCGGCAGGGTGCTGCCCCTGGCTGAAGCTTGGGTTACGGCGGCAGGCGCTCCCCAACCGCGCTCGGCGGAAGATCCACCGGGAGCTACGATCTGGGCAGCGTCTCGGGGTCGCCCCCCGCATGATTACCGGCAGGCCCGGGTGAGAGCTCAAGGAGGGAAGAGTTGCGCGCAGTCGTGAAGGCACGATCCGGCCCGGGGGCTGAGCTGGCGACCGTCCGAGACCCGGAGCCGGGGCCCGGCGAGGCTCTGCTGCAGGTGGTCGCCACCGGTATCTGTGGCACCGACTTGCACATCTTTGACTGGAACCCGTGGGCGGCGTCCCGGGTGCACCCGCCCCGCGTCATGGGCCACGAGCTGGCGGGTCTGGTGCTTGCCGTCGGAGCCGGGGTGGGCAGTCCCAAGGTGGGGGAGATGGTCGGGGTGGAGACCCACGTGGTCTGCCTCACCTGCCCCCAGTGCCAGCGGGGGGACTACCACGTCTGCCAGAACACCCGGATCCTGGGGGTCGACATCGACGGGGTGTTCGCGGAACGGGTGGTCGTGCCAGCCCGCAACTGCTGGCCCACGGCCGCCCACCTCGACCCAGCCTCGATCGCTTTCCAGGAGCCCATGGGCAACGCCGTCCACGCCGCCTCGCAGGGGCAGCTGAGGGACCGGGCGGTGGTGGTCACCGGCTGTGGCCCGATCGGCCTGGCCGCCGTCGGGATCGCCAAGGCGGAGGGCGCGGCCCGGGTGGTGGCCGTGGATCGGGTGCCGGCCCGGCTCAAGATCGCGGCTGCGATGGGCGCCGATGAGGTGGTCGACACCTCCACCGGTGGGGACCTCGCCAGGGCGCTCCGGGCCGCCTGCCGGGGCGACGCGGACGTGGTCCTGGAGATGTCGGGCCACCCCGCCTTGATCAACGCGGCGCTGGAGGTGATCAGCCCCGGGGGATGGGTGAGCCTGCTCGGGCTGGGTGACGGCGTCGACCTGATCGACCTCACCACCCAGGTGGTGATGAAGGGGGTCACCCTGTTCGGGGTGACCGGCCGCCGCCAGTTCCAGACCTGGGAGCAGACCTCGGCCTACCTCACCTCGGGCAGGGTCGATGTCCACCCGATCCTGACCGACACGGTCTCGATTACCGACTTCGATCGAGCGGTCAACCTGGCTCGGTCCGGCGCGGTGGGCAAGGTGGTCCTCTATCCTCCAGACCGGTGGTAGCGGCACTTGCGGGTTGGGGCCGGCACCTGGCCGGCCCGGCCTGCGGAACGCGGCGGGGCTTGCGGCCGGTTGGACTTCGCCACCGAGCCG
>DATKSV010000070.1:0-24136 GCA_035531535.1 Candidatus Nanopelagicaceae bacterium | reverse complement strand
GAGCTGGAGAGTGTGCCCCGGCCACCTTTGGCCCAACTCTTCTGATCTGGCCCGACAGCTCCGCTCGAGGTGGCGGACTTGCATTGCCTGGCCCAGGCCGGGATCGGCGCGACCCTGCTCCTGGTGGGGCTTGGGGCATTCGCCCACTGGCGGCGGCGGTGCCCACCACGCCGGCCTAATCGACAGCCGCGCCACCTAGAACCTGCGTCTGGCCGAGACGCCGCTCATCCTCACTACTTATCGCACCTCCCCGCCCGCAGAGGTGGCCAGACTGGCCTACTCTCCCCACTCAGGGTACCAGCAGCCGTCGGCCCTCCTGGCCCATCAAAAGCCGAGCGTCTTCCATCTCCCCAGTGGCTGAGCGCGACCGGACCGGCTCGCGGGCGGGCCTCACGAAGGGCCCGCCCGGCCGGCGCTCTCCCCCAGTCAATCCCCAGCCGGCCTGGGTAAGTTGGTGCCGATGGAAGAGCGCACCCAGCCCCCGGGGCGGGCCCCGCGGCGGCTGTGAGGCGTCCTCCACGTCGGCGACCGGGCGCGGATGGCAACGCTCGCCTGACGGCCTCAGTCGGGCTGGTCCTGTTCGTCCTGCTGGCCGTCGAGGGCCTGACCATCCTGGCGATCCGGCCCCTGCTCCCGTGGCACATCTTTGTGGGCATGATGCTGGTGCCCCCGGTATTGCTCAAGATCGGCTCCACCAGCTGGCGGATCGTGCGCTACTACCTGGGCGACCAGGAGTACGTCCGGCGCGGCCCCCCGATGTTCCTGCTGCGGGCGATGGGGCCATTGGTGATCGCCTCCACGGTGGCCGTAATCGGAAGCGGGGTGGCTCTGGTGCTGGTGACCGCGCCCTGGCGCCCGGAGCTTCTGTTCTGGCACCAGGCTAGCTTCGTGCTCTGGTTCGGAATCATGACGGTCCATGTGCTGGCTCATATCTCGGAGGCGGTTCAGGTGGGAGCTCGGGACTGGCTCAGGCGGGCCGGCGACCGCGCCGTGGGGATCCGGGCCCGGCACGTCGCCTTGGCCGCCAGCCTGGTCGTCGGCCTGGTGCTGGGCACGCTGTTCCTGCCCACCGCCGCCGGATTCCTTTTTAGCCTGGGCGGCTGAGGCCGCGGCCGCGCCATTCGCCCCTCCTGGGGGAGGCCCCCGGGGACAGCCCGGAGAGTCGGCCACCGGTCAAAGCGTGCCACCGGCCAGCTGTACCATCGGGCGATCGGCTCCGCCGGTGAGCTCGAGATCTGAAGGAGCCGTTTGAGTCCGGTCCGACTTGGTGTGGGGATCCCGTATGACAAGGCGTGGTGGGCTCATCTGCTTGGCCGCCCGCGGGATGAGGAGCACTCTCCTAGCCATCGAGCGGGTGGGGTGACGCAGCGACCAGCCGGGGATGGCTCACGGCAGGCAATCATCTGCGCGCCGGGCCTGATCGTGGTTTCTGGGCCTCGCCACATTCGGCCGCCCGGCTGGCGCCGGCCCCCATCCGGGGCCGCTCCTCGCGGCTGGGGATCCGCCGCGGGCCGGCCGCTTCCACCTCAGCCCGCTCTGGATGGCACGTGCGCGGCGGCTGGCCCTGGCGGCCCCGCCCCGGCGGTGGGCGAGTCGGGACCGGGATCAGCCGCAGCGGTGGGCGTCAGCCCGGACACCGGCCGACTGACCGGTCCCAACCGGTTGGAGCCCTGGCACTTGTCAGCGCAGACTGCGACCAGGGACCGGGCTGCGGTCTTTGCCAGCGCTGTCCCCGGTTGCGTCCGCTCTGCCATTCGCGCCGGAGCATGGCCCTCCCTGACGGCGCCCGCGGCGAGCGTGCCCAACATCCCAAACCCCCTCCCCGCTGGGCTCTGGTGAGCACCGCCCCGGGATCACGCGACCCCGCGATGGCACCCTCGGCGACCTACCGGATCCAGTTGGGGCCAGGCTTCGGCTTCGCCGCGGCACGGGAGCTGATCGGCTACCTGGGGCGGCTCGGCGTCAGTCACGTCTATCTGTCGCCCTACCTGCAGGCGACCCGGGGCAGCGGTCACGGCTACGACATCGTCGACCCCCACCGGGTGAGCGCCGATTTGGGCGGAGCCGGCGAACTGGAGCTGCTCCGGGAGGCCCTCCGGGGAGCGGGGATGGCCGAGGTCGTGGACACAGTCCCCAACCACCTGGCGGTGGGGAGCAGGGAGAACCGGTGGTGGTGGGACGTCTTGGCGCGCGGCCCGGCCAGCCCCTATTCCCACTACTTCGACATCGACTGGCACCCGCCGACCGCGGCCCTTGGCAACCGCCTGCTGGTCCCGGTCCTGAGGGGCCGCTACCGACACCTGCTGGCAACCGGAGGGATCCGGCTGGTGTGGGGCCCGGAAGCGGTCGAGGTGGCCTATCTGGGCTGGCGCCTGCCGCTCTCACCCGATTCCCAGGCCCGCCTGCTGCGCCGGGCGGCGCGCGAGGCGGGCCTGGCCGACCCGGCTCCAACCGAGTTGGCCGCGCCCGGGGAGCCGGATCCCGGGCAACCGCTCGATTCCACCTCTGGCGTGGCCCCCGTGGAGGCCCTTGGAGAAGGGTTCGAAGCGGCTATGGGCGAGCTTCTGAAGCGGCTCAACCGAGATCCTATGGCGCTTCACGATCTGCTCTCGTCACAGCACTACCAGCTCGCCAATTGGCGGTCCGCCAACCGCCACCTCAACTACCGCCGTTTCTTCGACGTCACCACCCTGGCCGGCCTCAGGATGGAGGATCCGGATGTCCTCGCCGACCGCGACCGCCTGCTCCTGGCATGGCTCGAAACCGGCCAGGTGACAGCCGTGCGGGTCGACCACATCGACGGCCTCGAGGACCCCCTCGGCTACCTCGCCAGGCTCCGCCAGGCGTCTCCGGACGCCTGGGTCGTCACCGAGAAGATCCTGGCCGTTGCCGAGCACCTACCCCCGGCCTGGCCGGTGGCGGGCACCACCGGGTACGACTTCCTGAGACTGGTGGGAGGCGTCCTGCTGGACCGCCGGGGCGAGGCCGCCATGACCGAGCTCTACTCTGAATTCACCGGAGAGCTCGACAGCTTCGACACCATCCGGGATCGGGCCAAGCGCGGAGTGCTGGCCCAAATCCTCGACAGCGAGCTGGAGCGGTTGACCACCCAGCTGGCCCAGATCTGCGCCCGGGACGGCAGCGTCCACCGTCGCTCGGAGCTGCGCGAGGCCCTGCTCGAGCTGGTGGCTTCGTTCCCGGTCTACCGCACCTACGTGGCCCCGGACGCCGCGGCCGTCGACCCTGAGAGCGCCGCTCGGATCCAGGAGGCGCTGGCCAGGGCCCACCGCAGCTGCGCCAACCCAGACCTGCTGCGGCTGCTGGGGGACCTGCTGCTCCAAAGCGCGCCAGACGGCCCCGAGCGTCAACTGCTGCTCGGGCTGCAGCAGCTGACCGGGCCGGCCATGGCCAAGGGGGTCGAGGACACCGCCTTCTACCGGTACCTGCGCCTGATCTCCCTCAACGAGGTAGGCGACGACCCGGGCCGCTTCGGGGTCCCGGTCGAGGAGTTTCACCGGGCCATGCAGGAGCGCCAGGAGCGCTGGCCGACGTCCCTCAACGCCACCTCCACCCATGACACCAAGCGCAGCGAGGATGTCCGGGCGCGCCTCCACCTGCTGGCCGAGGTCCCTTGGCTGTGGGCGGGCTCGGTGCGACGCTGGGCCGCCCACAACGACCGTCACCGGCAGCGGGGGATGCCCTCTCGCAAGGACGAGTACTACCTCTATCAGACCCTGGTCGGGGCCTGGCCAATCGCCCGGGACCGGCTCCACGCGGCGCTGATGAAGTCGGCCCGGGAGGCGAAGGCGCACACCTCCTGGCAGAGCCCCAACCCCGCCTACGAGCAGGCCCTGGTCGGGTTCGCCGATGGCTGCCTTGACGACCCGGTCTTCGCCACCGAGCTGGCCGCGTTCGTGGCCCAACTGGTGGGGCCGGGGCGGGTGAACTCCCTGTCCCAGACCCTGATCAAGCTGACCGCACCCGGCGTGCCCGACATCTACCAGGGCACCGAGCTCTGGGACCACAGCCTGGTCGACCCGGACAACCGCCGGGCGGTGGACTACGGAATCCGGCGACGCCTGCTCGCCGAGTTGGAGAGCGGGGCTGTCCCGGATGCCCTGGCCGATTCCGGCCTGTCCAAGCTCTGGTTGATCAGGAGCGCCCTGCGAGTGCGGGCTCAAATGCCCAACGCGTTCGGTCCCAGCGGCGCCTACCGACCCCTCCCGGCGGCCGGCTCCGGCTCCGACCATGTGCTCGCCTTCGCCCGTGTCGAGAAGGTGATCGCCGTCGCCCAACGGCTGCCGCTGAGCCGAGGGGGACGTTGGGGGGACACCGCGCTGACCCTGCCGGCGGGCAGCTGGGTGAGCCAGCTGGACGGCCGCAACTTTGCCGGACCAGAGGTCATGGTGGCGGACCTGCTGGGCACCTTCCCGGTCGCGCTGCTGGTCCGCGGCCCGGCCTGAACCGGGCTGGACGGGTCGACCCCAGCGCCCGAGCTGGGGCGCGCCCGCGGGCGCCCGATGACGACCCCGGCCAGCATCACCGCGCCGCCCAGCAGCTGCAGTTGCAGGACCGGCTCGGCGATCAGCAGGCCGGCGGCGAGCACCGCCATGAAGGGCTGCAGGTAGCCGTAGACCACCGTCCTGGCCGGGCCCAGCATCCGAACTCCGGGCAGGTACAGCCAGGTGGTCAGCGCCACCGCCCCCAATGCACTGTAGGCGAGCAGCCCCACCAGGGAGAGGGTCAGGTGGGGAGGCTGGATGGCGGCTTGCGCCGCCCCCAACGGAAGCAGCATTAGGGCTCCCGCAGCGGTGGTCAGGGCGGCCAGCGTCAGGGGACGGTAGCGCGCCAGCAGCCGGGGCAGCAGGAGCAGATAGACGGCCCAGCTGATGGGGTTTCCCAGCGCCACCAGCACCCCCAGCCCGCTGGACCACCGGCCCGCCCCCACCACCAGCAGCAGACCGCCAAGGCCGAGCGCCAGTCCGAACCAGACCCGCTTGCCAAAGTGCTCCCGGCCCCGCCAGGCCAGATAACCCGCCACCAGCAGCGGGGTGGTACCCGAGATCATGGCGACGTTGTCGGCGTTGGTGATGGCCAGGGCCCCGGTGAAGCTCGCCTGGTTGACCAGGACTCCGCAGGCGGCGGCGATCACAATCAGTCCGAGCTCCCGTCCCCGCGGGATCTGCAGCGGCCCCTCCAGCCAGCGGGCCAGGGCCCAGAGCGCCAGCCCCCCGAAGAGGTAGCGGATGGCCGAGTAGGTGAGCGGGCCGCTGTCGGCCAAACCGACCTTGACCACCACCACGTTGACACTCCAGAGCGCGGTGGCGATCAGGACCAGGAGGTCGCCCCAGCCCGGCCGCCATCCCGCCCCAAGGGCGCGCGCCCAACTCCCACCCCTCACAATCTCAAGCATAGATAGTCGCCGATGGCGCGGGCGGCACCGGCGGTGACCGAGGGGTCCCCCGCGCCGGGGGCCGCGAGCGCCGGGCCTGGATGGCGACGGCCCCGGAGGTGGCGGGATGGCGAGCAATCTCCCGACCATCGTGCTCAGGCGGTGGAGCGCGCCTGGTTCACCTCCACCCGCCCCAGGCCGAGGGCCGTGAAGGCGAACAACTAGGCGGGCGGTGCCAGTGCGTGGGGCGGCAGTCGGGGCCCGCCTCTCAGCTCCCAGCAGCCCACCGCCGCCAGCAGATAGGTGGGGTGACCTCGGCGATCTGCTGCTGCCACGGCCGCCACCGGCTCGAACAGACCCCGAAGTAGGCCCGAAGTAGTGGACGCCCACCCTGTGGTCCGCGCGAAAGACCCAGCCCTGGTCGGTCCGGCGCTGTCCCCGCAGCCGCTGAATGGGGCCGACTTGCCGGCCCCGTGAGGACCCAGGAGCGCCACCGTCTGGCCCTGGTGCAGGAAGAAGCTGGCCCGGTTAAACGCCAGCAGCGACCTTCAGCGCTTGACTGCGGCGGAGAAGACGACCAGGTCGCCAGCGGAGCGAACCCATGCTCGGCCTCGGCCCCTTTGAGCCCGATTGGGCACCGGTCGTCTGGAGTCAGCCGGTGCCCAAGGAAGGCCTCCGGTCCACCCCGAGGATGGCGGTCAATCGGGTGCCTCCAGCTCCGCCAGTCTCTGCTCAAGCGGGTCGGCAGACAGCCCTCTCTCCAGGTCGTGGGCGGTCACCGAGGCGTAGTGGTCGAGGGTGGTGGAGGGCCTCGAATGCCCCAGCGTCCGAGCCACGACGTCCAGCGGGATCCCCGCCCGCAGCCACCTGGCGCAGGCCGCGTGGCGGAGGTCATGGGGACTCTGGAGGGGCAGCTTGGCCCCCAGGCAACAGCTGGCGAGCAGCTCACGAGCCCGGCGGTCCGAGAGCCTCCCCTGGCGAGAGCGAAACAGGGGAGCTGCGCCGTCCTCCTCCCCTCGGGCCCGGATCGCCGCCTCCAGACGCGCCCGCAGGCCCGGGGAAAGCGGGACGGCCCTGGTCCCAGTCTTACCGGATAGATAGAGCAGGCCGTCCTGGTACGAGGACAGGTTGCAGGAGAGCAGCTCCGAGATCCTGGCCCCGGTCGCCAACAGCAGCAGCACCAGCAATCGCGCCCGGGAGTCGGGCGCCGCCGAGACCAGGCGCAGGGACTGGTCAATCGAGATCGCCGGTTGGGGATGGTGGGACGCCAAGGGTTGCAGCCGAAGCTGCTCGGCCAGGCCCGGACGGGTGAGCCTGGAGCGCTCCGCAAAGCGCAGGAACTGGCGCAGGAAGAGCAGGCGGTGGTGACGGGTGGAGGCCGCCAAATGGTTCAGGCTGGCCTGGTAGGCGAGCAGCAGTGGGAAGTCGACTTCGGCGCAGAGGAGAACGCCCTCAGCCCTGGCGAAGCGGCTGAAGGCGAGCAGAACCCCGCGGTACTCGCGACTGCTGCTCGCCTTGCCGGTGCTGCGGGCGAACAGATCCGTGAGCTCCTCCAGGGTGAGATAGGATTTTGAGGTCGCCACCCAATCTGAGTCCGGCGACACCGGCTCCGAGTGGCGGGGTCGGGCGCGATCCCCTGCCGGAACTCCTGGACGCCAGGGCCAGGTGCCGGTCCCGCGACCAACTGTTGGGCTCGGCTCCAGAGGCGACTCCCGTCAAGGCGACCGGCACTCCCCAGGCGATCAGCGAAAAGCCGGCTCCGCCGACCCGGGCTCACGGCGGCGCAAGGGCAAGTCATCGCCCCCCCGGACCCGATAGCTTGGCGGTCCCCAGCAGCTTCGGAGGATCACCACAACCACATGTGAGGCGGTGGGAGCTTTCCAACATCGAGCAGGAAGCCGCCGGGGAATTGCCAATCAATGGGCGCGAGGCAGCCCGGCTCGTCGGTCGCTCCCGGACTACCATCAGGCGATGGGGCTCGTCGGTCGGCATCCTCCCAGCCCAGGTCAAGCCCAGTGGGGCATCGCCACTACCCAGTCGCCGAGGGGCTCGGCGGCGCCGCGGCTGGTCCGGGGACACAACCACAACCAACGGGCGCTGCCGCGCCTTTATGCCGGAGCCATGAGCGGACCGGGGACGGCGGATAATCGGGGGGGTTTGGGCACGTCCACCGGCGGCGCGACGAGCCGATGAGGTCGGCCCAAGGGAGGGGATGCGACCCATGAGCCAGCATTCGGCCCCAGCGCTGGGTGACCCTGGGAGCCGTCACGACATCGGGGCGGGCCCGGGCGGACCTCGCCGCAGGCCATCGCCGGATGCGCTGGATCTGATCAGCATCCGCCTGCTCCTGGCCGTCGAAGCCCACGGCAGCATCAGCCTGGCGGCCGCCGCCCTGCACATGGCGCAGCCGTCGGCGAGCGCGCGCTTGCGACGATTCGAGGCGATCGTCGGGACGGCTCTGTTGGACCGCCGGTCCAAGGGAAGCCGACTGACCCCGGCTGGCCGCCTGATCGCGGGGTGGGCGGGCGAGGTCGTGAGCGCTCTTGACGGCATGTCGGTGGCCATCGGATCCCTCTCCTACGGCCGGGCGAACCCGCTGCTGGTGGCGGCCAGCCTGACCATCGCCGAGCACCTGTTGCCGACCTGGCTGGCGACGCTGTCAGAGCGCCTACCGGAGGCGGACGTCTACTCGTTCGTGGGCAACTCCGCGGCCGTCTGCGCGCGGGTGGCGTCCGGCGAGGCCGCCTTGGGCTTCATCGAGAGTCCCGACGCTCCCGCCTCGCTCACGGCCCGCACCTTCGCCAGCGACGAGGTGGTCCCGGTCGCGGGCCGCTCCCACCCTTGGGGTGAGGCCGGCAAGCCGGTCTCAAGCACGGATCTCCTGGCCGCCCCCTTGATCGTTCGCGAGCCCGGGTCCGGCACTCGTGCCGCCGCCGAAACGGTGCTGGGAGACCTCTCCCGGCAGAGCACCCTGATCGAGGTGCAGTCATCGGTGGCGGCGCGGGCGGCCCTGGCGATGGGGCGAGCCGTGGCGATCCTGAGCGTCCTGTCGGTGGGGGATGACATTCGGGCCCAGCGCCTGGTGCAAATCCCGGTGCAGGGGTTCCCGGTGGTTCGCGCCCTGAGGACCGTCTGGCGCGGGAATCCGCCCACCGATCCGGTCGCCTGTGCCCTGCTAGACATCGTGCACGGCCGTGGCCTCCACGGGGCGGGCAGGGTGACGGTATAGGCGGTGGCTATGGCCCCCTTAGCCATATCCCATCTTCCCCGGCTGGCCCGATCCCCCCTACTGTCGAGGCATGAACTCCTCAGAGCAGTTGGTGTCGAGCGCGCGGCGGCGGTTGCCCTGGCTGTTGGCATCGGTGGATGCGCCAGAACAGATAGTCGGCTACGTCGGCCCCAACTGGTATGCGTCCGTGATGGGCACCGGAATCGTCGCCAACGCGGCCATGACCCTGCCCTGGCATGCGGCTTTCCTGCGCGTTTTCGCGCTGGCGGTGTGGGGCGCGGATGTCCTCTTGCTGGGGGCCCTGACCGTCGCGGTCGCCCTGCACTGGGCGCTCCATCCCTCGGTGGCCCGGAGCCATGCCCAGGACCCCACCATGGCTCAGTTCTATGGAGCTCCCCCGATGGCGCTGCTCACAGTCGGCGCCGGGGCGGTGCTGGTGGGGAGAACCTGGCTGGGACTCCCTTTGGCAGTGGATCTCGACTGGGTGCTGTGGGGAGCCGGCACCATCCTGGGACTGATCACCGCGGTCGCCATCCCGTACTTGATGTTCACCCACCATGACATCGAGGCTGACGGGGCGTTCGGAGGCTGGATCATGCCCATCGTGCCGCCCATGGTGTCGGCCGCCACGGGAGCACTTCTGATCCCCCAGGTGGCGGCGGGGGACCTCCGGGCGACCTTCGTGTACGGGCTCTACGCGATGTTTGGCATGAGCCTGGTGGCCTCCCTGATCGTGATCACCCTGCTCTGGTCCCGTCTCGTCCACCACGGGGACCCGGGCACCGCCCGCTCGGCCACCCTTTGGATCGTGCTGGGGCCCCTGGGTCAGTCCATCACCGCGGCGTCGTTGCTGGGACACGCCGCCCACCTGGCACTCCCCCCCCAGATCGCCGGCGGCATGGACGTGATGGCGCTCTTGTACGGGGTTCCGGTGTGGGGCTTCGCCACCATGTGGGTGGCCCTGGCGGCGCTCTTGACCGCGCGCGCCGTCCGCCGCGGCTTCCCCTTCGCGCTGACCTGGTGGAGCTTCACCTTTCCGGTGGGGACCTATGTCACGGGGACCAGCGGACTGGCTCTCCACACCGGGCTCCCGGCCTTTGCCGTGGCCGCGGTGGCGGCCTACGTGGGGCTGCTCTGTGCCTGGGCGATAGTGGCGGCGCGGACCGTTGGCGGCGGGGTGCGTGGTGAGCTGCTGCTGCGACCGGTGGCGGTGGCGCCCTCGCCGGGCTGAGCGATCCCGGAACCCAGTCGGCGCCGCCCGCCAAGGTCGCAGACCGGGCTGGGAAGCGAAGCGTGCCCGGTCGGGCCCGCGGAGCCTCCTCCGCCGGGTAGTTTCCGAGCTGGCATTCGTCTGGGCTGACTGACTTACTGGTGGCCGGCTCGGAGCCGGCCTCACTGCCGGCGGCACGGCAGGCGAAGTGGCCGCCTCATCGGCTCCGAGAGCGGGCCGGGTCACTGGCTGATCCCAATTGGGAACCGCTCGGACTCGGGGTCTCGCCCGGGGCTGGCCCCAAAAAGCGAGTGGACCCGACCGGGATCGCGGTCCGAGCTTGCGGTGGGGCCACGCCCAAGGTAATCTGCAATCCTCGCCGCCCCACCACCCAGGAGGACCGGCCCATGACCGTGACCCACAAGCTGCTGGGCACCTCCACCCAGATGGTCGTCTGCCAGCTGGCGGCCGGACAGACGGTCTACGCCAATGCCGGCCGCTTCCTCTGGAAGACCGTCAACGTGACCCTGGAGACCAGGCTCACCCGGCCGGAGACAGCCTCCCGAGGAGGGCTGCTGGGAATGGCGCTGGAGGTGGGCAAGCGGGTTGTGGCCGGACAGAGCCTGGCGTTCCAGTACTTCACGCCCTCGGGGGGAAGCGGGCTGGTGGCCTTCTCGGGGACCCTGCCCGGCGAACTGCGGGCGATTGAGCTGGATGGGACCTCGGGCTGGCTGGCGGAGAAGGACAGCCTGATCGCCGCCGAGGGCTCGGTCGAGTTCGACATCGCCTTCGCTGGACTGCGCACCGGCCGCCGCGGCGGGACCGGGTTCGTGCTGGAGAAGTTCACCGGCCAGGGGACCCTTTTGATCGCGGCCGCCGGCAACCTGATCGAGCTGAACCCGGCCAAGTACGGGGGCAAGCTCCAGGTCCACACCGGAGCGGTGGTGGCGTTCCAGGACACCGTCAAATACGGGGTGGAGTACGTCGGCGGCCTGAACGCCAAGACTGCCATGACCGCCGTCCTGGGTGGAGAGGGCCTCAACCTCGCCACCCTGGAGGGCGACGGGACAGTCCTGCTGCAGTCGACCAACCTGCACGGGCTGGCGGAGACCCTGGACAAGCTGATCGAGAACCCGGGCGATGACAGGGGCCGGAGCGGAGTCGCCGACCTATTCGGCTGACGCTGACTCCACTGACCGCGAGGTCTAAAGGAGGTGTCTTGTGGGACTGATGGACAAGCTCAAGGTTCAGGCCGAGCAGGTGGCGGCGCGCGCCCAGGAGGGCACCGCCCAGGTTCAGGCCAAGCTCGACCAGGTTCAGGCCCAGAGGGCCACCGACCTGCTGCTGCGTGATCTCGGCGCCGCCTACTACGCCGAGCAGCGCCACCAGGGGTCCCACGACCCGGTGGTGCGGGCGCTGGCCGCCCTGGACGCTCGCTCGGGCCAGGCGGGGCAGGTGGAGGTAAAGGTCGAGGCGCCCTCCGCCGCGACTGACCCCGGCACTCCGGCGGCCGACTTCAAGCTGGACGATCTCTGAGGTGGCGGAGGTGACCAAGGCCCAGATCCAGGTCACGGCTACGCCCACGATCGAGGGCTGGGCGTGCCAGGCCGAGATCGAAGATCCGGCGGGGACCTCCAGGCACCTGGTGGAGGTGACTCACGCCGAGCTGCGCCGTTTTGGGGCCGGTCGCTCGCCCCAGGAGCTGGTGCAGGCGAGCTTGAGATTCCTGCTCCAGCGGGAGCCGGCGCGCGCCATCCTGGCCAGCTTTTCGCTCTCCGACATCGAGCAGTACTTCCCCGACTTCCCCGAGCTGGTCTGACCACGCGGGCCGGTCTTCGGGCCTGCCGCCACTCGGGTTGGGCGATGGCGGGTCAAGGCCCTGGAGCGGCTCGCGGGAGCGCAGCGGGTGCGGTGGAGCGACCCAGCCGCCCGGGTCAGAGGAGATCCGGCTACCCCACACCATCCGGCCGGAAGCTCGGCGGCGCCATCCCGCCGGTGCCCGCCGATCCCGCCCCGTCCAGCCTCACCACCTGACCCGCGGCCGCGCTCCCCCGCGCCGCCTCGATGACCGCGAGCGTCTCCAGTCCCGCCCGGGCCGCCACCGGCACCTCTCCCTCGCCCCGGATCGCGACCGCCACAGCGGCGTAGAACTCGGGGTACCCGCCGGGCGGCAGCGGCACCGGGATGGCGGCTCCCCCCTTTGTGAGCCGGGCTAGCTGCTGGCCTGTGGCCTGGCCGTAGCCGGCCTCGCCGGGGCGCAGCCCGGAGCCGAGCTGCTCCTCCTGGGGATCCAGCCCGAACGTCTCCAGGGCGCCGCCTCTCCCCCAGGCCCGGAAGCGGGCCCCCGCGGCGGGCGCCACCGCGCTCATCCAGAGGTGGGCGCTGCGCCCCCCCTGGAACTGGAGAGCGACGAAGTCGTCGTCGTCGGCGAGGGCGCCGGATCGGCGGCCAGCGAGCTCGGAGTAGACGGCGGTCGGGGTCCCGAAGAGCAGGAGCGCCTGGTCGATCAGGTGGCTGCCCAGGTCCAGGAGCAGGCCTCCGCCCGCCGCGGGGGAGAGCTCCTCCCGCCAGGACCCGGGGCGGAGCTCGGGGCGCCAGCGCTCGAAGCGGCTCTCGAGATGGAGCAGCCCCCCCAGCTCAGCCTCGGCCAGCAACCGGCGCAGGAGCAGGAAGTCGTTGTCGTAGCGGCGGTTCTGGAAGACCGTGAGCAGCCGGCCGCAGCTCTGGGCGCGCTCGATCATGGCGCTGGCCTCCCCGGTGTTGAGCGCCATCGGCTTGTCGACCACCACGTGGCGCCCCTGCTCCAGAGCGGAGATGGTGTGGGGGAAGTGGAGGTGGTTGGGGGTGGCCACCACCACCAG
This sequence comes from Candidatus Nanopelagicaceae bacterium, assembly GCA_035531535.1. Lineage (GTDB taxonomy): Bacteria > Chloroflexota > Dormibacteria > Aeolococcales > Bog-877 > AG-12. The sequence continues at coordinate 11,444 of DATKSV010000070.1, read as the reverse complement.
CTGGATGGGCTGGCTCCAGAGCCGCTCCACACCCGGCAGGACAGCCGCCTTGGGGAAGTCGCGCTCGGCCCGGGCCCGACGGCCCTGGTCGGCGGTGACGATCGCGCGCAGCTCGAGGTCTGGGGCAGCCGCGATCAAAGGGGCGTGGAAGACCCGGCCGGCCAGCCCGTAGCCGACCAGCCCCACTCCGATCCTGGTCATGTCGAAGCAGTCTAGCCCGGGCCCTAGGTTGGCCAACCTAGGGCCCAGTTGGCGGGCGCCCCATCCGATCGCTGGCCGGCGGGGCAGGTGCCACGGCCGCCCGGTGGGGCTGCCCGCGCCAGCCCTACGGCGGCGGCACCGGGCGGGCCGGATTTGCTCCCGGAACCGGGGCGCCCCCAAGGAACCGAGCCGGGTTGTCCTCCAGCATCCGGGCCACCTCGCGCTCCGAGAAGCCCACCTCCAGCAAGCGCGGGACGACAGCCGTGAGCAGGTGGTCGTAGCCCCTGCCGCCATGCTGATGCCACTGCATCTTGGTGCAGACGTCCTGGGACAGGAGCAGCTGGCCGGAGTACCCCTGGTCGGCCAGCCTTCTGAGCGCCGCCAGGCGCTCCAGGTCCGTCGGCTCCCGGGTGCCCGACTCGGTGAACCAGCACTCCGAGCCGAAGGTGTCGAACTCCAGGAACACCCCGGTTTGGGCCAGGAGGTCGTGGTACCCGGGATCCAAAGTCTCGTCTAGGTGGCTCAGGGCCACCCGCGACAGGTCCGCCCCAAACCCCTCCAGGAGCCGAACCACTTCGATTCCCTCGCGCTCGAACAGGGTCAGGTGGACGTTGATCCCAACTGGGTACTGAGCCTGGACGGCGGCCGCGGCCCGCAGCACCTTGATCTCATCGGGATGAAGGGGGGAACTGGTGCCCAACTCCCCGATCACCCCCGCCCGGATCTTGGATTCCCCGAAGCCATCGCTGAGGTCGTGCAGCATCCGCTCCGCCAGCTGCTGCCAGGGAGCGTCCCTCAGCCAGTCGGGGTGAGCCCGCTGCACGTAGAAGCCGGTTCCCGCCACCAACGCCAGATCCAGCTGCAGCGCCAGTCGCCGCAGCTGCTCTGGGTAGGGCCCGATCGTCAGCGTCGACATGTCGACCAGGGTGTGGCCGCCGGCCGCGACCAGGTACTCCAGTTCCCGCAGCGCCACCGCCTCGTCGTCGAGCCGGAGGTTGTCCCGGGAATGGTAGGGGTCGGTGGCCAGCGTCGCCTGGAGCGGGGCCGCGACCGGGGCGTCGACCAGCCAGGCGCGGCTGGGATCCCTGGGTTCGTGCCAAAGGCAGCTCAGGTCCAGGAAGACGTGCTCATGCGGCAGGGTGACCCCGAGCCGGCTCTGGGCGACCGGCCCGGTGACGGTCATGACATCACCCACGGCGGCTAGTCCGGGCTCGGCCGGCCAGCTCCACCGCAGCCAGCCCCTGGTGGGGGAGCCGAGCTCCCCCACCGGCTGGCCCGGAGTCCCCCCGCTTAATCAACTGGACAGCGAATAGTACTGGGGATAGATCTCCGTGAAAACGCCCTGGGGCACCAGCCCCCGCAGGTTGCTCTTGTAGACAGTCAGCTGGTAGGGCAGATTCGGCAGCATCGCGAAGGCGGCCTGGCGGAGCACGTAATCCTCGTACTTGAACATGGCCTGGATCTCAGCCGGCTGGTTGGGGGCGACATGAGTCGCCGCGATGTTCGCCAGGTTGGTCGGACTGGAATAGTCGCCGGCGTTGGCGCCGCCGATGGAGAACATCACGCCTCCGGTGGGCAGCCCGCCCAGCCAGGTCCAGCCGTCGGTTGGGTACCAGTCGACGATCTGCCAGCCGCTGCAGGGAGTCGCCGGAGTGCAGCCATTGAAGGCGGTGGCGATGGTCTGGCTGACCGAGGCCTGGGAGAGGTTGAGGGTGATTCCGGCCGCCGCCTTCATGGTCGACTGCATCGCCTCCATCACGTTGGTCAGGGCCGGAGACCCGCTGGCGTAGAGGAGGCCGAAGGTGGCCGGCTGACCGGCCTTAACACCCGGCCCGCACTGTCCGGCTCCGCTGCCCGGCCGGCGGCAGACGCTGACCCCTCCGGGGTTGACGGCCCAGCCATTGGCCTGCAACAGCCTGACAGCCGTGGCCGGGCTGTAGGGGTAGACCTGCGCCCCCGCCTCCAGGGGACTGACGTAGGGGTCATGGCTGGGATAGGTCGGGACCGGCCCATTCTCCACCGTGCCCACCCCGTTCTCGAAGGCCTTGATGTACTGAGCCTGGTTGATCAGGGCCTGGAAGGCCTGCCGGAAATACAGCTGGCTGAAGATCGGGCCCGCGCTCGGATCGGTGAAGTTGTAGGCCATCACGTTGATCCCGAACACGTACCAGGGGCTGTAGCGATACCCCTGCTGGCGGGCTAGGGTGGCCCTTTGGGCGAGGTCCTGGGGGGGCAGGTAGCCGATCGTCAGGCTGCCCGCCTTGAGGGCGTTGAACTCGGCGGTGTCGGTGGTGAAGGGAACCTCTTCGAAGGCGGCGATGCTGGGCTTGGGCGACCCGGAGTAGGCAGGGTTGGGCACCATCTTGACGAAGCCGCTGGGAGTGAATTGCTGGAGCCGGAAGGGACCGTCAACCACCCGCCAGAGCGGGTTGGAGACATAGGTCGAGATGTTCTGGGACTGGCTGTTGAGGAATTGGGCTACCCCCAGGGCGCCTGTGGTGGCGGTACCGGGATTGGCCGGAACGTAGCAGCTGGGGCAGCCGGCCCCGGCACTCCCGGAGAGCTCGACCCTGGGCTGGGCCGAGGCGTCATAGCTGCCCACCGCGCCGCCGCTGGAGAGTTGGTCCCACGCCTTGGTCGGCAGCGGGTAGATCTGGGTCAGCTCGTTGTCCAGGTACCAGGTCGGGTTGTAGGACCGGTTCAGGTGCAGCACCAGGGTGTAGGTGCCGGTCTGGGTGTAGCTGACCACGTTCTCGGGAAAGCCCCCCGAGACCGCGTCGCCCCAGCCCGGACCGGGCGCTGTGCTGCTCCCGATCGCAGGCGCGTTGGGGTCGGAGGCGGCACTGACCAGATTCATCCAGAAGATCACGTCGCGGGCGGTGATGGGCTGCCCATTGGACCAGGACCAGTGCTTCAAGGTCACCGTGACCCGGGTGTTGTTGGCTGAGAACACGGGCGGCCGGGCAACGCTGAGGGCGCTGTTGACGACCGGATGGCCCTGCGCCCCCAACCAGTAGAGGGGCAGATACATGAGGCTGGAGAACTGCCCCCTGTTGGCGTCGGTCAGATAGGCGCCCGGCTGCATCGGGAAGATGTAGTTGGGGACGGCTCCGGCCGGCTCGGCGAAGGTGACGGTGCCGCCCTTGACGGCGCGACTGGGCCCGTTGGCGCCGGAACAGGCGGCCAGCGACAGGGTGACGGCGCTGGCCACGGCCAACCCCCAGATCCAGTTCCTGGGCATGCGCTTCATGACGAGTACCTCCCCATTTCTGATCCCGACGGTGCCGGCAGGTGGTCGGGCCGACGGCCGCCGGGCGGGCCGCCGTCTGCGGTGTTGCATCTCGCGATTGGCGGGCGCAGCGGACGAGCCGGCCCAAAAGCCGCTCCCGGCCCCACCTGACCAGCGATGGTCACCGGCCGACCGGCCGGGGTCTCGGCCGGGCCCAGGGTTCGCGGCAGCCGAGCTGGAACGGCGGATTCGGGCCCACCCAGCTGAGATGCGCGGCCGGCACAGCGAGCGTCTGGCAGCATGGGCCGACATTCTGGATGCAGGATCCAGTTTTGTCAAGCATGCCCCAGCTCCACTGGATTTTTCGCCCGCCCTTGATCTCGAAGGGGGCGTGGGCGGCGGCGTCACCGCGGCGCCGGGAGGCAGCCCGGCCCAGGGGAGGGCGGCCCGTCGGTCGAGAAGGGGACGGGCGCTCAGCTCCCCGGGGGTTCGAAGCGGGCCTGGAAGAAGCGCAGGTAGCGGGGCTCGTAGGTCATCAGAAGGCCCCTCGCCTGCCCGCGGCGCGCGTGGACCGCCTCCACCGCCTCCGCCACCACGTCCATGTGGGCCTGGGTGTAGACCCGGCGCGGGATGGCCAGCCGGGTGAGCTCCAGCCGGGGCCGGTGGTGCTCGCCGGTGACCGGGTCGCGGCCGGCGGAGACTATCCCCCGCTCCATGCCCCGGACCCCGGACTCCAAGTAGAGCTCGGCGGCCAGGGTCTGAGCCGGGAACTGCTCCTGCTCGAGGTGGGGATAGAAGCGCCGGGCGTCCAGGAAGATGCCGTGCCCCCCTATCGGCTGGACCAAGGGGATGCCCTGGCCCAAGAGCAGCTCGCCCAGGTAGCGGACCTGGCCCACCCGAGAGCGCACGTGCTCGTCGCTCACCGACTCCCGTATCCCCTGCGCCATCGCCCCCAGGTCGCGGCCGGCCAGGCCGCCGTAGGTGTGGAGGCCCTCGAAGACGATCACCAGGTTGCGGATCTCCTCGAAGAGCTGCTCATCGTTGACCGCCAGCCAGCCCCCGATGTTGACCAAAGAGTCCTTCTTGGCCGACATCCAGGCGCCGTTCGTGAGCGAGCAGAACTCCCTCACGATCTCCGCCACCGAGCGGTCCTGGTAGCCCTCCTCCCGCTCCTTGATGAAGAACGCGTTCTCCACCAGGCGGGTGGCGTCCAGGTAGATCGGGACCCCAAAGTCCTGGCAGAGCCGGTGGACCTGGCGCAGGTTCTCCATCGAGACCGGCTGGCCACCGGCCATGTTGACGGTGGCGGCCAGGCTGAGGTAGGCGACCTGGGCCGCTCCCTGGCGCGAGATCACCTCCTCCAGCTTGGCCAGATCCACGTTGCCCTTGAAGGGGTCCAGGTTGGCGGGGTCGTGGGCGGCATCGCAGATCACGTCGACGAAGATCCCGCCGGCCCTCTCCTGGTGCTCCCTGGTGGTGGTGAAGTACATGTTGCCGGGGACCAGCTGGCCCTTCTTGATGGCGCACTGGCTGAGCAGGTGCTCCGCGCCCCTACCCTGGTGGGTGGGCACCATGCGCTGAAAGCCGTAGACCTCGCGCACCGCCGCCTCCAGCTCGTAGAAGTTGCGGGAGCCGGCGTAGGCCTCGTCCCCCATCAAAAGGGCGGCCCACTGCCGGTCGCTCATGGCGTTGGTACCGGAGTCGGTGAGGAGGTCGATGTAGACATCCTCCGAGCGCAGCAGGAAGGTGTTGTACCCGGCCCCCGAGAGCGCCTCCTGGCGCTGCTCCCGGGTCGTCATCCGCAGCTTTTCCACCATCTTTATCTTCCAGGGCTCGGCCCAGGAGCGCCGCTCCAGTTGCTGACCGGTGGTGACCGGGGCGGGCTCGCCCGGGCTCCCGATGTCCGCTGCGCCGTGCGTCCCCTCGCTCTTTGACATCCCTGATCCCCCATCCCACCGGCGGCCGGCATGGCCGGCCCGCTCGGTATGGTAGCAAACCGCTGATTGGTCTCTTTATTACCCAGAAGCTGGCATTTTCGGTTCGCCCTGGTAATCTGCCGGGATGCCGCAGGGGATCTTCCGGCCGGTGCGCTCCCGGCGCAGTTTCGAGGAGGCGGTGGCCCAGATCGCCGAGGCGGTGCGGGCCGGCGACCTGCCGGTGGGAGGGCGTCTGCCCCCGGAGCGGCAGCTGGCGGCCGAGCTGGAGATCTCCCGCCCCACCCTGCGGGAGGCGGTGCGGGTGCTCCGGCAGGCGGGGGTGCTGGGGGCGGGACCCGGCTTTGTCCAGGTGGCCTCGGAGCGGATCCCAGAAGGGGTCCTGGAGCAGCGCTCGGCGATGCGGCTGGAGGAGGTCGCCAAGGTCCTGGAGGCGCGCCGGCTGCTGGAGCCCAGGGTGGCCCAGCTGGCGGGGCTGTACGCCCGCGATGAGGACCTGGACCAGCTGGCCCAGATCCTGGAGCGGCAGCGCCAGGCGGGGGGAAACCGGGAGCGGGTGCGGGCCCTGGACACCCGCTTCCACCTGGCGATCGCGGCCGCCACCCAAAACCAGGTGGTGGTGGAGCTGACCCGCTCACTGCTGCGCCAGGTGGAGATCGCCCGGGACATGGCGCTGCGCACCCCGGTCGAGCCCGAGCTGGTGGTGGAGCTGCACCAGCGCACCCTGGAGGCGATCAGGGGGGGCGACCAAAAGGTGATCGAGGCGGCCATGGACCACCACCTGGCCCACCTGGAGCGAATCTGGGAGCGGGAGTCGGGCCGGCCGCGGCTGCGCCATCCCCCCGACTTCCTGATCTCCAGAGAAGGCCCCACCCCCTGACCAACCCCCCCTGGCCGCTTCCCCCACCCCCAGCGCCGCCGGTTTCGGCACCCCATCTCCGCCGCCGGCCGCGGCCCTGGGACCCGCCCGCCGCGGCGGCGTGGGCACAGTCAAACCTCGGCTGGAGTCGAGCGGGGGCAAAGAGCGGTGGGGCCCACCTGGGGCCGACTGCCAGACCCGGGAACAGACCAGACCGCGCCTAGCGTGCCCGGCTGCTCGCCCTCCAGCTCGGGGACGGCCAGTGGCGGGGGGGGGCTCCGACGTTCACATCACGTGCGGCGGCCAACTGGTGGGAGTCACTGCCGCCCGACCGGCGCGCGACCCTCTTCCCCGAATGGACCTCCACTCGTCGGGCCCTCACGCAGCCGGCCCCAGGGCTCGCCAGAGACAAGGGGAGCTCCCTGGGGTGGCCCGCTAGGCAGGATCCAGCCCGCGGCGGCGGTGGCCACCGATCACCGATCGTGGACCCGGCCAAATCCGAGCGGGCGCGCGACCGGCTCAGCATCGGCAAGCCCATCTGAGTCGCCCAGCCCATTTGGCGCCGGCGGGATCCCGGGGGCCACCTCAGCTGCGCTCGAGCCCATCCGGGGTGCGATCGGGCAGACGGCCTCGCCCGGCTCCAGAACAGCGGCCGCCGGCGAGCCGGCCCCTGCCCGGGGATTGGGAGCGTAGCCGAGCTGGCGGCCCGGGCCGTCCGTCCAGCCGCCCCCAGACCACCGCCCCGGATCCGGCCCGCTCGAAGGACCCGCGGGACCAGGAGCCCGCCCGTGACGCGACGCAGGCGAGCCGCCAGCTGGCGCAGGTGTCATCGGAAGCTGGGAACGGCGAGCCAGCCTCGCCCGCAGGTTTCAGAACCGGGCTCGGGCCTTCGCCCGGTCCGCCGGATCGCCGTGGCCCGGGGAGGGGCCCGCGCCGCCGCCGCCGGGCGGCTCAGGTAGGGGTGACGGTCAAGATCGCGGCTCCCTCGGCGGCTGCCCTCAGGCGCTGATCGTAGACCACCATGCCCTCCAGATCGGCGCCGATCTCGATCGCGGTGGCGAGGTGGAGCGCATCCAGCGACCGGAGTCCGGGTGGAGGCAGCCGGGCCGCCGCGAAGTAGGTCGTGACGCTGGGCAGGACCAGCCCCACCGTGTCCAGGGCGGTCGCGACCAGCTCCTGCCGGAGGCCCAGGCGAGCACCCGCCCTGGTCGCCTCGGTCAGCAGGACTTGCGACGACCAGCAGGGGCCATGGGTGGAGTACCAGTCGCGCATCGGCTTCGACTCCGCCTCTTTGGTGATGAGCTTGAGGAAGGCGGAGGTGTCCAGGTACCAGATCACGCCCGCTCCGCCCGCAGCTCCTCGAGCACCTTGGCGCTCCCCACCAGACCCAGCTCCGCCTCCGGCAGGAACTCCGGCCCCAACCGGGGCTGCTGGACCCTGCCGGAGGCGATCAGGGCGGCCGCGCCAAAGCTGTCCGAGGGGGCGCTGAGAACCGCCACCAGCCGTCCCCTTGCTGTGATCCCCAGGGTCTCCCCCCGCGCCACCCGTCTCAGGGCGGCCGAAGCGTGCTGCTGGAGCTCCCGAACCCCTATGGTATCCATGTGCTGCAATCGTAGCATCCAGCCGCCGGACCCGCTGCAGGCCGCGGATGGGGGCCGGCACCGGTACAGCACCCTGGCGACCGAGGCCTCCCCCGTCCGCGATCTCCGGCATCGCCACGATGAAGATGTCCCCGTCGAGACGGGCCCACAGGTCGCTCCGACGAGCCCCTCAGGCCATCCGCTTGGCGAAGGTGCACAGCACCTCGTCCGTGGGGGCCAGCTGGGGGGAGTCATTCCCATCCTTCAGACGGCGCAGCTTGAAGGCGGCCCTGGCGCCGCCGGAGCCGCCCTCGCTCCGCGACAGCTCCCGCGTCGCATCGATCAGACCCAGCCGATTGGGAAGACACGTCAGCTCGTCGTGCCGGGCCTGCCAGAGCGACTCGGCCGCGACCTCCCGGGGCCCGGCGAGGTCCCGGTAAGGCCACCAGCGCCGCCTGGCTCAGGCCCTGGTGCCGTGGAGCGGCACCTGGGCCACGACCACCTCGCTCAGAGAGCCCTCCCGATGCGGCTGCCGAGTCTGGTGACCACGCCCCCCGGAGGGCTGTCAACTCCACCTCGAAGGAGGGATCGATCGTCGGCAGCCGGCGCCCGAGCACCTCCTCGGCGCTCCCGCCCAAGCCATGCTCCGAGGCGTGGTTCCAGCGCCTCCCCACGCCGGAGATGTCCCCTACGACCAGAGCGACCGGGGATGCGCCCACGACCGCCTTCAGGAGTTCCGACCCTGACAGTCTCCCGGCCACGACGTCCTGGTGGGGGGCGCTGGGCGCCGGCTCTTGCCCCCCGGCGCACTGACGGAGCGCGGTGGCATGGGGCGGGATGGGGACCCCGTCCAAGTCGAGACCCAGGATCATGCGCGATCGGAGTTTCCCGGGCTTCCTCGCTTTCCGAGCTTGGCTTGGTACATCACCTCGTCGGCCCGCCGCAGCAGGTCGACACCGCTCTCCGCCCCGTCCCAGGACGCCGCGCCGAAGGACACGGATACCCCTTCGGGAAGCGCCTCCCGCAGCCGCTGGATCAGGCCGCGCACTCCCGATGCGCCAGCCCCGGGACTGATCATGGCGAACTCGTCGCCGCCAATTCGAGCGACGACGTCCCCGCCGCCGCGCACCGCCCGCCGCCAGGAGCTAGCCAGCGCCCGGAGCGTCTGGTCGCCGGCAGCGTGCCCGCGGCTGTCGTTGAGGGTCTTGAAGTGGTCCACGTCGCTCATGACCACCGACAGCGCGGTGTGTTCCCGCCGCGAGCGGTCCACCTCCTCCGCCAGGCGCTCGTCGAACGAACGCCGATTGGGAAGCCCGGTGAGGGGGTCCACCCGAGCGCTGGACCGGAGAAAGCCCACCAGCATGTAGGTCACCCACGCGGTCACCGCCAAGGTGCCAAACACCACGCACCAGTCCCCGACCGGGTTGGGATCTTTTGGTCCTATGGCAAGCACCACCGCGTAGGCCGCTCCAGCCGCCGCGATGTGGATGAGCGCCGAGCGACCGCCGAAGTACAGGACCGCGAAGATCCCGACCCAGATGTAGAGGTCAGCGAACTGGATGGCCCCAGAGACGCCGACCGCCGCCAGCGTGCTCACCAGCACCGTGGCCAGGGCCATATCGACATGCAGCAGCCCGCGCGGGACCCGCTCGCCGAGGATGGCCCTCACCCCGCCGGCGATGCCGCTGAACCCGCCGACCGCCACCAGGACCAGCTCGTTGGCCGCTGACCAGTGCCCCAGAGGGAGGACCACCAGCGCCGCGACGGCACCTCCCCCCCAGAACACCGTCGTCATCCGGTTCGGGTGGACAAAGAACTCTCGCGCCCAGGTGGTGCCCTCTTCGCGGTAGGCAGCTCTCGGGTCACGCCGCTGCCCCGGACGCAGGGGAGCGGCGGGTGGGGCCGTGGGGTTCATGGCTTCCCCCTTAGCCCCTGCGCCACCCCCGATCGGAACGCTGGGGCCGCCCCCGGCCGGAGCTCGCCGCCGATCTCACTTGGGAGCAGTGAAAACTCGCCGCTCAGCCGCGGCCCGTCGGCCGAGCGCAGGAACAAATCGGCTGAGCGCAGGAACAAAGCGGCCGAGGCTGTCTGACGGGGGCCGGAGAGCGGCCCCGCCGGCGCCCGGTCCGGGACCAGACCACCCCCACCGGCGAAGTGCGGACCCATACCCGCACTGTACGCCCCATTTTGGCCGCTGCAGCCGGGCCAAGCCGGTCAGGGGCAGGGTTCGCCTGGAGGCCCTTGGCAGCACCCCGAGCCCACCCAGCTGGTTCCGGCCGCGGCTGAGCTCGAGCCGGGAGCCGGGGGAGCGGGGCCGGGGCTCCGCCGTGGCCGCGTTGCTCTGGTCGCCGAGCGACCCGGCCAGGCCCTCGCTGGGTGAACCTCCGCCCGCGCTGGGCTGCGGCTCCCGGGGGTCATCGAAGCCAAGCTGATCCCGGAGGGCGCTACCCGCGCTGAGGTGCCACCCGGGCCCGACCGAGAGGGCCGCGAGCCCCCGCCCGAAGGCTCCGCCCGCTTTGGCCCGGGGCCCGTGCAGTGGCCAGGACAGGAGCTGGGGGTCCGGGGCCCCCCGGGTGCGACGCGGCGGACCCGCACCGGGATGTTCTGCAACCAGCCCGAAGATAGCGGCCGGGGCATTTCGGCCCTCTTTGCCCACCGCCCGTCAGCTGGCGGGCGCCCGGCGCGGAGGAACCCCTCTTGGGGCCCTGACCCAGCCGGCCCCTGGCCAGCCGGGGCCGAACCGAAAGCCACCCCTTGGGCCCAACTCCCTGATCGCCCAGCCCAGCTGGCGCAGAGGGCTCCCGGGTGCCGCCTGAGCGAAGCTCGGGCCGATCCGGCCTCTGATCGGGCAGCGGGCCTCGCCCGGCTCGAGAGCGGGGCGGGCCGGCTCCAAGCAGCCGCGGGCCTTAAACCCGCCCCCAGACGCTCGGGAGTCAGCGCAAGCTCGGCCCGGGATCCGGCCGGCTCCAAGCAGCCGCCGGATCCGGGGCCCGGCAGCCCGCGAGTCAGCTCCGCTTTGCCGCGAGCTGCCGCAGGTATCAGCGGAAGCGGGGGCCGGCGAGCGAGCCTCGCTCGCCCGCCGGTTTAAGAGGAAGCGGGATCCGGCCGCCCGCCCAGCGGGCGACGGGACCCCATCGCCCCCAGCCCCCGGCATCAGCGGAAGCGGGGGACGGCGAGCGAGCTGCGCTCGCCCGCGGTCCCCCGCAGGTTGCAGAGGTAGCGGGATCCGGCCGCCCGCCCAGCGGGCGACGGGATCCCGCAGGTTGCGGCGGGTGGGGAGACTCCGAACTACTTCCCCTTCTTGGGCTTGGGCTTGCCGGCGTCGGAGCGCTTCTTGCGCCAGCTGCCGTCCTGGTTCCGAGCCCTGGGCTCCTTGCCCACGTGGGGAATGCCCTTCCCCGCTCTGCGGTCTGCAGCCATGGCAAGATCCTCTTGAAAAGCCGGGGGTTGCAGTGCGGTGCCCGGCGGCGCCCAGGTGCCCTCCCAAGCCAGCTCGGATCGGATCGTTACGCCTTCCCCCAGATGGCACCATCCCGGCGGTCGGTCGGCTCCCTCCCCTCCTCCATTGGCTGGATCACCCGGCCATCAACACCCACGCCGCAGATCAGCCGCGGCCGCCTTCCAGAGTCCCTGTCCGGCGC
>DATKSV010000069.1:0-5443 GCA_035531535.1 Candidatus Nanopelagicaceae bacterium | reverse complement strand
CACGGGTCTGAGAGTAGTCGACGAAGACCAGATTGCCATTGTTGTCGCTGACGAACAGGTGTCCCAGACCATCCGCAGTGCCCTGGTCGAACCTATAGTTGGTGCCGAGGTTCGACGGCACCTGGTAGCAACTCGTTGACTCAGTGCAGGCTAGCCCGTCCCAGGTGATCTCCGAGACGGGTGCGGCGGTGGTGGTGGTCAACGTCGTGGATGAGCTGACCGGGATCTGCGCGATCATGGTCGATCCGAAGAGGATAAGGCTCTTGCTGTACGAGTCGTACGTCATTCCATGAGCGGCTGCAAACCCTGTACCGGTCAGGGATTGGGGGAGCAACTGAGTCAGGCTGGCCGAGCAACTAGCCCCAGTTGAGCCCGCGGCGGGGGTGTAAGTTATGTCCATCGCCCCGAAGGCACCAAAGCCGTTGTAGGGATCGGAGGTGTTGGTACTCTCCGTGTAGTACGCCTGGGTACCTACCCAGACAACGGTGTCCATCACGAAGCTTTGGGCGGCCGCTCCTTGGAGGGGTGTGCCATCCAGGGTCAGCTGACACGGGACCCCGGCAGTAATGTTGCCACTGGAATCGAGGGGCAGGACCGCCATGCCGCCACCACCATACCCGCCCACGGTGACCAACTGAGTTGGGTAGAGGTTTGCAGGGGAAACCGAGATGTGGTCCGCCGAGGGAACCCCCGCGGAAACGGCCGGCTGGACCGGGCTTCCCGTCGAGGGGTCGATCTCACTGACCGTCCCACTCTGTTGCCCCGCCACCACCAGCTCGCCGTTGGGCAGGAACTGGATTCCGTCCGCACCCTGCGTGTTCGCGACCGATTGCGGGGATCCCACGACCAGCTGGCTGCCGTCAAAGCTGTAAATGGCTTTCTGCACATCATGGCTGGTTTGGCAATTCGAAGTGACTTGGCCCTGCGAGGCAAAACAGGTGAAGTAGAGGGTGCCACTGGTGGGAGTCGAAGCTGCCGTGGCCGCCGATACCGGGTCCGTCCCCAGGATCGCGGTTGCCACCAAGCCCAGGGCTCCCGCCGTCGCCATCAGGCCCCCCAGCCGACGGAGGTAACCTCCCGGCCGCCTGGAACCTCGGTTCACTTGCCCACCTCCTGTCCGCGCCGACACAAATTCCCATAACAGTCAAGTTCAGGTCGACGATCCCAACCTGGAGAAGCGGATAGATCAAACCCGCAGCGCCGACCAAAGGCGGAGCCCACCAGACAGCCAGGGCCCCCCTCCGGACCTGGTGTCACCGCCCTCTCCCTTCTTCCTGCCTGGCGCCAGTCACCGGCCGCCGCCCCAAGCACTTGGGATCGTTTCCCGCTACCGAACCGCGACTCGGCTAACTGTAGCTAGTCCGTGACGAGTTGTGAAGGCCAAGAGGCTGCCCCTTCAGGACTCGTTACCCGAACGTCACGAAAACGTCAGGTCTTAGCAGCTGTCCGATCTCGACCAGTGCAGCCTTTGGGCTCCATCAGGGACAAGCCCGGCCACCAAGTCCGCAATCGGCGTAGCCACTCCCAGCGCGACTGCATGCCCATCGTCATTGGCCCCGAGCTCCTCATCTGCCTGGAAACCTGACAGGGAGACTCCGCCGTGATGCCAGCAGATCCATGGATTCTTCGCCCGGCGCCGGGCGAGTTGCGCCCGCGCCCACCCGTCCACCTGACTTCAGTCGCTGCTGCTGCCCAGGGGGTCCCCATGCCCAAGCTTGGTAGCATCAGCGACTGTGAGTTCAAGGGCGGTGGCGCATCAGCCGACAGCGAGAACTGCCCCTGCCCTCAGCACCTTCCACCTCCCCAATGGCCTGGAGGTGGTCCTGAGCCCGGAGCGCTCCTCCCCAACGGTCGGGGTCGGAGTCTTCTACCGGGCCGGCTTCCGGCTCGAGCCAGAGGGTCGAACCGGCTTCGCCCATCTCTTCGAGCACCTGATGTTCCAGGGCACGACCAACGTCCCCAAGCCCCACTTCGGCAACCGGATCAACTCCGCGGGAGGCCTGCTCAACGGGTTCACCCGCCACGACTACACGGCCTACTTCGAGGTGCTGCCGGCGTCCGCTCTGGAGATGGCCTGCTACCTGGAGGCCGACCGGATGCAGTTCCTCGACCTCAACGAGGAGACCCTGCGCAACCAGGTCGACGTGGTCAAGGAGGAGGTCAGGGTCAACGTCCTGAACCAGCCCTACGGTGGGTTCTCCTGGCTCTGGCTCTCCCAGTACGCCTTCTCCACCTATCCCAACGCTCACAACTACTACGGGGAGTTCGCCGACCTGGAGGCGGCCACGGTCCAGGACGCCCGCGAGTTCTACGAGACCTGGTACGGCCCGGGCAACGCCACCTTGGTCCTGGTAGGTGACTTTGATGAGGACCAGGCGCGCGCGCTCGTGGAGCGCCACCTGAGCTCGGTTCCAGCCCGTCCGGCTCCTCCCGCTCCGGCCCTCGATGAGCCCTTGCCCAAGGCGCGCCAGGAACACACCCGCGTCGACCCCCTGGCACCGTCTCCCCAGGTGGCGGTGGGCTACCGGACGGCTCCCTTCGGACAGCAGGACCACCTCCCGCTGGCGCTGGCGGCGCGCATCCTCCAGGACGGCCGGTCATCCCGGCTGCAGCGCCACCTGGTTGCCGAGCAGCAGCTCCTGCTGCACGTCGCGGGCGGCCCCCACTACCCCATCGGTGACTCCTTCGAATTCCGCGGCCCGGCGCTGTTCACCCTGGAGGCGACTCCCCGTCCTGGGGTCACAACCACCGACGCCGTCTACGCCCTCGACCGGGAGGTCGAGCTGCTGGCCACGGAGGGGCCGAGCGCCGAGGAGGTGGAGCGGGCACGCCGGCGGGAGCTGGCCGCCTACCATGCGGGCAATGACAGCCGGCTCGGGCGCATGACCGAGCTGGGCGTTATGGCTGCGGTGCACCGCAATCCGAAGATGGTCGACGAGCTCCCCCTGCTGTTCTCCGAGGTCTCCGCTGCGGATGTGACCAGGGCGGTCCGGGAGTGGCTGCGTCCCGAGCGCTCGACGGTTCTCCACTGGCAGCCGTCCACCGCTGGGAGGAGGTCGTGAGCGCCGAGCGCGGCATGACCGAGGTCGATCTCTCCGCCGTGCCCGTGACAGGTCCGGTGCCCCCGGTGCGAGTGACCGGGGTCTCCCAGACTGTCCTCCCAAACGGGGTCGCGGTGATGGTGGTCCCCCGCCCCACCGTGCCTCGGGTCGAGTTCCGCCTCAGCTTGCCGGCGGGAGCCGCGATGGGCCCCAGCGCCGCGGCGGCCGAGCTGCTGGCGATGGGGATCCCTCTTGGAACCGCGGAGCTGGACCAGGCGCAACTGGCGGAGCGGATCCAGGACCTCGGCGGCTCGCTCCACGTGAGCCAGGACCACGACCGGCTCTACCTGCAGGCGGCCGCCCTCTCCGAGGCTGAGGAGGAGCTATATCGGCTGCTCGCCGACCTGGTGATGGCGCCCCAGTTCCCCGCCCACGACCTGGCCACCGAGCGGGCCAAGCTGGTGGAGGGGCTGCGCATGGCCAGGGCCGAGCCCCACTTCCCAGCTGGCGAGGGGCTGGGGCGCCTCATCTACGGTGATCACCCCTACGGCCGGCCGGAGCCCAGTGAGACCACCGTGCGGCGCACCGGGCGCCGGGCGCTGCTGGATCTGCACCGGCGCAGCTTCAGCCCCTGGACGGCCCAGATCACAGTCGTCGGCGATGTCGACGCCCGGCGCACCCAGGCCCGTCTGCGGCGCGCCTTCTCGCCCTGGCAGGGGCCCCGCCACGTTCCCGGCCTGCCCGCGGTGCGGGCCGGCCGCTCAGACGAGATCCACTTCATTGGCAGGCCGGGATCGGTGCAGACAGTCGTCGTTGCCGGCAGCAGCGGCCCCACCCACGGGCACCCAGATCACGTAGCGCTCACCCTGGCCACAGCGGTCCTGGGGGGCGGCTTCACCTCCCGCATGATGAACAACCTGCGGGAGGACAAGGGCTATACCTACAGCCCCCACGCACGCCTCTCGAACCACCTTTTGGACGGACTGGCAACCGCCAGCATGGAGGTTCGCAACGAGGTCACCGGAGCCGCCTACCTGGAGCTGGTCTACGAACTGGGCCGGCTGGCGAGCCTGGAAGTTCCTCGCGAGGAGATCGAGACCACCAGGAGCTACCTGTCCGGATCCCGGGTGATCATGCTCCAGACCCAGGCCGGCCTGGCGACCGCGCTGGCCCAAGTGCGCGCCCACGGGCTGGATCACCGCTACCTGGAGCGCTACTCGAAGCAGCTGGCCCAGACCTCTGCCCAGCAGGTGATGGCAGCCGCGCGGCGCTACCTGGCGCCGACCGCGATGACCTTTGTTATGGTCGGGGACCCTGAGGCGGCTTCCCAGCTGGAGGCGCTGGCCCCGGTGCGGATGGTGCGGAGCGCCAACCGGGTCTGACCAGGGGCCAGGGCCCTCCCCGATTTTCGCCCCCCGGGGCTGTAGTGACCGTCGATGGTTCGCACCGGCGGCCGGCTGACTGCGCAGGCGCACCATTATCGCGGCCGCGGGCAGCTGCCGGGCCAGCTGTGCCCTCTTCCAGAAGTTGGTGTCAGGATCACGGGCCACCACCCCCACCGCGACCGCTTCGACCACTCACCACGGCCCGCGCAGCTCCGCCCCGACTGGCTACCGGGAGCTGCAATTCGGGGTGAGGCACTCCGGCACCGCCGTCACCATCGCCTGGCACCAGGCCATCCCGGCGCGGCCGATGGGACCGTGGGGAGGGTGGGTGACTCCACCCCACTGGTGCTGACCCCCAGGACCAATCCGACTCCCCAGGCGCCGGACGCGGGGGGAAATACCCAGGACTTCTTGGCGATGGCGCCGAGGAAGGCCGTGGTCACCTGGGTCCTGATGCCCCCTGCGCCCACCAGCATGGTGCCTGTGGGCTGGCCGACCTCAGCCTGCCCGTGGTCGCCTCAGGTAGTGGGAAGAGATCAGGGCGGCGGCCCGGAAGGGCCAGCGTCCCTTGATAAGTTCGCGGTGGCCAGGATGGGCCCCGCCATCCCGGGTATGGGGTCAGGTCGGCCGCGAGACGGGGTATCCCGGGTGGAACCAAACCGCCGCGCCGTCGATCATCTCGGGCGGGCGCTGAAGTATCCGCCCAAGCACTCGTACATCCTGGCCGAACCCATGAGTTGGCATGACCACCACCGCGGCCACATGCCAGGCGCGCATCTCGGCTCTCAAATCACCCGCCGACGAGCGTGGCGGCACCGGGGTTCCCACCGTCAAGGGTCGGAACAGCCGCTCCAGAGCGGATGGGTACTTGAGCGCGGTGGTTACCCCACCCGGACCTGGGTGGAGCAGATAGCCAAACGGCTGGGCAAATCGGAAATCGGACGCCGCCTGCCAGTACATGCTGAGGCCGTGGTTGTCCCGGGTGGAGACCGGCACTGTCAACAGCACGCTGCGGTC
>DATKSV010000068.1:0-9795 GCA_035531535.1 Candidatus Nanopelagicaceae bacterium | reverse complement strand
AGATCGGCCCGGCCGGCCCCGACGCCTCCGAGCTCGCCCACCTGCGCCGGCTCCTGTATGGACTCTATGCGATCCTGCGGCTTCACACAGAGCAGGAGGATGAGGCCTATCTGTCGCTGGCCGATGACGCGGCCCCATGAGGCGTGCGAGGCGCGATTAACGACGACCATCGCCGTCGCGGCATGCCATCCCCGGGCCCACTCGACGGCACGCCCTGCGGAAGTCCACGCGCTGCAGGGCCCTTTTCTGCCCGCCCTGGGTTGGGCGGGCTGTCGGCAAGCCGACGTGGCGGCGATTTGTGAGGTCAGGGGACCCGCCGGCGACCTACAATTCCTTCAGGAGGAGCTGTGGCACACTCAACGCTAGGCATGGCGGTATCGCGCTCCCTCGGGCCGTGCTCGGCCCGCTTCAGAGTCGCGTCCGGCCTTGCTCTTGTTGCCGCCGTCGGCGGCGCGGCGTTCGCCTCCGGCTGTTCCTCCGGGACCGGCTCGCAGTCGGTCGCGACGCCTAGCCCTGTGCTGCCGAGCTTCGCCGCGGTGGCCGCGGCAGTGAGGCCGGACATAGCCCTGATCCAGACGCCGACGGGCATCGGGTCTGGCGTGGTGGTCGATGCCCAAGGCGACGTCGTGACCAACGCCCATGTCGTAGCTGGCGGCGGGCCCTATACGGTCCAGCTGGGGACCAGCGCCGTGGCCCAGCAGGCAACCCTTCTGGGAGAGTTTGCGCCCGACGATCTGGCGGTCCTGCGCATCACTGGGGCCAAGAACCTGAAGCCGGCCAAGATCGGGGGGGCTGGGTCGCTCCGGGTCGGGGATTGGGTGCTCGCGATTGGCAACCCCCTGGGCCTCACCAACACCGTGACCGTGGGCGTCGTCAGCGCGCTCGGACGCGAGGTGTCGGAGCCGGCAACCTCCACGGCGCCGTCTGCGGTGCTGCCGGACTCCATTCAAACCTCGGCGGCCATCAACCCTGGCAACAGTGGTGGTGCCCTGGTCAACCTGGCCGGCCAGGTGGTCGGCATAACCACCCTCGGCGCCTCCGGCACCCTCAATTCGGGCGCGGTGATAACCGGAATCGGCTTCGCCATTCCCAGCACCATCGTCAATGACATAACCGGTCAGATCATTCGCTACGGCCGGGTGGTCGACTCCCATCGCGCGGCTCTCGGCCTGAGTGGGTCCTCCCTCGCCAACTCGGCGGGAGCCCCCGTCGGGGTGGCCGTCGAGGCTGTGACCCCCGGTGGTCCAGCGGCCAAGGCCGGCATCCTGGTCGGTGATCTGGTCACCGCGGTAGCGGGTACACCCACCCCGACTGCCGAGCGTCTGGCCGAGGTCCTAGCCGACCAACAACCGGGGAAGCGGGTGCAGGTCCAACTCAAAGACAGCACCGGCAGCGCGCGCACGGTGAATGTTGTGCTGGGAACCCTCCCATCGTAGTTGGCGCTTCCGCACCGCCTCCCGCGGCGAACCATGACTTGCGGCATCCCTAAGGCTCAGCCCGTCGAGCCCAGATGAGGCCAATCGCCCAGTAGACTCCGCGCCAGCGACTTCCAGACACCAACGCCCCCAGACGAGATCGATTGCAACCAGGCATCGGATTGGCCAGGCCGCCGGCGATACCGAGGCTCGGGCAAACCGGCTGGGGCCGACCCAGGAGCGGTGGCTGTACGTCCGGTCGCGCTGGCCGCTGACATCGGGCCCGATAGCCGAAGCGAAGACAGCGGGCCCGGTCACCCGAACCATTCGCAGTGGTCCGTACACTCGATCTCATGGGCTCTCACACTCGGCTGAAGGCTGGGCTCGGGATCAGCGCGGCCATGGCGGTCTTGCTGGTGGTCACCATGCTGATGAGGGCCAGCCAGAACATGGCCCAGACCACCTTTCCGCTGGTGGCCGGAGACCTGCTCCACCTCAATGCCACCGCCGTGGGTGCGATCGCTGCCGGTGGCGGCGGTGCATCCGTGCTGGCGATGGTCGTCCTCGCCTCGCGTATTCCCGCGCGGCGAGTACCTCTCGTCCTGGTCGCATCGCTGCTCATGCTCGGCCTGGCGTTCCCGCTGGTGGCCGCGGCTCACTCGGTGGTAGTCCTCACTGGCGCCGTCCTGCTGCTGGGGCTGGGCGGCGGACTCGTCTTCCCCACCCTGATCACGGCGGTGGGGGGCATCGCCGGCGAGGATGCCGGGCCGGGCGCCCGGGACCGGCCCATCGCGCTCCTGGGAGTGGCGCTGAGCGCCAGTCTCGCCATCGGCCCTTTCGTGGAGACCGCCAGTCTGGCGGTCAGCGGGGGCAACCTCCGGACCGCGTTCCTGTGGTTCACGCTGGGGCCGCTGCTGGCCGCCGTCATGATGGCGGCCGTGGTCACCCGGCGCTCGGGGTGGGGCCGCGCGCGCCGGGCCGCCCGCTGGGATACCCGGAGGGAAGCCGCCAGCCTGGCAGGGCTGGTGGGTCCGGCCTCCGAGGCGGTGGTGGAGGCCGGGCGCTCGGCACCGGGGACCGCTCGAGTCTCCCTGCGCCGGGCGCTGGACGATCCCGCATTCCAGGTGGCTCTGCTGGGGCAGCTCCTTTACGCGGCTCCGTTCGCCGCCCTGATCGTGTTCGGCGCGCTGTTCGCCAGGCACGACTACGGACTCTCACCGGCCCAGATCCAGGTGGCGTTCGGAGTGTTCTTCGTGGTCTCGTTCATGGTCCGCGCCGGCCTGGCCTGGCGCTCGCCGATTCGGCACAAACTGGCCTGGTTCCGGGTGTCCGCGGCGCTCACCCTGGTGGGCCTGGTGGTGATCGGGCTGGGTCACGGCGAGCTTCAGCTACTGCTGGCGATGGCACTGCTGGGAGTGCCTCACGGGCTGACCTTCCCGCTGTCGATGGCTCTGGCGGCGGAAAGCCGACCCCACCGGGAGCTGCCCTCCATCAACGCTCACCTCACTGCCAGCGTCCAGGCTGTGAACCTCGCCCTGCCGGTGTTCCTGGGCCTGGGGATCGATGCGGTGGGGTTCCGGGCCACCTTCCTGATCCTGCTGATACCTGTCGCCGCGGCGGGCGCGGCGCAGCACCGAGTGGGAGTCCGGCGAGGTCATTCCCTGGCGTCTGTCGGGTCTCCCCAGCGGTGACCGGGCCGGGCCGCCGACGCCGGGGTGGAGGGACGGCCTCGGACCATGGCTGAGCCGAGTTCAGATGGCTCCGTAAAGGGGGCAGATTGGTTCCCTAGAGTCGCCGGGATACAAGCTGCCTGGGGCCGTCGCCAATGCCGGTCGGGTCCCGCGCCGAAGCTACCGGCTGCCGCACCGGGCCGACTGGAACCCGCGCGGCCGGCCTAACTTTGGGCCAGGACGCCAGCGAGAGCCTTCAGCGCAGCTGGGTAGACCAAATCGCTTGGGGTGCCGAAGCCGACGATGATCCCCTGGGGATGAGGTCCCGCGGTGTGCCAGTGCTCGCCCAAACTGCCGATGGCGACGCCACTGGCTTCGGCCCGGGC
The DNA here is from genome assembly GCA_035531535.1 of Candidatus Nanopelagicaceae bacterium. Classification (GTDB taxonomy): domain Bacteria; phylum Chloroflexota; class Dormibacteria; order Aeolococcales; family Bog-877; genus AG-12. The sequence continues at coordinate 6,324 of DATKSV010000068.1, read as the reverse complement.
ACAGACCTCCTGATCGCCCTCGCCTTCGGGAGGAAGGGTCATCAAGGCGTGGAGGCCGGCCGAGATCCCCTGCAATCGGAAGCCCATCGCGCCCAACTGAGTCTCCGGGCCGAAGTGACTTTGGAGCAGATCGCGTCGGTTTCGGTACCGAAGCCGCCGGCTGCGCACATGCCGATCGTAGGCGTAGCTGGTGAGCAGGTCCGCCAGGGCGAGCTGTCCGATCGCATCGCTGTGGTAGTCGGCATGGAGCTTGGCCGCCACCGCGGCCGCGGCCGAGTTCTCCGAACAGGAGCTGGGCGAGCTGATCTGGGTTATAGCGGTCATCAACGCCTGGAATCGTCTGGGCGCGCTGGCCCGGCGCTGGCCGCTGACGTGACGAGGTCGCGGTCTGTAGGTGACAGCGTCGGCTTTAGCCGCCGCCCAGAGGCTGAGGCGGATTGCCGATGACCGAGATGAGAGACCGCGCCGGGGAGCCAGAGGACCTGGCTCGCTTGTTCGTGGAGCGTTGGCGAGCCGGCGACGCCGAGGGACTGACCACCCTCTATGAGCCGGACGCGGTGCTTGCCTACCCACCCGGGCAGGTAACCGTCGGGCACCAAGCCCTCCTGGCCGTGTTCCAGAGCATGGTGGCAATGGCGCCGCCGCCCTCTGGGGCCGAGGCGGCGATGCCCACCGTGCGCAACGGCGACCTGGCGCTCACGTCGACGCGTCCGGCTGACAACACCGGCGGAAGGGTCCAGGTGGCGCGCCGCCTGCCGGACGGAACCTGGCTGCGGGTCATCGACCGTCCCGAGCTGCCTCGGTGAGGACCTCAGCCGGCCTCGACAGCAAGCCCCGAAGGGCGCTCGCCGGGCGGAGCTGCGGGCGACCGGGCCTGATCGGGCCTGATCGGGCAGCGTGGGGCGGGGACCTCGCCGTGGCGGCGACCACGTCTCCGGGCCGGTCTCAAGGCAAGAGCTCGGTGCGGGAGAAAGCCGTCGAGCTCCTCCGCTTGCATACCGATCCGGAGTTGTTGATCCTGGTAAACGTGTGGGATGTTGCCAGCGCCAGGACCGTCGCGGCGACAGCTGGCTGCCGGGCGGTGGCCACTGCCAGTGCCGCCATCGCCGCGGCCTTTGGCTACCCTGACGGCGAGATTATTCCAATAGCGCTGATGCTCGACATGCTGGCCAGGATCGCCGGGGCGGTCGCCCTGCCGGTCACCGCCGATCTCGAGGCCGGCTACGGTGACGTGGCCGGCACCGTTGGTCGCGCCATCGCCGCCGGCGCCGCGGGCGGCAATCTGGAAGACCAGATGCGCCCGCTGGCCGAATCCGCCAAGGCCGTCCGGACCGCGGTGCGCGCCGCGGAGCTGGAGGGAGTGCCACTCGTGCTCAATGCCCGAACCGATGCCTTCCTGGCGCCCGGCGGGCGAGCCGGTGCCCTGGCCGAGGCCCTGCACCGTGGCCGGGCGTTTCTCGAGGAGGGGGCCGGCTGCGTGTTCGTCCCCGGCCGGCTCGACTCGGACCAGGTCGGCTCCCTGGTCGAGGGTCTCGGACCGCGCAAGCTCAGCGTCCTCGGCCTGCCCGGGACCCCACCCCCGAGCGAGCTGGTCGCCCTGGGAGTCGCCCGCGTGTCTTACGGCCCGTCCCCGCACCGAGCGGCCCTCGCCACCCTGGCCGAGACGGCGGAGCAGCTGCTGGCCGGCGCCCCCCCGCCGCGCCTGTGAACGGCAGCCCCGGCGAGCGCCCCGAGAGTGGCCGAGGAGCTGGGTCCGGGTCACCTGGCCAGGGCCGGCCCGGCAGGTCCGGGCGGGGGAATGGACCGCCCTTCGGGCGGGAGCGTGCCCTCGTGGAATGCGCCAGGCTGCCGACAGCCGAGCTCTGCCATCCCTTCGGGGAGTCAACCGCGGTCTTCAAGGTCGCCGGCAAAATGTTCGCAGCCGTCAGCCTCGACGACCAGCCGGGCCGGATCACCTTGAAGTGCGACCCCGGCTATGGGGCGGCCCTGGCCGACCAGTACCAGGAGATCACTCCCGGGTACCACATGAGCAAGCGGCACTGGATCACCGTCACTCTCTCGCCATCCCTGGCGCCAGACCTGGTTGAGGACCTGCTCGCTGAGTCCTACGAGCTAGTCCGTCGCGGGTCAGCCCGGGCCGGCGGCTGACCCGCGACCCCGACCGCCCTCTCCAGGGTTCGCCTGGCGCCAAGCGCCGCCTGGGCCAACTCGGCACCTGCCCGAATCCGCCATCTCACGGCCCCCGCGCTACCTGGTCGATCCCACCAGGGCGGCTCGGCTGATCGGCCCTGACTGACCGGTGGCGGGGAGATGACTCAGATCCGAGCTGGCTGCCGGCGCATTGCCCAGAAGCGAGGCCCATGGCGGCTCTGCACCTCGCCGGCCACCTCAAAGCCTCGGCCCTGGTAGAAGCGGACATCCACCAGGGTGGCGGTGTCCAGGACCGCCGGGGTTCCAGTCCGGTCACAGCGGGCCAGCATCGGTGCCAGCACCGCCGTGCCCAGGCCGGTGCCCTGACGCGAAGGCTCGGTGCCCAGGACCGCCAGATACCAGGCCGGGGTGACGCCGTGAAGACGGTGCAGCCGCACGGTGGTCATGGCGGCCGGGGCCACCCGTGGGCCGAGCATCCACATCACCTGCAGGTTGAGCCTGAGCACATCCCGAATGCGGGCGTGGTGGGCCGGACGTTCCCGGAGCCTGCCCATCGGGAGCCAGATGGCGGCGGCGGACAGGTCATCGATGACCCAACCCTCCCCGGAAGCCAGCAGCAGAGCGGCGTTGAGCTGGTACCAGCGCGCCAGGGCCTCAGGACGCCCGTCCGGCTTCGGGAAGAGCCAGGCTGAGGTCGGGTCGGTCAGGAACGCTCGTGCCAGCATGCTTCCGACCTCGGGCAGGTCTGGCGACCGCAGGGGTCGTACCGCGGGAGCAGCGCCCCCGCTCTGACGCCCCGGGGCTGAGCTCACTCCCCAGCCACGCGTGAGCCCTGCGGGTTAGGCATCACCCAGGCTGAGGCTCAGCCCGGACCGGCGCTCGGCTGGCGGTTGGCGAACCGCTCCGCCACCGCATTGAGGACGATCGGCAGCGCCATCCGGCCGCCTCGCAGAGCCAGCGACTGGAGGGCCGAGCGCGGAGGCTTGGAGCTGCCCGGCCGCGCGGCCAGCCCGCCTCCAGCGGCCGCCTCGGCCAGCAGCTCAGAGAGGCGAGCGCGCCACTCCTCCGGCATCGCATCGATCCAGTCGACCTGGCCAGGCTCATCGCGACGGCGTCGCCGGGCCCGAAGCACGTAGGTCGTGCCCACCAGGGCCACCACGGCCACCCCGACCGCCAGCTTGGCTCCATCCCGGCGCAGACGCCGGCGCGGACTCAACTCCTGCCTGATCCGCAGCTCCAGGCGATCCAGCGTGGAGTCGACCCGCGCCCGGGTCGCCGCTACCTGTGCGCGCGCCTGCTCAGTCGTCGTGCCCACTCTAGGTCCTCTTGAAGGCTCAGTTTGCTGGCCGTGAACGGCCAGAGGTGCCGATTGGACCACACCACGCCCCCGCCCAGCGCCAGCAGAGCGATGCCGACGATGCCCACGATCCCGGCCACCAGGGTGTGATTGGGGATCCACTCCACCAGGGTGACCAGCCCGAAGATAAGGAGCAAGCCCGCGCCCAGGGCCGCCACCGCGCCGGCCACGACCACGCGCAGGCCCCGCCGTGCGCTCCGTTTGAGCTCCGCCTTGGCCAGCTCCATCTCGGCGGCGACCAGCTGCCGCAGCTCGCCCCCCAGGTCCTGCACCAGTTCCGGGACGGTCTCCTCAGCGAGATCCTTGGCAGCCATGCTTGCAGGTTAGCGGATGCGGCCCACCCAACCGCGACGCCTATGATCAGAAGGTGGCATCGCAAGGGCCGGATGAGGCCTCCTCACTGGTCCCTCCGCTGGTCCGCCTCGCCCGCCGCGGCAGCCTCCTGATCGCGTCCGACTTCGACGGAACGTTGGCCCAGGTGGTCCGGGACCCCAGGCGAGCCCGACCTCTGCCCCAGGCCTCGCGCGCCTTAGCTGAGCTCGCCCGCCGCACCCCGGTCGCCGTGATCAGCGGCCGCGACCTGGCCAACCTCGCGGTCCAGTGCCGGGTGCCCGGGGCGGTGCTGCTGGGGAGCTACGGCCTGGAGCCGTGGCTCAACGCCAGCGCGGCGGACCCCCTGCCCATGCCCCCGGCACCCTACGACCGCCTGGTCCAACTCGCCAAACACCTGGAGGCTCTCACCGCCCAACTGCCAGGAGTCCAGGTCGAGGCCAAGGCGCTGGGGGTTTCGGTGCATTACCGCAACTCCCCGGAGCCACGCCGGGTGGGGCCTACCGTGCGCCGCATGGTCGAGCAACTGGCGGCTGGTGAAGACCTTCAGGTGGTGCGGGGCAAGCTGGTGATCGAGGTGCGACCGCCCCACAGCGGCAACAAAGGGATGGCGCTGGCCGGGCTCCTCGACCGGCTCCAGCCCAGGGGATGCGTCTTCGCCGGCGACGACCTGGGCGACCTCCCGGCCATTTACGAGCTGCACCGGCGCGCGCCGGAGATGGAGCTGGCGCTCGCGATCGGGGTGCTTGGCCCCGACTCTAATCCTCAGCTTGCAGAGGCCGCGGACGTCTGCCTCGCGGGGCCGTCCGCCTGGGCTCGGCTCCTGGGGGACGTGGCCGAGGGCATCCGCTCTCCAGCCTGATCGCCCCCGAGCTACTGGTCGAGCAGGTCGTTGAGGTCCTGGAGCTGGTTGCTGATCCAACGGGTGATGTCGTTGCGCCGGACGATCTGGCGCAGCTGGCGAGCCCGGTTGGCGCGGTAGCGCTTGGGCATCGTGAGCGCAGTGTGGAGCGCCTCCGCGGTCTGGTCGATGTCGAAAGGGTTGATCCCCAGAGCCTGGGGCCCGAGTTCCTCATAGCTGCCGGCGTTCTCGCTGAGGACCAGCACCCCATCCCTGGTGTTGCAAAGGGCCCCCTCCTTGGCCACCAGGTTCATGCCGTCGTAGATCGGGTTCACCAGGAGGGCGTCGTAGGACTTGTAGGCAGCTACCGCCCGGTGCAGGTCATCCCCCACCTCGAGGCGGATCGGCAGCCAGGTGCCGGTCTGGAAGCGGCGGTTGACCCGGGCGGCGGCTGAGACCAGGGCCCCCAGGTAGGCGCGGTAGGCATCGACGTTCTGGCGGCTGCGTTGCAGGAAGGCCCAGAAGACAACCCGCCCGCGCAGCTCCGGGTGGATTTCCAGGAGCCGCTCATAGGCGAGGAATCCCCGCACGATGTTCTTGCTGAGATCGGTGCGGTCGACCCTCAGGATCAGCATCTCGGGGCGCCAAGCCGCAATCAGCTCCTCCTCCTTGCGCACCTCCTCGCTGGCCGCCAGCTCGGCCATTCCTCGGATGTCGATCGAGATCGGGTAGGCCCTGATCCAGACTGACCTGCCCTCGTAGAAGACGATGCGCTGGCGGTGGTCCACCCCCAGCCCGAGGTTCTCCTCACAGGTCATCAGGAAGTTGCGCACATCCAGGCTGGTCTGGAGCCCGACCACATCGTTGCCCAGGAGCCCGGTCATGATCCCATCACGCATGTGGCGCGGGATCACCTTCCAGTACTGGGGCGTGGGCCAGGGGATGTGAATGAAGTGCTGCAGGCGCGCCTCCGGCAGCTGCGCTCGGACCATGGCCGGCATCAGGTAGAGGTGGTAGTCCTGGGTCAGGATCAGGGGCCTGGCCTTAGATCTGCCCGCCACCGCCACCACCTGGTCGGCGAAGTTCTGGTTGACCCGCACGTAGCCGTCGCGCCAGGCTCGCCCGGTCTCGGAGTCCAGGATCGGCTCTCGGCCCAGGTCCCAGAGGTAGTGCTGGATGAACCAGAGCAGGGGGTTGCTGATCTGGTTGTAGTAGAGCTCATACGCCTCGGGGTCCGTCTCCACGAAGACGGTGCGGAAGGTCTCGCCGCCCTCGGTGGTCACCTCGACCACGCCATCGCTTCCCGCCCGGCGTACCAGGTCCAGGTCGGATTCGCCCCGAGCCGCCCCGACCCAGATCGACCCACTGGCCTTGGCCAGGGCGGCCATGGCGGTCACCAGGCCGCCGCCGCCCCGGGTGATCCGCTCTTGCCCGTTGGGGTCCCGGTGGACGTCGATGGGAGGCCGGTTGGCGACCACGATGGTCTGCCATCCCTGCAGCATCTGCCGGATGTACGACTCGATTCCGGGCATGGAGCATAGGATGACGGAGACGCCCGGCCCCGTGGGCTTGGGCTATTCGCAGCTGAGCCAAGAGGCGGTGCCGCCACCGGCTGCGGTGGAGCGCCCGCCGCCGGCCGACTCCA
>DATKSV010000067.1:0-25697 GCA_035531535.1 Candidatus Nanopelagicaceae bacterium | reverse complement strand
CAGGTTTCGGAGCCGAGCTACGCGCTTGGCGGATGTCGTGTACGGATATTTGCCCGGCCACTTCCGCTACTCGGAGCGGTACGTGGCGTTCATCGGGCTCTGCTGTGCTGCCGTAGCTGGTGCCGGACTCGTGCTGACGGTGGTCTGGTCTATGCACAGCGAAGGCTGAGCCAGTGCCAGGGGCCGTTGCCGCAGTGCTATCGGTGTGGGGCGCCAAGGCCATCGCTGTTGGCATCGGCCTCGGCTTTATTGGCATCGGGGTGGCACTGATGCTAGTTGGTGGAGGTGTGATATCTCAGCTCAACAGAGTGTATGCGGCGCTTCCTGGGAAGTTTCAATATCCGCCATGGTGGCACCGTCTCATCGGTGGGATGATCTGCTGCTTCGGCCTCATCGTTGCGGTGGCCGGCGGCGGACTGGCGAGATGACCGTCATGGTGTCAGGTCGAGCGAGCGCGGTGCAAGACCGCCGAATCGAAGCGCCGCGGGCTCTCACGTGTCGACCAGGTAGGCAAGTAGGCCAGCTGGAACCGCCCACGCCTTGTCGTCCCCGACATCCAACACATTGCGGGTGACGAGCAGTCCCTTCCACCGCGACGCGTTGACCGTCGCCGCGTCGCCGCGCCAGCTCCCGCCTTCGGAGTATTTCCCCTCCACAGCAGTGTCGCCGAGGTGGGGGGAGACGAAGTCGATCTCCTTGCGAGCGGGCGTCCGGACGTGAAAAAGGAACTCGTCGTTCTCCGCCGTCTTGATGCCGCTCAAGACCTGCCGGCGGATGGACATGCCGAGCTGCATCTCGGTCAGCACCGTCGGGTCGATACCGTGACGCTCTGTGTTGCGAAGGTGGGCGAGTTGGGCCACCAAGGGGTCCACGGCATAGAGCTTGTCCTGGGCGCGCTCTCGAGCAAGCCAGGCGTCTGGAGACTTCTGCGGGCAGGCCCACAATAAGAACGAGGCGCGCAGGTATCCGACGTGGCGGGCGACGACCTCGTGTCTCACGTCTACGTCCCTCCCGATGGAGGAGAGGCTTGCTGGGGAAGCCATTGATAGCCACAGCCGTTCGAGCAGGGCCATTTCCCGGTTCGTGCCGAGCTGGCTGTGCTTGAATGCGTCGCCAGCGATCACCTCGAAGAGATCGTTGACGAACGACGCCGGGACGGGATCGCCGACGGCCGCGGCAGCCACCGATCGCGGGAACCCGCCATAGGTGAGGTACGTGTCCCACAGGCGCACGAGATCGTCTAGCCAGGGGAGGGAGGCTTGGTACGCCGAGCGGGCTATGGGGCCATGTAACGACGCCACGTCAAGCGGTTCCACATCAGGCAAGGGAGCATGGGCCACCAGGTCGGCGAAGGTTCGGAAGCCCATGGGGAACAGGGACCGGTCCAGGTTTGTTTCTCGCCCACGTCGACCGGCCAGCTCGCCACCGGCTTCGGTCAGCGCCGCCGCGTTAGATCCGGTGAGGACTACCGTGGCCTCACGGAACGCCGGGTCGTTGTCCCTGAGCCACTTGATCTCCTGCGCCCAGTTGCCGGTCACGGAGGAGATCTCGTCGAAGAACCAGACCCGTCGGTGACCGGCGGGGAGCATTGGCAAGGCGGTGTTCTGCACCAGGGTCCGCAGCTCCTTGGCCGCCATGTTGTCGGCTGCCACTCGTATGATCGCAGTCGGCGGTACCTCGTCGGCGATCAGGTCCTCGATCTGCTGTTTGAGAGCCACGGTCTTCCCCACCCGCCGCGGCCCTCTCAGTACGTATAGGGCCCCTGTCACAAGCCCGGATAGAGCCCCCGAACGGTAGCTAAGACCGGTGTCCGCCGCTTCCCGCAGGTCCGGGTCGGTCAAAGCCCACCGGCTGTCCCTCCACCACGGGTTGAGACGTGAGAGCTCCTGGGCGAGCTGGCCGATTTTCGTATTCACACGCAAGATGGTATACCATTCTGATGGTAGCGCGCGCAAAGATGTAGACTACCCGGCCTGGGGCACGCGCAGGAGTGTATGCCCCGCGCCCTGGGAAATTCGCTCAAGCCACCTCCTTGGCTCCAGTGGGTCAGGCACGAATCTGTCCGGGTGCAGCCCGGGGTTCCCAGTTCCAATCTGCCCACCCTGGTGGCCAGGGTCTTGGCCCGGTACCTGTTGCGCGGCGCCTGCCGCTCCGGGGTCTGCTCGTGGCGGCCCCGCCGGTCACGTAGGCCGGCAGACCTTCCGGCCAACCCCCTGTCAGACTCCCTTGTTTGAGGCCATCAAGGCGCCTCGTTCAGTTCGGGTCTGGGCCGTCTCGGCCATGTACAGAATACCGGTAGCAGCGCGTACAAGCCCCAGATGGGACGACTCCGGACACTGCCGCGCCGAAGTCGCCGTAGGCCAGAATCAGAACCCTGCAACAACCCCACCAGGGATGTTGCAAAGAGAGTTGCAAGGTTGGAGCTGAAGTTGAGTTCAGGCGCCCCAAATCGTACTGATGGGCAGCGCAAGAACCCGATCCGACAAGCGAAAGACGTCTGGACCGGTGTGCATTACGGCACCAGCGACCAACTGGTCCTCCAGGAGACTTCGCAACCAGAGCAAGTGCCTGGCATCGTGAGCCGACGGCGCCGAGGATGCCTTGAATTCAAAGGCCAGAACCTTCTTGTCCTCAGTTTCAAGGAGAAGGTCGATCTCCTGTCTACCGCCCTTTGTCCTCAAGTGGTACGGCTTTACCCTTGGTGCGGACAAACTCCACAGGGGGCGCAGTTGGGCCGTAATGAAGGTATCGAGCGTTCTGCCGAGAAGGTCCGAGTCGCCAAGAATACCTTGGAGACCCACGTGTGCCGAATTTGCAGCCAGTGCAGGGTCGACGATATAGCGCTTTGGGAGTTCGGTAAAACGCGAAAACGCCTTCTTGCTCCAACCCGGCAGTCGTTCAGTCAGGAAGAGATTCTCGAACAATCCCTCATATCCCGCTGCCGCGTCCTTACCTATACCGGCGGCATCGATTAGGGTCTTGTCGAGTGGTGTTCCCGCCGTCTGCAGTGCTAATGCCTCGAAGTAGGCACGCATCTTTTGGGGATCACCCCGTGGCATTACGGCAATGGCGTCTCTAGTTATCACTTGGCTAATGTAACTTTCGAGCCAGGTGCTTCTCGCCGCTTGAGAGAGAGGGCGCAGTGCCACCTCGGGAAAGCCGCCCCGTGTGGCCAACTCAAGGTAGTCCCTTAACCGCGGCCGGCTTTGCCCCCTGGCAAACGCAGAGACGTCGGAGGAGGCTACCTTGTCAAGGAACCCCACAGATTGCTTGTCTAGGGTCGTTTGCATCTCCACTTCGGTCAAGCCGTACATACTCATGCGAATAAAGCGGCCGGTCCCGGGCCAGACTCGGTTCTCCAGCTCGCCCCTAACACTGCCGGTCACAATGAAGCGACCGGGATGTGGGTCGCTATCTACCGCTCTGCGGACCGCACCCAGCACCTCAGGCACTTCTTGCCACTCGTCTAAGAGCAAGGGCTCTCTTCTTCCTCGGAGGGCGTCGTCCGGATCGGCTTTAAAAGCAGCCGAATCGGCTGGGCTATCGAGACTGACTGTCTCGGCGGCGACTTGGCGCGCGGTAGTTGTCTTGCCGGCAGCCCGAGGCCCACTAATCATCACGGCGGGGAAGTCGGCCAGTAGTTGCTGCAATCTACCGTCAGCTAGGCGTCTCTGGTACTCCATAGGCTCCAGTCTAGCTCAGCCCCGCTCTCAGGTCCACCCCAGCCCCGCTCTCAGGTCCACCCCAGCCCCGAGAACCCGTCGCCCATACCCGCGTCTCCTTTGGTTGCAACGGCTGGAGGCTTCGTCGAAACCAAAGGATGCGCTCAACGTGGCCACGTCAATTGGTCTCAGCCCGAGTTCAGCCGCGCGCGTGTACAAGAAAGCGGAAGCGGCGTGTACAAGCCGGTCTAGCGGCGGGGATCTGGCGGGTTTGCACAATGGCTCTTGCCTCATCCACCCCAAACTCCGTGCCCTCGATATAGTTCGAAAAGTACGACTCGAAAAAGGGAAGTTCGTTTTGGCTGCCGGGAGTGACCGGCATGGGAACCGGCGGCCGCTCTCGGAGCGCCTCCGCGAGCCGCTCGAACCGGGCCAGTCGCATCGGGTCGTATGGCATTCCCCGCCGCCTCGCGGGCAGTGTCGGACCCGCCGATCCAGCTTCATGAGTCCCGAGAAAGTCACGGGTGAGGGCGAGGGCTCGCTGGGCCTCCTTCTCGTATCCGAGCGCCTCGGCCGTCTTGACCACGGTATCGCGAGAGACTCTAGGGCGCTCCTGCCGCGCACTCGAAGCAATCGATCCAGGTATTCCTCCAACTCCCCCTGTGTCAGGCGGCGCCGTATAGCCGCTCTACCGCGCGAGGGGTGTAGGTTTTCTAGAAGCGTCCGTGTAGCGGATGCCAGGAACACCCCAGACACTCCCAGGGGTATATCCGAGGAAAATGCCGCAGCGCCAACCCGGGGGCGGACGGTCAGGCCTGGCAAGGCGAGATCCCGCGCCTCCTTGGGGAGACAGAGGAACACTGATCCCTCGACCACCCAAGTCGGCGTAGCGGCGGAGCGATCACAGATGACGCACCCTGGGTAGATGGCGGCGAGGATGTCGAGCATGTGCCGCCGCACGATGTCCTCCGGCGGGTCAGTTATGTTTGAGGTGTAGAGTCTCTGGGCCAGCCGGCGGAGCCGTCCAGCAACCACCTCTCGGTGTATGCGAAGGCTGGTCTTGGAGTTGGATACGACCAGCTCCTGATTTGCAAACTTTGAACTAACAGCCATCTTCCTTGGGCCTTCTTGCCAAGAAACATACCTACAATCGGCCCGTTACGCAAACTTCGGACCGACAAGACCAATGATGGTCTCGGGCTGGCAGTTAGTTTCGCGGCCGCCCAGGCGGCGCTGCGAGTCGCTTCGGCCACAGCCAGCCCTCCCAGATGTGCGGAAAGCGGGTCCTGACGCTCTTGTCGGTCACCCCAAGGTCCCGCCCGACCGCCGAGTCGCTCAGCCGAAGCTGGTGGAGGACAAGGGCCCTCGGCGCGATCCGCTGGTAGGCGGGCGGCGCCTCAATCCGGCCGACCTGCATCTTGAGCTCCAGGGCCGAGTCGGTTCGAATTCTTTGCGTTCGGGTCCACCAGCGCAAAGAATTCGAACCGGACTCCGAGGCCCGGGATCACCGCCACGGATGGGCGGTAGTCGAGGCAAGGCGAACTCGGGCGATTGTGCGTCTTCCTCCCCTGTTACGGTGCTTCAGGCAAGATCCTGAACGGCTTTCCAGCGGTCGAGCGGATCACACGAAAATGACGACGATCCAAAGTGAGCAGACGATCTGTCCGGTACCGGTGGGCGAGTATTACCAACGACGCATCTGCGACGCCGATATCTTGATCTCGGTACCGGTCGATCACCGTGCAGGCTTCCCGAAGGTCGGCGGCGTCCATGGTCGGCAGTTCCCAGGCGCCTCCTGACAGCTCGGTCAGTGCCGCCAGTTCGGCGTGTACCCCTCGCCGAGTCGCCAGCAAGTAGTCGAGCTCGGCGACGACGTAGGGCGACACGATGAAGGGACCCGAATCGGCTTCGATGACCCTGCTGACCTCAGCGCAGTATGCGTCGCTCGCATCGAAATACGCGAGGAGTCCGCTGGTGTCGCAGACGAGTGCGATCAGCGTTCACCGAAACCGGCGAGCGCCTCATCGGCTTGCTCTGCGAGCGACGAATCGCCACTCGTGAAGAGCTGCCCCCTCGGTCGGGGGTGGTCCGAGACACGGACTTGGGCGGCGACCGCTTCGCGGATCAGTTCAGCCTCCGAGCGTCCGGTCACGGCCGCCATCCGCCGGAGGGACTGCTTCAAGTCCTCTGGTAGGTACACGGTGGTCTTGTTCATGAACGTATGGTACCACCTATGGCGCCTGTCATGCCCCACGGTCGCAACTCGACGGTGTGGGTGCCGAACACCTCGTCTTCCCAGTTGCGACTACAAGTCGCCATTCGTGATAGGAGGCCCGAGGGGATCGGCTCGTCGAGATGTGCAGCGTCGCAGTGGACGACCGTGGCAGGTGGCTCGGGGGGGGCCGGACTCACCTCGGGCTCGGCCAACGCTGTTCCAAGTGCCACTTGATCGCCTTCCCGACGGGCTTGTCGGTCACCCGATGTAACCGCCCGATCGTGGAGTCGCTCAGCGCAAGCTGGGGGGGACAAGGGCTCTTGGCGCAATGCGTTGGTAGTCAGGCGGCGGTCCTCTCGGCCTCACCTCAGCCGCCCCCGGCAGTGTCGAGGTCGTTCGAATTCTTTACGTTCGCGTCCACCAGGGCTGTTGCAAAGAGAGTTGCAAGATTGCTATGACGGGGCAATTCCGAGGCTGCCGCGGGGCACTGAAGTCGGTCTGAAAGCGCCGGACCGCGCGATGGCTGGCCCCGAAGTCAACACGAGAGCCCTCGAAATGGCCTTGCCAAGGCGGTCGGCCCATCTGAAGCTGCGTTGAACTCCCCCATCGGGCGGGGATCTGAGCTCAGGCGGCTGGCGGTGCCACTTTGGCTGACGGCTCAGCGCCCAAACTAGGATGGACCGTAGCGGTCGTTCGTCAGAGCTCCATCTTCCACGCCTGGAACATCGAGCCCGAGCTGGATCGACAGTGCCTGTCGGACCTCCGCGCGTAGGCCGGGGTCTGTCAGGGTGCGGACCTGAGCGCTTCTATCCAGCATGTCGGCGGCACGGAGAATCGAGAGCGTACGAAGCTGATGCACGAGAATCAACCCATCCTTCGTCTGTCCGGCTTGCCCGGCGCTGATGGGGATCTCCAGCGCGTTGCGCGGCTGCGTGTGCGCAGCCGTGATGGGGCAAACGGACATCATCCCCAAAGCTCGGAGCGGCTCGTATGACACTACAAGCGCACGACGGCTGCCGCCCTGCTCATGGCCCTCGATAGGATCAAAGTTGACGATGAGGATGGCCCAACGCATGCCGGCGGGAGCCAACGCTCAGCCCACCTCCCACGCTGCTCGGTCATCCGCCTCGAACTCGGTGCCGATCTCAGCCATCTCGCGCTGGAACTCAGGGTCGCGCGCGCAGGCGGCGAACTGACGGGCATGCTCCTCGTCGCGGACCCGCCGTCCCAGGCTCTGGATCGCCGCTTCGACGACGGCATCCTGCGTGGGGGCCACGTGGGACTCCTCTGCCAAGCGCCGAACGAGGCCCACGGTCATCGGGCTGAGGTTGTACGTGCGCTTGATCTTGGCCATGGACCCAGTCTAGCACGTCGGACAGGGTGTCGACTGGGGTGTGGTCACGGGATCAGGCGAGGACGTCACGCGCAGGGAGATCCATCGAGCGCGGGCCACCATCGTGGAGTGGCGCCGGTGGACGGCCGCGATGCCTACGGTTCATTCGGAGGGATAGCTAGCTTCCCAATGATGAGCCTGCCTGGCAGACGGGCTCATCGACGGTCGGCATGACGCCACGCTCCGACGACCGTCGGCGCAATGGCAAGAGCGGGTATACCAAGGCAAGCGTGCGGCCACGTGACTTAGACGCCGTGGAGAGGGCGCTCTCCTGATCTCAGTTTGAGATCAAACGAGGCCGTGTGGGAATGTCAAGCCAAAAGGGGACCACTGTGATGGCGCAAAAGGGGACCACCTGGCCCTCATCACGACCACCGCCAAAAGAGGCTTCCAGACCACAATTCATCTGAACAGCATCCCTGCCGTGGTTCAGGTGGTCGCGGAGGGAGCGGACGGCCAGGCGCTGCGGAGCTCCGCCGCCGTCTCCACTGCCACCAAGTAGGACCCGGCGGCGAGGGCGCCAGCCAGCTCAGCCCTCCGGGTTCGAGACCAGCCGGAAGCAGGGTCTGAGGAGCGGCAGACGAAGGCCGGCGGGGGTGAACAGAGACCTGAGCTCCAGTCCAGTGCCAGTTTCGGGACCTCGGCCAGGTTGGCCGCCTACAAAGCCGCCATCGCCAGTGTCTGATCGCCGCCCGGCGCGGGCTGGGCGAGCGCTCCCGGGGCTGGTTCTGCAACTGGCCTTCGACGGGTCGACGTCGGCCTGGCGGCCAGTCCAGTCCCTTCGATTGGTGGATCGGACCACGCTGGTCCGGTTGGTGGGAGACCGCGACAGCCCACACCCGATGCGACGAGAGGCTGGCAGATCAGGCGCTCGGTTCGTGGCAGCGCCGCAACCGATATCCTGATTACAAGTACCAGCGAGTAAGGCATAACATATTCTGGGTGGAGATCGGCCAGAGCATTAAAACGCAGATTTCTACTGTATAACGAGTCGCTCCTTGATAGCTGAGCAAACGGCACTATAATGCGTTTAAATGGACTAACGGGTAGCAACTGGTAGAAATATGCAAGTAGACCGAACGCACAGGACGGTGGGCGAATGGGAAGTCAAGTTAGGCGACCAGATTCGCCGGGTCCGGCTCGCGAAGGACCTGGACCAGGCGGGCGTGGCGGAACTTGCAGACGTCTCGATCGGAGCTGTCTCGAATCTTGAGCGCGGCAAGGGCTCCTCACTTAGGACCCTGATCGCCGTGCTGCGCGCGCTTGGCCGAGTCGACTGGCTCGAATCGCTCGGCCCGCCTGTCGCTGTGTCGCCAATGCAGTTGCTCCGAGCCAAGCAGAGGAGCCCTCAGCCACGCGTCCGAGCGAGCCGAAAGAGGCGGCCGGAGGCCCGGCCCTGATGGCGTACCAGCCAGTCGACGTCATCGAAGTCAAATGCTGGGGAGCCCGTGTGGGCGCGCTCGCGTCCGACCCGGCGTCAGGCTTCTACGCCTTCGAGTACGATCCCCACTGGGTGGCGTCCGGGGTGGAGTTGGCCCCGATCTTCATGCCGACCACCGCCCCCGCTGCTGCCTTCATCTTCCCCACCTTGCCGATCGCGACGTTCGACCGGCTGCCGGGGATGATTGCCGACTGTCTTCCCGATGACTTCGGCAACGCTCTGACGACGGCGTATCTCGCCAATCAAGGAATCCGTGCCGACCAGATCACGCCACTCGATCGGCTCGCCTACCTCGGCACCCGCGGAGTCGGCGCCTTGGAGTTCCACCCGATCAGAGGCCCGCGAACGCGAAAAGCAACAGCGATCGAGCTGTCGGAACTCGTGGTCGCGGCTCGCGGCGCCCTGGCCGGCGACATCCGCACTGAGGATGGGATAACCGACGCGCTCCAACATCTGATCGCGGTCGGCACGTCAGCCGGCGGCGCGCGCGCCAAGGCGGTTGTTGCGCTCAACCCAACCACTGGGGAACTGCGCTCGGGACAGGTCTCGGCAGACCCCGGCTTCGAGCCGTGGCTGCTGAAGCTAGACGGGGTTGGCGGTGATCCCGATCTCGGCGCGACCGGCAATTTTGGCCGTATTGAGTATGCGTATCACCTGATGGCGGTGTCCGCGGGAATCGAGACGACGGAGTGTCGGCTCCTGGAAGAGGGTGGGCGGGCGCACTTCATGACCCGCCGCTTCGACCGCGAAACGGTCGGGCAAAAGGTCCACACCCAGACCCTGTGCGCACTGAGCCACCTCGACTTCCGTCAGATCGGCACCCACGATTACGCGCAGCTGTTCTGGCTTCTCGAACAGCTCGGCCTGGGCGCCGCCACCCGAGCTGAGGTCTTCCGCCGCATGACGTTCAAC
The DNA here is from genome assembly GCA_035531535.1 of Candidatus Nanopelagicaceae bacterium. Lineage (GTDB taxonomy): Bacteria > Chloroflexota > Dormibacteria > Aeolococcales > Bog-877 > AG-12. The sequence goes on along the minus strand of DATKSV010000067.1, from coordinate 16,074 downwards.
GTCGCGGCCGCCATCTGCGATGACCACACCAAGAACTTCGCCTTCCTGCTCCCGGAGGGTGGCGACTGGCGCCTGTCTCCCGCCTATGACGTAACCCATGCCCACGCGCCTTCCAGCAAATGGACAGGACAACACCTGATGGCGGTAAACGGCCGTGCTGTCGGGATCACCCGGGCCGATGTCCGAGAGGTGGGGGATCGCTTCGTGGTGCCTGCTTACTCCGATGTGATCGAGCAGGTGCTCGATGCAGTCGCTGACTGGGAGATCTTCGCCGCTGAAGCGGGGGTGCCTCGGGCCACTGTCGAACACATCGCCCATGACATCAGCGCTTGGTCGGGGCCGTTGCGGGGGTAGGCGTGAGTGCCTGATCTGGGGCAGGGTAGGGGCATCGGGCAGCCAGGCAAGCGGCCGGGCAAGGGCTCCGAACACCTACCATGGAGCCGTTTTCGGCGCTTTGGGTCGACATGGAGGACCACGCATGCGGCTGTATCCGCTGCCACTAGGCGAGCTCTGCTGCGACAAGGGCAAGGTCCTCTCCCCCGGAGCTGGAGACGGGGTGAGGACCCATATTCCGATCGTGGGGTACCTGGTGGTGACGAAAGCGGGCCGGCGAATCGTGGTCGACACCGGCATGCACCGCAGTCATGTGGACGATCCAGATGCGACCTGGCGCGGCACTGACACGGTGACCGAGCTGACCCCTGTCATGCGGGTCCAGGACACCGTCGACTATCGGCTGGCGGAGCTGGGGCTGCGCGGGGCGGATGTCACCGACGTGATCAACACCCACTTTCACTTTGACCATGCCGGGAACAACGATGCCTTCCCCAACGCCACCTTCCACGTGCAACGCAGCCATTACCAGGCGGCTACGGACAACCCGTCGTTCCCCAACCAGTACTGGCGCCTTCCCGGCCTCGACTACAGCCTCCTGGAGGGCGAGGCCGATCTCGGTGATGGGCTCTTGGTGTTTCCCACTCCGGGCCATGCCCCGGGCCACCAGTCGGTGGCCCTCCGCCTGGACAGCGGCCAGAACATGATCCTGTGCGGGGACGCCATCTATGAGGAAGACAACCTCCGCTATGACACCTGGGGTGGGCATGCCGACCCACCGCAGGCCCGTCAGAGCGCCATGGCCCTGCTGGAGCGGGCTCGAGATCTCAACGCGATGGTGCTGTACGGGCACGACGCGGGCCAGTGGCAGACGGTGCGGAAATCTCCTAACTGGTACGAATAGGCGGACCGACTCAGCACGACCAGCCGCCGGCCTGGCGACGCTGAGGGTGCCTCGGCCGGCACGAGATGGGCCAAGCGCGTCGCTCCGATGGCGGCGCGACGCTAGGCCGAATCCCACGGTGGCGACGGGCCTGGGCTCCCCACGGGAGGCTGAGTTCGCAAGTGGGGCCATGAATCCCTCGGGGTAGCGGTGGAGGTCCGTCCCCTACCGCAGGCGGTGGCTTACCGTTGGAGCGTTGGGTAGGCATTGATGGCCAGGCGCAAGGTGATGACCAGCGCCTACGCTCGGTCCCCGAGCCAGCGTGTTCGCGACCGGCGGCCCTGCGTGCGCTTCGGGGGGACGCCATGGACCCTGACCAGGGGGTGGCAACGGTGGCGGAGCCGGCCGCGGTGGCCATGGTCCGCGTCAGCTTCCCTGCCAGAGCGATCTGGCGGGACGGGCGTTATTGCCGGAGGCAGAAGACCGCTCTCAGGTCGCCATCCTCGTCGTAGTGGCGTTGCACATCCCGGTAGCCATTAGCCGCCAGCACCGGCTGGAGCAGGTCCGCCTCGTTTCCTCCGAGCTCGAGCAACAGCGACCCGCCCGGGCGCAGCAGAGGGCCTGCCTCGAGCACTGCTCGGCGCAGCAGCCGCATGCCATCGGCACCGCCGTCAAGCGCCGCGCGAGGTTCGTACCGGGTGACATCACGGGGCAGGAAGCGAAGTTCGCGGGTCGGGACGTAAGGCACGATCGCGGTCACCACGTCGACCTTCCCGACCAGAGTGCGGGGCAGGTTTACAGCCATGTCCCCCTGGAAGACCTCGAGACCATTGCTCCGGGCGCAGGCGACCGCGGCCGGGTCGATCTCGGTGGCGAGAACGCGCGCCAGGGGCCGGAGCCGAGCGAGCACGGCCGCGACGGCACCGGCTCCAGTGCAGAAGTCGACGGCGACCCCATGCTCTGGAAGGCGGGCCGCGGCCTCGAGGGCCAACGGTTCTGTCTGCCACCTTGGGACATAGACTCCGGGGTGGACGACAACGGTCTGATCGCAGAACGTGACGCTCCCAATCAGCCATGCGAGGGGCTCCCCGGTGCACCGTCGAGCGACAAGTGCCTGCAGGCGGGCCCCGTCTCCGGCGGCCGCGTCGATGAGCTCTTTCGCCTCTTCCTCGGCGGCGATGCAGCCAGCGGCGCGCAGTTCCGCGACGGTGGTTGCGAGGTCGTCTTCTGGGGTCAAGCGGTCAGTTTCCTGCAAGTGCCAACCGGGCGGCTTGAAGCCAGAGCGCACGCCTTAGGGCGTGGTGTCCGGGCTGGCCGCTGGGCGGCCAGCGATAAAGACCGCCCTCCTTGCGTCTGGTCCACCGCATCCACCGCGAGACGCTCTGCCATGCATGTTCGGAAGGCCGCTTGCCAAGACGGCATCCCCTAACCGGCCGATTCGGCTCGGCTGGGAGTTGTAGCGGCGGGGCCGCCCTGGGCCGGGCTGGGTCTGGCGGAGCCCCGGCCGGCTGGGCGAGGGTGCCGCGCCCGGCATTTTCGCCGGCTTGGACGCCAGTGATCGGGCTGGCCGTCGACCGGCTGCGGCACCTAGCTGGCCTTGGTCGGGCGCGGGTGGCGAATAAACTGCTTAGAGGGAGTCAGCTCAACGCGGCCAACGGCTGGCCGCCCGCAGCCGGGAGGGTCGATGGCGAGAGTGGCATTTCTCGGTCTGGGGCAGATGGGTGCGCCCATGGCAGGGCGGCTGTTCCAGGCTGGCTATGGATTGACGGTCTGGGATGTTGTCCCCGGCGGTGGCACGGCGCTGGTGCGAAGGGGCGCTGAGCTCGCGCCCTCGCCGGCCGCAGCCTGTCGCGGAGCGGACTTCATCATCACCATGCTGCCTGACCCCGAGGCGCTGGAGGCAGTGGCTTTCGGGGCGTCTGGGATCGCCTCTGCGCTCACCGAAGGACAGACCGTAGTCGAGATGTCGACGGTTGGACCCGCGGCCGCCCGGAGCCTGCGAGCTCGGATCGCCCCGGTCGCCATGGTGGACGCCCCAGTGCTCGGCAGCGTGCCGGAAGCGGAGGCCGGCCAGCTTTCAATCTTCGTGGGTGGCTCCGGCGCTGACTTCGAGTGTGTGCGCCCTGTCCTCGAGGTCCTGGGCCGGCCCCACCACGTGGGCGGTCCCGGGATCGGGGCCGCCACCAAGCTGGCCGTCAACCTCACGATTGTGGCGGCGATGGCCGTCATCGGAGAGTCTCTGGCGATCGGCGGCGCCCTTGGCGTCAGCCGGGAGGTGATGCTGGACTCGCTGGCGGACTCGCCGCTAGGAGGCCTGGCGAAGCGGAAGCGAGCCCTGATCGAGACCGGCGAGTTTCCGCCTCAGTTCAAGCTCCGCCTCGCCGCCAAGGACCTTCGCTTGGTCGACAGCGCCGCCACTGCGGCAGGCCTGAGGACCCCGATCACGGGGGCGGTGCACCAGTGGCTGGAGGAGGCTGAGCGGGCAGGCGCTGGCGGGCTCGACTTCGCAGCCCTGGTTGCCCTGATCTGCCAGGAAGGCCCGTTCGGTCCAAAAGGGGCGGTCGACGCTGGACCCTGAGCCATGGTGTCGGTCCCGGTCCTTAAGGCGCGGGCGCCCGGCCGTGGCGGCTGGTCCGCCGATCTCTGAGACGGGCCCCGATGCCAAGGCCTTCAGTACGGAGCTGGCGGCTGCGCCCCGCACCAGGTGTAGAGCGCGCCGTAGATCGGGGCCTCCAGCCGGACCTTCTCGTGGTCGTTATCGCCTTGACCAAACTTTGAAACCGGGGGCGATTGCCCCACCGGCCCAGGGAACGATCCGCGCCAGGGCTGGCTCGTACCATCTGGTACGTCAAGACGATCGACTCGAAATCGCACCCTGGGCCCCCGCTCCAGCTCGGCCCGTTCGAGGTGAATCGGTATCGTCCCCTGCTGGTTCACCGGTTCGCGACTTCTTGGGGGCGGCCTGGATTCTTGGCGCCTGATGAGGAGAGTCTCACGGTGCTCTAATCTGGGGCTTACCTGATCCGGTCACCGTACCGACCTGGAGGCAGCAGAGAATGCGGTGGCAGACACTTCGGAAGAGCTTTCGCCCGCTGGGCCGGCCCGCCCTGGCGTTGGCTCTGGTGGCAGGGGTTGCGGCCGGGCTCATGATGGGGCCGGACCTGTCGGTGAGTTCCACGCGCCTCCCGCACTCGGTCCGGCTGAGCACCGAAGCGGCCGGGCGGCGGAGTCCCTCCACCGGCCCCTCTTCCTTTCCAGGTTCATCGTTACCGAGCCCCACTCCACAGCCGACCGAGCCGGTGGAGACTGTGACCCCTCCGCCCACGGTGGTCAGCATCCCCAACCACGACTCCACGACCAAGGAGCAGCAACAAGGGTCGCCGTGCGCCCCGGCTCCCAGCGGCGACAGCTCGTGTCCATCAGGTGGGGGATGAGCCAGGAGCGGTCCAGTCGATAACCGGGCGGGGGAGCTGTGAGAGCGCGGCCGGGGCGTCTTAGGCAACTCCGGTGACCGGTGCCCTCAGCCGGCTCCGGCTCCGGCTCGGCTCGGCCGGTCGGCTGCTGGTGCTGCACGGGGTTGTGGTGGCGCTGGTCCTGGGGGTGGTGTCGGTCCAGGTGATACGGGATTTCACCGTTCACTACCAGAGCACGGTCCTGGCCGACCTGGGCGACCAGCTGACCGGCTATTCGGCAGCCTACTTGGGTCGGCCTGCCGGGCAGAGTCTCGAGGCGTTCAGTCGCAGCTATTTGGTCACCCACCCGGTGCCCACCGGAGAGGTGCTTCTGATCGGGCTTCCCCATCAGCCGATCCTGGGAAGCGGCCATGCAGCCGCCCTGGTCGGGGTCGCGCGGGTGCGCAGCTGGCTGAGCACCCCGCCGGCGAGCACGGTGACCTCCCAGGTCACGGTGGGTACGGTGAGTTATCTCACCGTAGCCAGCCCGATCACCCAGGCAGGTGTCACGCGCGGGGTGGTGGTGGCGGCCGCCAGCTTGGCCCCCTTGCAGGCGGAGAGCAACCAGGTGGCCCTGCTGGCCGCCGCCGAGGCCGCCGTGGCGCTGGTGGTGGCTCTGCTCAGCGCGTACCTGATCCTGCGCCGGCTGCTGCGCACCGTGGGTGCTGTGACCGCCACCGCGGTGGACGCGAGCCAAGGGGACCTCAGCGGGCGGATCGGCTACCGCGGCCCCGACGACGAGGTGGGCCGGATGGCGGCGGCGTTCGACGGCATGCTGACCAAGATCGCGGCGACGGTGGCCGCCCAGCGCCAGCTCCTGGCGGACGTATCCCATCAGCTGCGAACCCCGCTGACGGTGGCCCGGGGCCACCTGGAGGTGCTCCGCCGAAGTGGCGCCGACGACCCGGAGGACGTGCGGGAGACCACCGCCCTGGTGGTCGAGGAGCTCAACCAGATGAGTCTGCTGGTCGACCAGCTGCTCTTGCTCGGGCACTCCCTCGAGCCCGACTTCATCCAACCGGAGCCGGTGGACCTGCGCTCGTTCATGGCGGACCTGAAGGCCTCCGCCACGGTCCTGGCGGATCGCAACTGGGTGTTGGCCGAGGTGCCTGACGCGGTGCTCTTCGTGGACCAGGCCAAGCTCCGTGGTGCCTTGCTCAACCTCATCGACAACGCTGTCAAGGCGACCCAGCCCGGGGACACGATCAAGCTCTCGGCCAGCTGCGACGGGGCCGTCATCCTGGGGGTGATGGATACCGGCCGCGGCATCCCGCCAGCGCTGCAGCAGTCGGTGTTCGATCGCTTTCGCACGGCCGCGCCGAGCGATCAGCGCGGGGCCGGCTTGGGGCTGGCCATCGTCAAGGCGGTGGCGGAGGGTCACGCTGGAACGGTTCATCTGGAGAGCGCGGTGGGCCAGGGGACAACGGTCACCATGGTCCTGCCCGCCAGCCGTCTGCGGCCGGGGCTGGCGGACCCAGGGCTATGATCCTGCTGGTCGAGGATGACGCCAGGATCGCCTCGTTCATAGCCAAAGGACTCAAAGCTGAGGGCTACGCGGTGACGGTCGCGCCGGATGCCGCGACGGCCCAGGGGATCATGGCCGTCCGTGCCGAAGACCTTGACCTGGTGCTGCTCGACCTGGGCCTGCCGGACGGCAACGGCCTGAGCCTGCTGCGATCCTGGCGCGACCGGCATCTGCGGCTACCAGTGATCATTCTGACCGCCCGCGACGACCTCGCCAGCAAGGTCTCTGGGCTCGATGCCGGGGCGACCGATTACGTCACCAAGCCCTTCGCTTTCGACGAGTTGCTGGCCCGCATCCGGGCCGCCATGCGGACCGCCGAACAGACGGTCTCCACTGAGCTGGTGGTGGCCGACCTCCGCTTGGACCTGCTCTCCAAGATCGCCTGGAGAGCCGACCAGCGCATCGAGCTGGCGCACCGGGAGTGGGCCCTGCTGGAGCTGTTCATGCGCAGCCCGAACCAGGTTCTGTCGCGCACCCAGATTCTGAATCGAGTTTGGGAGTACGACTTCGACCCGGGCAGCAACGTGGTCGATGTGTACGTCAGCTACCTTCGCCGCAAGCTGAACCGGGCGGGCCTGGTCCCGCTCCTCCACACCGTCCGCGGCGCCGGTTACCGGCTGTTGTCCGGCGACGCACGGTCGGAGTGAGGGAACTCTAATCCTCTCCCAACTAGCCGTTCACCCGGGGTGGTCAGAGTGAAGACCAGGGACTTTTCACCCCCGACAAGGAGTAAAGCGATGAAGGTACCGATGACAGCGGGCGCCGTGGGCGCTCTGGCGGTGGCGGGCGCGGTCGCCGCGGTCACACTCACCACCGGCGGGACCCATGCCGGCGTGCCCACCAAGGTCAACTTGGTGTCGGCCACGAGCGCGATGACGAGCGCCGACCAAGTGGCCCTCAACTACGCGGCTCAGACCTATCCCGGCGCCGGCGCCGCCTCGGTGCTCAAGACCGAGGCCGACACCGAGCACGGGGTGCCCGTCTACGACGTCACGGTGATGGCCCCCAACGGGACCACCTACTCGCTTTCGATCCGAGCCAGCAATGATTCGGTGCTCTCGGCGCACCCTGTGGAGAGCCAGCCGGCTCCCCGCACCTCAGCGATCGCGCCGCTGCCGACGACCGGGTCGGTGGATGTCCAGACTCCTGAGCCGACCGCGTCACCCGGAGCCACGGACGTAAAGCAGACGCCTGAGCCCGCGCAGTCTCCAGAACCTGCCCAGACTCCCAAGCCAGCCTCCGCCGACTCCCCTGACGCCACGGGATCCCAGACCAGCCAGCCCAGCTCCCAGAGCTCAACCGACCAGCAGCAGAAGACCCAGTCGGGCAGCGACGGCTGAGATTTCGTCGCCTTCCTTCGGGCGGTCCCCGCAGCGTCCAGACGAGTGCTGCGGGGACCGTCATCTATCTCATTCCAGGCTTCGAAGTTGCTCGGACACGGCCAATCCCAGTGGTGGGGCACTAGTCAGGGCCCACTGGGCGAATCTCGAGACTCTCTTGGGATGGCTTCCCGGCCTGCTTAGGCATCGGCTGCGAGGGCCGGGCCAGCCGGAGATCGCTGGGCCGCGGACCCATCTCCGGCCTGAGCGAGAGTGGACCCGGAGTACGTGCAGCTCTGTGCAGGCGTCACTGCCAAGGTCCCGAGCGAGCCAACCCTGTAGCGGTGCCCCACAGCCGACCGGTCCAGGCGCCGCTGCGGCGGGGGTGACACCACCGCCGCGGCCGTGACCTGAGCCAGGGCTCCCCGGCAGGAGGCCAGCGGCCACCGTCAGGTGAGCGGGTGCCCGCAAGTGTAGTATTTGGATATGCGAATAAGAGCATTGGCTCAGGGCTGGCTGTGACCTTCGACCTTGCGGTAGTCGGCTCCGGCGGGGCCGGGTTCGCGGCTGCCATCGCCGCCACCAGCAATGGTCTCTCGGTTGTCATGATCGAGCGGGGCACCATCGGGGGGACGTGCGTCAACGTCGGCTGCGTTCCCTCCAAGGCCCTGCTGGCCGCCGCCGAGGCCCGCCGCACCGCCGCCGCCCAGCGCTTTCCCGGGATCGAGACCGCCGCAGCTCCGGTGGACCTGGCCGCCCTGATCGAGGGCAAGGATGAGCTTGTGGAGGCGCTGCGCCGGGACAAATACACCGACCTGATCGTTGAGTACGGGTGGCAGCTTAGGCACGGCCAGGCTCGCTTTGTGAGCGGGCCGGCCCTGGAGATAGCCGGTGAGCGGATCGAGGCCAGGCACTACCTGGTGGCGACCGGCGCGACTCCGTTCGCCCCGCCGGTCGAGGGCTTGGACGAGGTCGGCCACCTGACCTCAACCACGGCCATGGACCTGGGCAAACTGCCTGAGTCCATGATCGTGGTTGGAGGCAACTACGTGGGACTGGAGCTTAGCCAGCTCTTCGCCCGGCTGGGCTCGCAGGTGACCCTGATCGAGGCGTTGCCCCGGTTGGCGCCCGGTGAGGAGCCAGAGATCTCGGAGGTCGTCGAGGATGTCCTCAAGGACGAGGGAGTGGCAGTCCACACGTCGGCCGCCCTCAGCCGGGTCGGTCGCGGCCCAGCTGGGGTGGTGGCGGTCATGGCCGACGGCACCGAGCTGCGGGCGGAGTCCGTTCTCATGGCGACCGGGCGCCGTCCTAACTCAGCCGGGCTGGGCTTGGAGATGGTCGGAGTCGGTCTGGGCCGGCTCGGAGAAGTGTTGGTCGACTCCCGGCTGCGGACCGCCAATCCTCGAATCTGGGCGGCCGGAGATGTGACCGGCGCTCCCCAGTTCGTCTACGTGGCAGCCGCCCACGGCACGATGGTCGTCGACAATGCCTTCTTCGCGGCGGGCCGCGAGGTCGACTACAGACACCTGCCCCGGGTGACCTTCACGAGTCCAAACATCGCCGCCGTCGGGCTGACCGAAGCCCAAGTGGTCGAGGCCGGTCTGGAATGCACCTGCCGGGTGCTGCCGTTGGCATACGTGCCCCGGGCGCTCGTCAATCGGGACACCCGTGGGCTGGTGAAGATCGTCGCCGAGCGCGCGTCCGGACTGGTGATGGGGATCCACATGATCGGGTCCAACGTCGGAGACGCCATCCTGGCCGCGACCTACGCGCTCGAAGCGGGCATGACTGTCGCCCAGATCGCGGGCACCTGGGCCCCGTACCTGACCATGAGCGAGGGGATCAAGCTCGCCGCCCAGGCCTTCCGGACCGACGTCTCCAAGCTGTCCTGTTGCGCGACGTGACCGGGGCCGCCCCTAGCGCAGGCGCACCCGCCGCCGCGGACCTGGCTGCCCGGGCTGTGGTCGCCAAGTTCTTCCGGGCCCTGGGTGACCCCACCCGCCTCGACCTGCTGGCATTCCTCATGGTTCGGGGAGAGGCCACTGGCGCCGAGTGCGTGGAGCGCGCCGGTCTCTCCCAGGGGAGGGTGTCGGCCCACCTGGCCTGCCTGGTCTCCTGCGGGCTGGCCGTGGTGCGTCGTGAGGGCCGGTTCGCCCTCTACCACGTGGCCGACCCTCGGGTGGCCGAGCTGGTCGCTCTGGGCACCGGCCTGACCGCCGACCACGTAGCCTCGATAGCGGCCTGCCTTGTTGTCGGCGGGGGGGTGGGCTGAAGGTTGGCGCGCGTGCGCCGATCCTCCGCTTGGGGCCTGCTGGCACGGGCGTCCAAACGCTTGGTGTAGTTGCCCTCGCAGGCTCAGCTAGCCTTCGATTGTGACGATCGGGGTGTGAGGCGACGCCAGCGAAGGGTCGGCGCAACCCGTTCCCTGTCGGGCAGGTGCACCGGCCGCTTCGGCGGCTTGGCGCCCTCATTCGGGGCCGTGTGTCGGCCTCTCCCCCGGTCCCCCTGGTTACGCGATGCGCGCCGGTGGTCGCGGCCGGGGAGGCCGCGGGTGATGCGGGCAGCGGGTGCCTCAATCGCTTGGCGCCGCGAGGCTCGCGCCGTGTTGGGCAAGAGGTGCTGCAAGTGCCAGCTGATGGCCTGGGCGGAGGTCTTGTCGGTGCCTCCGGGCAGCCCACCGATCGCAACATCAGCAAGCCCAAGCTGGGGGAGGACAAGAGCCGTAGGCGCGCTACGCTGATAGCCAGGTGACGACCCAACCAGGCTGACCTGCGGGTGCCGAAAGGCGGTTCCAGACCTCACAAGACGCGGTTGGCGTGAGGAGCAAAGCCGGCGCGACGCCGCCGCAAGCTCGGGCCTAGGGACGGCGCTTGGGGGCGCGCCGAGAACATGGTCGTCGGCGCCAGTCCGTCCCGCCTGCGGTCTCGCCCCAGTGCAGCCAACCTGGTGAGACGCCTCCACCTGCAGACGTCTAGACATGGGGGTTAACGTGATGGTGCATGGGGATCCTGCCCAACGGCCCCTGAGACTGTTGGCCTGAATTCACGAGCCCGGGCGCGCCGCCGTTTCGCCATTCCCGAGTGCACCAGTAAATTTGCCCGATCTCGGAACTGGCGTGTACAGAGGTCTGACCTGAGAGCCGGTGGGCGAGCCGAACTGTCGGTTCAGCGACAGATGGTGACGGGTTCGTTACCACTCGGCGATTCTCAGACTGCGGGTTCTCGCAAAGAATCGCTAGCTGCAGCACCCGGGGTCACCGGCCCGGGTGCGACGTTGATTCCAGCTTGTCAAGGAGACCAATCCATGTTGCGGGGACGACTCAATCGACGCAGCGCGGGGCTACTGATCACTGGTGCCATCGGGACCATGATGATCAGCCTCGCTGCCTCAACGGCCCTCGGGGCCTTCACTGCCACGGTCGCCAACAACGCCAACCTGGCGACCTCCGGCACCATCGTGCTGCATGAGGGCTCGTCGAGTACGACCTGCTTCTCGACGGCAGCCGACGCTATCACCAGCAACGCCAACAACTGCGCCCTGAACCTCTTCGCGGGCATGACCAACTCGGTCCCGGGAGGAGCGCCCACGGCGGTCAGTGAGGGCTTCGCCAACGTCGGGACCGCGAACGCCGGTTCCTTCACCCTGCTGGGAGGCGCATGCGCGGTCAGTTCCAATACGGCCACCAGCCCCTATTACGGCACCGACACCGGCGCGACGCTCAGCTTGTCGTCGGCTCTCTCCACCGGCTCGGCGATCACCAGCTTGCCGATTGACGCCCTCTCCTTCGGGGTTGGGTCTGGGGATGCGCTGGTGCTGTCCAGTGGTAGCAACTCCCAGGTCTTCACCGCCTCGGCGCCGGCAGGGACGGGGGCGACGTCGATCCCGGTTGCGTCCCAGACTCCCAACTTTGCCTACCCGACGACCGCTGCTGCTATCGATATCACCCAGGGCTTCTGCGGCAAGGTCGATGTCAGCATCGAGAACGACACCACCGCCGGCAGCCCCGCTTGTGTCTACCCATCCGGCGCCGGGGCCTGCCCGGCTCTGAGCGCCTCCCACACGCTGGCCTCGCTCGCCGGCACCTTGAGCAGCACGCCGCTCAGCCTGGGCTCGCTGGCGGCGGGCGTGACCGACACCCTCAAGTTCACAGTTGGCCTCGACTCCAGCGCTACCAACTCCGACCAGGGACTGGCGGCATCGATGCCCCTCACCTGGGACCTTAGCCAGTAACTCCATGCCTTCGCTTCGTTCGGCGCGCTCCGGCTACCCGCTGTTGGTAGCTGGGGCCGTCGGGTCCATCTTGGTGGCTGTGGCGGCCGGTGGAGCCACTGGAGGGTTCAACGGGCTGCTGTCAGTCGGCCCGGTTGCGGGCAGCGCTTCGCTGGTGGCCCAGGTTGCCGCCGGGGGAACCATCTGCACATCCAGTGGCAATGCGGTCTCCACGGACCAACAAGGTTGTTCCGGATCCCTGCTCCCGTCGGGGGCCATCCCGGCTCCTACCGCCGTCCTCAGTGGCACCGCGACGGTCACAGACCTTGGGACTGGACCGGGGACAGGGATGCTGAGTGGGGCTGCCTGCGGAGCGCTGGGGGCCTCGGATGCCAGTGGTAACAACAACCCGGGCTTGCTCTACAACGGCATCGCCGCCGCTTCCGGGCCCTTCGGGTCCAGCCACAGTCTGGTCTTTAATGGCAGCAACGGTTGGATCGAGACCACTAAGTCCTACAGTGACCCATCGCCGATCACGGAGGTAGGCTGGTTCCGATCCAGCGGCGAGGGCACCATCGTGGCTGACACCGGGGCCCAGGGTAACGGCGGGCAAACCACGTGGGATCGGCAACTCTGGATCGACAACAGCGGCAACCTCGTGTACGGGGTCTATCCGGGCGGTATCCAGGAGGTGGTCAGTACCGCCCTGTACAACACCGGCCAGTGGTACTTCGTGGCGGCCAGCGTCGGACCACAGGGGCAGCAGCTATATGTGGATGGCAGCCTGGCGGCGCCGATCAACACCGCGGCCACGTCGGCCCAGAACTATGCGGGATGGTTCCACATCGGGTGGGGCTCCGAGCAGACCTGGCCCAACGCTCCGACCGACGCCTACTTCAATGGCCAAATCGCGGATGTCGCCGTCTTCAACGGCCAACTGACGGCGGCCCAGATCCTGGGCCTGTACACGAGCGGCACCTCCCAACCCAGCTTCAGTCAGGCGGTCACCACGGCGGTGCCGGGGGCACTTGGGTTCTGGCCGCTGCAGGACAGCGGATACCTTTACCCGGACGCCATCCCCGGAGCCACCGGCAGCGGCTCGACCCCACTCTTGGACAGCTCCGCAAATGGCAACACCGGAACCGCCGAGGGAGGGGTCACGTTGGGAGTGGCCGGCCCTTACGCGGGCGGCCAGGCGGCCGCCTTCGATGGCAGCACCGGTTACGTCCAGACCCTGACCGCTGCCAACCCGCAGGTGCTGACCGAGTCGGCCTGGTTCAATACCACAACCGGCGGGGTCATCATGGGCTTGACCAGCCAGCAGAGCGACGCCACTCCCGCCAACTACGACCGTGCCATCTGGCTGGACGGAACCGGCCAGGTGGTCTATGGTGACTGGCCCGGGCAGGTCCAACAGGTGGTGAGTCCAGGGTCATATAACAATGGCAGGTGGCACCTGGCGGTGGCGGAGGTGGGGCCGGCGGGTGAACAGCTCTACGTGGATGGGGTTCTGGTGGCGAGCAACGCCAGCTACACGGTTCCTCAGATTTACACCGGCTGGTGGCACCTAGGCTACGGCAATGAGACGGTCGGTTGGACCGATCCACCCAGTAGCAACTTCTTCGCCGGAAGCCTGGCCGACCTGGCTGTCTACCCCACCCAACTGAACGCCACCCAGGTAGCCGACCTCTACGCTGCTGCCAATCAAAGTGCGGAGACGGCAGCGGTGCTCAGCCTCGGGCCAACTTCCTTCTGGACGCTTGGTCAAAGCGGGACTGGAGTCTGCGGCTCCACGGCTCTCACCATTCAGGAGACCTCTGGCTCTACCACTAACTGTCTCCTGCCGACGCAGACAGGGGCCTGCCCTGCCCTCTCGGGAACCGGCGACCCGAGCCTGGGCCTGCTGGCTGGAAATGGCCTGAGCCTGGGTCCGCTCGGTGGTGGTTCAAGTCTGCAGCTGACCTTTCATCTGACTCAGGAAGGTCCCATTCCCACCGGCTGCGCCGGTTTACATCCAACCCTGGGGCTGCAGGTTTACCTCTACCTCCCCGGCTGGACTGGGACGGTGACCTACGCTGCGGAGAGCCTGATCCTTTGAGCTGGGCGGGTCGGTGGTGGGCGCTGGCCGCAGCCATCCTGTTGGGGTTGACCCTGGTCGGCTTCGGCGGCTGGTGGCTCACCGGGGGCCGCTGGTATGTGATGTCGACGCCGTCCATGAGTCCCCGCCTGCCGGTGGGGACGCTGGTCTTGACTCGGCCGCTCACGGGTGAGCCCGAGGTGGGCCACATCTACGCCTTCACTCCCCCCGGGCAAACCCTCACGTTCATTCACGAAGTCGTCGGCGGCAACCCGGTCAGCGGGTTCCACACCAAGGGTTACCTGAACGGGACTGAGGACCCCTGGACCATCACCAGGGTCAACATTCAGGCGGTGGCCGTGGCTTGGCTGCCAGATGCCGGGTGGGCCCTGCTATCCCTGCCGGTCTGGGTCCTACTGGCGGCTTTGGCGTGGGGCCTGAGCCGGGCGGTCAGTCCGGAGTGGGGCAAGCGGTTTGGCGGCCTTGCGATCGGACTCGGTTTGACCATACCGGTTCTGCTCTGGGGCTTCCTGATCAACGGGGAGGTGGTGGCCTCGGTCGCAACCAGAGGGCTGGTGCGACTTTATGTCGTCTCCACCGGGATCCTGCCGGCGTCGGTAGTTGTTCGGGGCCACTACCTGGGGGACCTAGCGGCGGGCCACGCCCACGCCTTCGTGGTCAAGGTGGCGCACGCCGGCCAACCGGTGCTGCTGGACCTGCGGGCGGCGCTGCCCTGGTGGGGCTGGGTCCTGCTGGTGCTGGCCTGCGCCTCGCCGCTGCTCTGGGCCATCGGGCACATAAGGGCTGGCCCGGATGGTGCCCCTCAGGTTAGGCTCGGGGAACGCCGGGCCACGGTGGTAAGCGCTGCGGCACCCTCATCGCCTGCCACTTCCGTCGGCCTGAGGAGATAGTGGAAGGCCCTGAGGGAAGTGGGCCCCTCTGCTGGTGGGTCGCGGCCCCGTCCAGCAGCATGGCCCGACTCCTGCTCGGCCTACCGCAGCCAATCAGACGGTCCCCCGCCAACGCGCCGAGTCGGCGCTCTGGCGGAGCCGCATCCGGTTTGACAATGGCAACGTACGGCCGGCCTCGACCCTAGAACTTCAGGAACGCACCCTCGGCATCCTCGGGGACCGGTCTCGGTGGCCCATCGACCGGTCTTGCCGGGTCGTGAGCCATCCCTCGCCCCAGCCCGGTTGACCATGGCCGGGTAGCCCGGCGGCGTCACTTGCTGGCCTCGCTCCCGGGTGCCCGCCGGCGCGCTCTCGCTACTCGTGTACGGGGATCGGGTTGCGAACCGAGTCCGGTTCTGGGCAGCTGAGGGGAGCCAGCGGTAGCGTGCCGAATCACCGTGCGCAGCCGCCTTCGGCATCGTCAACGACCGCAAGCATGGACCGGTCCCGGCCTGCCAGGGGCCGGCACTCCTGCATGGGCAGTTTCGCGGGAGTCGCCGTGACGGCGGACGATGACGATGAGCTGTCCAGCACCGGCGTCAGGTGGAACCTGCCGTGACCGCGGTCCTGCCCGCCACCCACCTTGTTCAGTGGTGGTCGGCCGAGCCGGAGCGGATGAGCGCGGCCGCGAACCAGGCGGCGCTGGAAGCGGATGAGCTTGCGGTGAGTGCTATTGCCTGGTTTGAGTTGGCCCGGCTGGCCCAGCGCGATCGGATCTTGGTGACTGTTCCGATCCGGACTTGGCGGGAAGATCTCGCCCGGCAGGTTGGGACGATCGGGGGCACCCCGGTCATTGCCGCGGCAGCCCTTCCACCATCTTTCCCGAGCGATCCGGCCGATCGGCTGATCTATGCGACGGCCATCGACTCCGGCTGCCGATCGATCACCAAAGACGATAGGATTCGAGGTCACCGGTATCCGCAGCCTCTTGCCTGGTGGTGAGTGCGTAGTGTCCCGGGCCGGTGCAGCAGCGTCATCTTGTTTGCAGCGAAGGTTTGACATTGGGTCCAGCCGGGCCAGTTGGGTCGGCGGCTGGGCAGCAGCGCGACCCAGCGCAGTGCTCCGCTCCCAGGTGCCCGTCTGCCTCTCCACCCCTGACAGACACCTCGCTCGCCGATGACCTTCTCATCTAGCCCCCGAACCCAGCGTCGTCCCGCTCTCCTTCGGCCCAAGGCTCATGCACCGGACGGATGGCGTCCCGGTGGGTGGGGCAGGTCAGAGGTGTGGACATCGAGGGGTTGTTGCTGGTGCTGTCCACGTGGATTCAGGAGGCTGGGCAACGGACCTCCCGAAGTCGGAGTACTGGTCCGGGCGGCGTTTGCTCGG
>DATKSV010000066.1:0-19020 GCA_035531535.1 Candidatus Nanopelagicaceae bacterium | reverse complement strand
GTGTACCGGGCGCACCGGACCTGGGCCAACCATGAGCCGGTGATCGGCGCCGAGGGAGTGTTGCAGGTGGCGGACGGGGCCCGGAGCCTGTTGGTCGAGCGGCTGGTGCGGCTGCCCCGGGCCGCCCGGCCCGAGGCGGAGGCTAGCTCGATCGAGTCGCTGTTCCCGGCCCCGTCCTCCCACGATTACCACTGAGCTCGGCCGAGTTCCGCGACGCAATTTCGCTACCTTGGGGAGGATCCAGAGCACCCCCAGGCACCGCCATCACCAGGCGGGGGAGCAGCCGCTCCAGCTGCCGCATGGCGGCCTCCAGATCAGCGGAGCTGAAGGCTGACCGGGTGCGCCGGTTGAGCGCCACCGTGAAACCTTCCGATCCAGGCAACTCCAGTGGGAGCACGATGATCGAGGCCAGCTCGACGTTGGTCCGGGCCTGGGGCCGGTTGGAGAGGGGCTCGGTCCAGAGCACCGGCACGCCACCCTGGCGGGCGCGCTCGGCCAACGAATTGAGCAGTTCAGTCCCCCCGGCTGCCTGCCGGCCCCAGGCGGCGGCCTGGCGGCCGTGCTGATCCAGCAGCGCCGTGTGCTGCGCCTTGCCGACCCTGCCCAGATGGGCGAGAAAGAGGTCGACGCCGATCGGCCCATTTGTGGGGCGCCGATGGCGGCGGGCCAGCTGCGAATTGAGGGTTGCGTTCACCAACATCCCGACGATCGCGGCTGCCAGACCGTCCAACACCAGAGGGAGCGAGGTACCGACCAACCCCAAGAACACCGCCAGCTGGGCGCCACCGGAGGTGAGGGTGGAAGAGATGTAGCGCCGCATCAGGGGATAGCGCTCGCGCCGGAGGTCGGCAAAAGTGAGGCGCAGGTTCCAGCTGAAGTTCCACGCTACCGAGAGGACGAACGCCACGGACCAGGCGGCCAGAGCCGGCCACCCCAGAACGTTCCCACCGAGCTCTAGGACCAGGAGGAATACGAGCAGGCCACTGATCCCGGCGGCGGCGAACTTCCAGACCCTCGCGCTGCCCGGAACGTCGCGGACCAAAGACCAAATGTGGCGGAGGAAGAGCAGTCCCTGGGCAAAGCTAGCCTTGCTCTCGCCGGCGGTGCGGGCCTGGAATCGCAGCGGAACGTCCACCACTCGAGGATGCGGTGAGCAGACGAGCAGCTCGAGCAGGATCTTGAAGCCCACCGGGCGGAACTCGACCCCCCGCAGCAGGGAGGCACGACATAGGAAGAATCCGGCCAGAGGATCGGTGCTGGCCCGAGCCTCGACGAACACCGTACGCACCAAAATGCTGGCCGCCCACGAGACGAGCTGCCGCAGTCCGGTAGCCAGCCCCGCCCGGCTGCCGCCGGGGAGGTAGCGGCTGGCCACGACCAGGTCCGCGCCGCGCCTCTCCGCCTCGAGCATGGTGGGGATGGTCTCGGGGGGGTGCTGGAGGTCAGCGTCCATGACACAGACCACGCGACCGCGAGCCTCGTGAAGTCCGAGCACCACCGCCGTGCTCAGTCCACCTTCTCGGAGCTCGGGTTCTCGATGCGTGACCCGCACATGGGGGTCGAGGCGCGCCTCGCGGGCCAGCCGAGCCGCGGTCTGGTCGTCACTGTCGTCAATGAAGACCAACTCGAATTCGACCCCCTGGAGGGCACCGCGAAGCCGCGTCAATAAAGCCTCGATGTTGTCGGCCTCGTTGCGCGTCGGCAGCACTACGGAGAGCTCGGGTGGCGCCGCCCCGGCCATGGTGAGGAGCTGGGACATTGGCCGAAGTCTAGCCCCGATCGAGCTCCATTTCGGCGGCCGTTACAGGATCGTCAGGCGCATCTCAGGCGGTTCGCTCCAGCGCGGCTAGCGCCGCCACCAGATGAGCGGCGTCGGTGCGGCCCTCGGCGAGAACTCGGCCCCGATAGCGGACCACCGGAACCCGGTCGGTGAACTCGCGCGCCAGCTGGGGGTCGTCGTCCACATCGAATGCCGAGATGCCAAGGCCCTGAGCGGCCGCGACCTCCGCCAGTGCGGCACTGGCTAGATCGCAGAGTGGGCAGTTGCGGCGGGTGATCAGTTCGAGCCGCTCAGCCTTCAATTACACCCCACCTTTCCATGCGGTTCCGGTGACACCGATTCCAGTTCCAGAAGGCCGCCCAGGCGGCCAGCCAGAACGCCAGCTCGACCGTGACCCCGAGTAGCGTCGCTTGGGCCAAACGAGTACCTCCGAGGGCCAGCCCCGCATAGACGAGAAACCGAGCCGCCACCACTCCGACCAGTCCGGTCATCACCACGAAGGAGACCCGCACCGTGCGCCTCTCGGCCCTGAGGGCGTGGCGCAACTGTCCGGCGGTGGCAGCTTCTGGGGCGCCCAGGCTCACCGGCGGCTCGGGCTGGGCGGAGCGCAGTCTGATCGATCCCCAGCCGGCCAGCAGACCGGCCAGAATCACCGGAACCAGCGCTTGCCAGGGAGCTCCCAGCCTCAGATAGTTCTGCCAGCCACTGAGCCGATGACCATCCTGATAGACAGTGCTGAAGTGAGTCTGAAGCACGAACGAGACGGCGGCCACGGCAAGGCCTAGCACCAGACTGGCGGTCGCCACCCCGCTGGTCAGAGGATGCCGCTGAACCAGTGTCACAAGTTGGCCCCGACGGTGGCGAGCCCACTCGGTCAGGCGATCCAGAGCTGGCCCGAGCCGAGTTGGGTCGTTAGCCACGGGGCCAACTGCCATCGAGCATCCCCAAGTAGCGCTGGGTCGACCGCAGGACTGCCCCGCGCGCCTCCGTCGCGATCACGTCATCGGGCCAGGCCCCGTAGATGCGGTCGAACTGGAGCGTGGCAATCCGGTTGGCGATGAACTGCACGTCGGCCGGCGGGAGGGGGATCCGATTCGGATAGCTGTACTGAAAGGACACCCAGCGGCGATCGGCGGCAACCGCGATGGTGTCGCCCGTCAGCAGGGCGCCCCGTCCACTTGCCCCGGCCGGCCAGAGGAGCACTGTCGAGCCGGCGAAGTGTCCACCCAGGCGCACGACCCGCAAACCCGGCCAGGGCGCCACCTCGTCACCGTCGAAATGGACAACGGCGGGGCTCGAGCGAACCAAGAATGAGCGGTCGAGTCGGCTCAGGTAGATGGGGACTCCCCCGAACGCCTCGCTCCACTCCACACAGCTTCCATAGAAGTGAGGGTGGCTGATGGCGATCCCCGAGAGTCCTCCGATCTCGGTCACGTCACCCTTGGTGGTCGGGTCGAGGAAGCTGAGGCAATCCCAGAGGAGGTTCCCAGCACCGGTGCGCACCAAAAGAGCGCGCTGACCGATGCCGACCGCGGGCTGGGTGCTGAGCTGGTAGAGGTCAGGCTCTAGTTCGGTCAGCTCCGTTCGGTAGCTTCCGCGCATCTCCTCCAGCGTGGTCCAGCGCTGACCGGCCCGGCCCACGTATTGGCGCTCATCAGCACAGATCGAGCAGTGGTCGGGCGGTTGAGCGCTCGACGCTTGCTGTACGCCGCACGTCTGGCAGATGTAGGCGGGCATGAGGTTTCTGATTCTGGACGGTTGGCTGTTCTCAGCTGCGGCCTAGAATCAAGTAGATGGGTTCGACGGCTGTCGGCCGACGCCGTTCGCCAGAGCCGACCACGTCGCCGACGCTCCGAGTCGCCACCTACAACATCCTGCTGGGGGGCGGCGGCCGCTGGGCTGAGATCGCTCAGCTGCTGCGGGCCATCGACGCCGATGTAGTCGCGCTCCAGGAGGCAGACGACCGCGGCGCCGTGGAGCGCGTCGCCGAGCAGCTCGGTTATCAGGCGATCTTCGGGACCGCCCCCAATCCCCGCCATCAGGCGGTCTTGTCCCGCCTCCCGGTGGACTGCTGGACCAATCACCGAGATTCCCAGATCTTCCTCAGGAACTCGCTGGAGATATGGGTGCGCTCGCCCGCCGGCAGCCGGCTCAGCCAGGTCTGTCTGCATACCGTTCATTTGACCGCCGCCTTTCACCGTCGCGGCCGGGCGGAGCCGGAACGGGTGCGCGAACTGGCAGCGGTGAGGGGTCACGCCGCCGCACATCCCGAGGCGGAGCATCTCATCCTTGGCGATTTCAACGCGGTGGCCCCCGGAGATCGCATCCGGGCTACCGATTTCTTTGCCCAGATCAATCAATGGCGTCGCAGCGGTGTTCTGGAGGAGGCGGGTGCTCTCGGGCCGATCCCTCCTGGGCTGGCCCATCTGCGCTGGTGGCAGGACGCGGAGGCCCGGGACGCGGCCGTGGAGGAGCTGCCGGAGGCGGTGCGCAGCGGACTTCCGCGCCTGCCCTGGCTGGTTCATCCGCTACTGGAGGTGCTTCCACGAGGCGACGCGACCGATGCCCTGCTGGGCGCGCTTCTGCCCCGCACCGCTATCCGTAGCATGCTCCGGGCGGGATACACCGACTGTCTGCGGTCGCTCCATTCTCGCGCCGCGGCCTTCACCTGTCCCTCTTACCAGCCGGCGGTGAGGATCGACTACATATTTGCCACCAAGGGACTGACTGAACGGCTCACCCGCTGCGAGGTGGTGGGCCGTTCGGGGGAGCTTGCAGAGATCGCCCGCCACGCCAGCGATCATTTTCCCCTCATGGCCGAGTTCCGTCTGGGTCACTCCGGATCCTGAACCCGTCGCGAGTCGGGGCGACAGTTGACCTCGGCTGAGCGCCCGCTCCAGGATCCGGTCTCGTCCGGTCGGGGTTGGCTGCCGCCGTTGACCCTGCTGCTGGTGACGGCCGTCTTCGGCTGGACCTTTGTTGTGGTCAAGGACGTGATCGCGGAGTACCCGGTGTTGCCCTATCTGGGTCTGCGCTTCGGCATCGCCGTGGTAACCCTCTTGCTGGTGCTGCGTCGAATGCCCCGGCTTGCGGACTGGCGGGTCGGACTTCCGGTGGGCGTCCTGTTGGCGCTCGGCTACCTGTTTCAGACCGAGGGGATGGTCTCGATCAAGCCGGGGATCGCCGGCCTGCTCACCGGCCTCTTCGTGGTATTCACCCCGGTCCTGGACCGGATATTCTTCCGGACCTCGCTACGGTTCAAGACCGGTATCAGCATCGGGGTGGCTCTGCTGGGCACCATCTTGCTCACCGGCACCGGCAGTGACTTTTCGCTGGGTGACCTGCTGGTGGTGCTCTCGGCGCTGGCCTTTGCCGGCCAGATCGTGCTGTTGAGCCACACCCGCGGATCGGCCGGCCAGTTGGGCATGGTGCAGATGCTGGTGTGTGCTGCCGTCTTTCTCGCCCTCGGGACCACCAGCGGCGTGCCGTATCCAGCGGTGTCCGGACTGGTCGCCTTCGCCCTCTTGGTCACCGGAGTGGTCGCCAGCGCCCTGGCGGTGCTGGCCCAGACCTGGGCCCAGCAGAAGATGACTGCCAGTCGGGCCGGACTGGTGCTTGCCGCCGAGCCCGCCCTGGCGCTGGTCTTCGCTGTGGTGCTGACCGGGGAGCGCTTGGACCTGGTCCAGCTGTTGGGCGCTCTGGTCCTGATGGGAGCGATCGTGGGCCACGAAATTGCCTGGACCAAGCAGCGGGCGCAGAACAGGTGAGGCGCTCAGGGGCAGTTCCCGGGCGCCCATATACTCGGCCGATGGTCAGGGCCGGCCGGCAGCCGTCGATCCCCCGGGTCGCCTTTGCGCTGTTGGGCGGGTCGGGCACCGGTACCCAGGGCTCTCCCGAGCTGGAGCGCGAGGTGCGAATGCTGGAGAGCGAGGTGGTCTTCGCGACCCCTTTTGGCGACACCCCGCCGATATCCCGATTCGAACTACCGCTGGATTCGGGAGCCGTGCGGCCGGTGCTCTTCTCCAGGCCCTATGCCGGGTTGGCCGGGGCCACGGCGGCCCTGCCCAGTCATCAGCGAGCGCAGCAGGTACTGGCGCTGTTCTGGGTACTGCAGCGGGCGGGGGTGACCAGGGTGGTCGCCGAGTCGGGCGCCGCCAGCATCACCCAGCACTTTCACCCCCGGGACCTGGTGGTGCCGCACGACTTCATCGACTTCACTCACCAGCACGGCGGGCAGCTGGAGACGGGGGTAATCCTGGTCATGCGCGAACCCTTCTGTCCAGAAATTCGCGAGGCGCTCTGGCACCGGGCCCGCCAGTTCGCCGCGGACAAGGCGACCCGCGCCTTCAACCGAGCGGTTCACGTCACGGTGGAGGGTCCCCGGCTGGAGACGGCTGCCGAGGTCGCGGCCCTAGCCCGGATGGGCGGCGACATCATCAGCCAGAGCCTGACTCCCGAGGTCTATTTGGCGCGCGAGATCGGCGCCTGCTTCGGTTCTGTGGAGATGGTTCTGAACTACGCGGAAGGGGTTCGTCCGGAGTGGGACTTTGAGCTGCTACGGGCGATCGTGAGAGAGGGAGCCGAGGAGCTGGGCAGGGTCGCCCTCGATGCCCTGCTGGCCCTCCCCGATAAGCCCGAGTGCAGCTGTTCGAGTCACCGGCAGCTGGTTCCCGCCGTCCCGGAAGTGGTCGCCGACCCGGCGTGAGCGCTGCGCGCGGCCTTCCGACTGTCGGGAGTCCCGAGCCGGAGGCGGTCAAGGGGATGTTCACCAGCCTGGCCGGCCGCTACGACCTGCTCAACTCAGTCCTCAGCCAGGGGCAGGACCGGCGCTGGCGGCGGCGCGCCGCCCAGCTGACTCGGGCTCAGCCGGGAGATCGAGTCCTCGACGTGTGCGCCGGCACGGGAGCGCTGGCCGCCATCCTTCGGAGTCGGGTCGCGCCTGGGGGGGAAGTGATCGGGGTCGACCTCACCGAGGCCATGCTGCAGGTAGCGCGGGCGAGGGTCCCCGGGGTCAGCTTTGTGGTCGGGGACGCCTGCCAACTGCCCTTCCCGGACGGTTCCTTCCAGGCCGCCACCATGGCTTTTGGGCTCCGCAACATCCATCAGCGACAGCTGGCGCTCAGCGAGCTGGCGCGGGTTCTGCGTCCGGGCGGTCGCGCGGTGGTCCTGGAGTTCAGTCAGGTTCATCGCGTGCTGCGCCCCGGCTACGCGTGGTACAGCCGGCATCTGATCCCGCCCATCGCCCGCCGCATTCTGGGGCGAGACACCGCCTACCGCTACCTCACCGAATCCATCGCCGCCTTCGCTGCCCCCGAGGTGGTCTCGGAGTGGCTGCGCGAGGCAGGCTTCCGGTCGGTGCGGCTGCACCGGATGTCGGCCGGGGTTGTCGCCATTCACGTGGGACGGCTCCCCGGTCAGGGCTCGGCTTAGCTCTCCTCGGGAAGTAGCTGCGGTCGGGGGATCAGCAGGCTGATCGCCTCGGCGACCAAGGCCGGCCGGTCGGCGCCCTCCAGCTCGTAGTCGAGCTCGTAGGTGGCCAGGACCCCCTCCGGCGGGCGATCCGTCACTTCCAGCACTTTGGCCCGCAGCCGTACCCGACCACCAGCCGGAACCGGCGTGAGAAACCGGAGCCGATTGAGCCCGTAGTTGATGCTGGTGGCCCCCTGGCGAAGTCGGGTCAGCTGGTCCATCAGCATGGGGGTCAAAGAGAGCGTCAGGTAACCATGGGCGATGGTCGAGCGGAAGGCACTGGCCGCCGCTCGCGCTGGGTCGACGTGGATCCACTGATGGTCGCCAGTGACCTCGGCGAAGGAATCGATCCGCGCTTGGTCGATGGTCACCCAAACACTGGGGCCAAGCGTCGTGCCGATTGCGCGCCGGAGATCGTCAATGGTCGCGGGCAGTACCGCCATCTGTGAACCCGTAGGTTACAGTGAGGCCGGCTGAGGGCGACATGACGCCGGTGCGATTGAGTCCGGGAGCAGTGAGAACCAGGTGATTCGAGCACTGGTGGTGGCGGGGCGTCGGCAGGCCGAGCATCTGACTCCCTGGCTCGACTACATGGGGCGCACCGGCAGCATCGAGGCTGAGGTCACCGATGACGTCAACGCCCTGACCAGGCTGGAGGGTTACGACGTGATCGTGGCCCATCCTTCCGAAGGAACGCTGGTGCCCGCCGCCGAGGCCGGGCTGTGCGAATTCGTACGCCAAGGTGGTGGATTCCTGGGGCTGCACTGCACCAACGCCACCTGGGCGTCAGCCCACGATTACCTGGATCTGGTCGGTGGCAGCCCGGATGGCCGCCTGCCCAAGAGCGAAATCGTCAGCCAGGTTCACGACGGCGGCCATGACATCACCAGGCGGCTGGTCGGCTCTCTGACCCTGCACGACTCTTGCTATACGCAGCCGGAGCCCCCACCAGATTCGCAGGTGTTGCTCGATACCACCTGGCAGGCCAGACGGCTGTCGGTCGCCTACGTGCGGGAGCCGGGAGCGGGCCGGGTTTTCTACTGGGGCTTGGGGGAGGCGGCCGCCACCTTTAGGGATCCCGATGTGCAGGAGATGCTGTACCGAGGCGTTCGCTACGTGGCGGGTCAGGTCGAGCGTCCCTTTGTCGGCATCGGGATGCTGGGCTTCGGCGCTATCGGAGCGGACCACGCGACTGCCATTGGCGCGGTCGCGGGCCTCAAGTTGTTGGCCATCGCTGACCAGAGCCCGGAGCGGGTTCTTGCCGCTCGGCAGCTCTCGCCTGAGATCCAGGTGGCAGCCGACCTCGCGGGACTCGTGGAGTCCTCGGGGGTGGAACTGGTGATCGTCTCCACTCCACCGAACACCCACGCGGCCCTGGCCGAGCAGGCCCTGCGCGCCGGGAAGCACGTGGTTTTGGAGAAGCCCATGTGCCTCACCCTCCGGGAGGCAGATCGACTGGTCGAGCTGGCCCAGACGTCGGATCGCACCCTGACCGTTTATCAGAACAGGCGCTGGGATCCGGACTTCCTGGCCTTGCAGGCGGTCGTTAAGCGGGGCGATCTTGGTTCGGTCTTCCACCTTGAGGCCTTCGTGGGCGGCTACGGCCACCCCTGCCATTTCTGGCACTCCCACGCGCCAGTCAGCGGGGGCGTGATCTTCGACTGGGGCTCGCACTATCTGGACTGGATCCTTCAGCTCATCCCTGGCGAGGTGGTGCGGGTGGCGGCCACCCGACAGAAGTTGGTCTGGCAGGATGTGACCAACGACGACCATTTCGAACTCCGGATGACCTTTGCCAGCGGCGCGGAGGCGGTGTTCATTCACTCTGACATTGCGGCTGCCCGCAAGCCGAAGTGGTATGTCCTCGGGACCAGTGGGGCGGCGGTGGGCCACTGGCGAGAGGGGCGGATCACGAGCCGCGGGGCAACGGGCCTGGTGGTGGAGGAACGGCTGCCCGTTACCGATCTGCCCTGTGAGTTGCACATCCTGCGCCCGGACGGGGCCGGCGAGAGTCACGACGAGCTGCTGTCGCTACCGAGCGCTCCGCCCCAGCCCTTCTACCGCAACCTGGCGGGACATCTCCTGGCCCAGGAGCCGCTGGCCGTGACCCCGGCGTCGGCGCGGCGCAACATCGCAGTCATGGAGGCGGCCACACGGTCGGCCGAGCTGGGGCAGACGCTCGATCTTCGGGTGTGACGGAACCACCACTCCGGTGGGGGATCCTGGGGGCGGCGGACATCGCCGAGAAGGCCGTCATGCCCGCTATCCAGGGGGCCGGTGGCGAGTTGGCGGCACTCGCCAGCCGGAATCCCGAACGGGGTCGGGCGCTAGCCTCGCGATTTCAGATCCCGCGACTCTGCCTGAGCTACCAGGAGCTGGTCGAGGGAGATCTGGACGCGGTCTACATTCCCTTGCCCAACTCGCTCCACCTGCCCTGGGCCCTGCGGGCGGCTGCCGCCGGGAAACATGTCCTCTGCGAGAAGCCGCTGGCGCTGACGGCAGAGGAGGCCAGGCAGATGACCGACGCTGCGCAGGTCCACCAGGTGGTGCTGGCCGAGGCGGTGATGTACCGGTACCACCCGCGGTGGCAGACCGTGCACCGGTTGATCCGAGAGGGAGAGATTGGCCACCTGCGCCACCTGCAGGGAAGCTTCACCTTCTCGCTCGGTCCTCCCCCCGACATCCGCTGGGAGAAGGATTTGGGGGGTGGGGCTCTATACGACGTCGGTTCCTATCTGGTCAATGCCGGCCGGTGGCTGGCCGGGGAGCCAACCCGAGTTCTGGCCCGAGCCCAGCTGCGCCACGGCGTCGACAGCGATGGTTCCCTGCTGCTGGAGTTCCAGAGCTCGGGGGGCCCCGTCTCGGCGGAGTTGGCGTACAGCTTCGAGTCAGCAGAGCACCAGAACCTGCAGTTGATCGGCACCAAGGGCTCGCTGCAGATCCGCAAGCCGTTCACTGCCTGGCGCGGGGAGTCGATCCCCCTCTTCCTCCGGCGAGAGGCCGACGGGGATACCGAAATGGTCGCCACTCCGGCAGCCGACCCCTACCAGGAAATGGTCGAGACGTTCACGGCCAGGATCCGGGGCGGGCCGGCTCTGCCCACCGGGCCCGAGGACGCCGAGATGAGCCTGAGGGTCCTCGACGCAGCCCGCCGCAGCCTGGGCAGCGCAACTTGGGAGATGCCGTGATACCACCTATCCTTGCAGCTCGAGCTGGCAGCTGGCGGCCGAGATCTTGAGCTCCAAATCGCCGCTGGCGGGGGTGTACGGCGAGGCGATCTTGGCGCACGAGGTGAGCGACCGGGGCGTTCCCGCCGAAGCGGGCCACGAGACCTCGACGCTGCGGTCCCGCCCCAGGGCGCTCAGAGTCGCGGTCAGGGTCTTGGTCGTGGGGTCATAGCGGAGGCGGGCCAGACTGCCCGGCGCCGCCCTGATGAAGGGCTGGGCGAGTACGTCAAGCCAGGCTCGGTCGGGCGGGCCGGCGCCCTTCCTCACCCCCCAGCCGGCCAGGTCGTTCCACTGCCACCAGGCCCACCCCGTGAGGTATTCGTTGGAGAGGGCGATCTCTGCCCTGGCCCAGGCGGCCGCGATCGGCCGATGGTGGTCGATCCCGAGCTCGCCCGCCCAGTAGGCTGCGGGGAGCTGATCTGCCTCTTTGATCCCCTGCTGCAGCTCCGCTCGCAGCGGGGCGGAGTCTCCATCGAAGGTGGGGGGCAGGATGCTCCCTGAGTAGAGGTGGGTGGAATAGACGAGGTCTCGGGTCGCCAGCGGACGGATCGCCGAGGGAAGGTCGCCGAAGAGGTCGCCCTCGACGATGAAGAGGTGATTGGGATCAACTCGAGCCAGGTCCTCGATTCCGGTGGCGTAGAAGGGCCAGAGGATGTGGGTCTCGAAGATGGCAGGTGGCACCGGGAAGGGATGCGGCTCGTTGTAGAGGTCATAGCCGGCGACGGCGGAGTTGCCCTCGAACTCGGCCGCGACTCTGGCCCATGCCTGCCAGTAGAGCCTCTGCCAGTTCGGGTAGAGCCAGAAGTAGGCCAGGGCAGCGTTGACCGCCGGGGAGACGTGACGCTGCCAGGCTGGGCTCAGAAAGGGGAGCTTCAGGTCGGGCACCCCCGCCACCGACAGCCAGGCGGGGGCGCCGCTCCCCCCGAATCCCACGCCGAAGTCCTCGGTGTGCATGTCCAGCACCACGTAGAGGTGGTAGCTGGCGCAGAGCGAGACCAGATCGGCGATCCGCTTCAGGTAGCTCTGGCTGAACTGGCCCGGGCCGGGCTCCAGGAGCGACCAGGAAATCGGAAGTCTTACGACGTCGAAGCCCTCTTCCTGCATCAGGGCGGCGTCACGCCCGGTCATAGGAGAACGGGTAGCTGAACCGCCCACCTGGAGTAGTGCGTCGTCGTTGAACCCCCGAAGCAGCACCGATCTCCCGGAGCTGTCTACGATCTGGCCGTCCCGAGCTGAGAGCCAAGGCAGGGTGCCGGCCCCCGGACGTTGCGGGTCCACTCTGACCGTCAGCGCGGGCAACGGCAGGTACACCACCGCGGCCACCGCCAGCACCAAACCGAGCAGGCTGCTAAGGGGAGACACCCCACCGGCGCGCTGGCGGCGGGGCGAACTCAACAGTCGGTAGGGCACCCAGCGATTGTGTCGCACTGGCGCGGGGGGCCCGAGGGGTTTCAGTGGGAGGAGTGGGTGGGGCTCATTCGGCGCCGACTTCAGAGTGGGGGGTGGTGCCTCGGAATGAGATGAAGCCTTCGATCACAGCGCCACTGTGGGCATCGACCAGAACAGCGTCCAAATCAATCTGTCCGGGCACCGGTGCGTCGCCGACTGAATCGGAGCTGGGATTCAAGAACACGATCCAGCAGAGCCGCCCGGGCGGGCCGATCGCAGTCCCGTCCCCGCCCACGACGGTGGCCAGGACCACCTCCTTCACTGAAGACTGCGGTTGCGCCTTGGTCGCCGCTCTAACCGCAGTTTCGGTATCGGTGCCGGGTTTACCG
Source organism: Candidatus Nanopelagicaceae bacterium (assembly GCA_035531535.1). Taxonomy (GTDB): domain Bacteria; phylum Chloroflexota; class Dormibacteria; order Aeolococcales; family Bog-877; genus AG-12. Next base: position 6,766 of record DATKSV010000066.1, on the reverse strand, counting down.
ACCGGCGTCTGGAGGGTTAGCCCACTCTGATTCAGGATGGTCTCCTGACCGGGCAGGACCCCTATCCCGTTCGGGATGGGAGTCACCTGCATCGCGACCAGGGTGACGCCACCGAGCAGAACCAGAACCAGGCCCAGGGCCAGGGGTCGCCACCGCCGGCGAGCGGTTCCGCCTTGACTGGGGCTCTTCCCGGGCACGGGTGAATCATCGGACTTGGGGAGGGGTCAGATGGTTTTCGAGAAGACCTAGCGTTTGGGGGTCGCCCGGCTGCGGTACGGTAGGGCTAGCGGGCCGCGAGGGCGGCGTCCGGCTTCAGTGCTACGGAGGTTCGCAGACTTAATGGCCAAGACCGTTGGAATCGACCTGGGAACGACCAACTCGGTGGTTGCCGTCATGGAGGGGGGTGAGCCTGTTGTCATCCCCAACGCTGAGGGCGGTCGCACGACCCCGTCAGTGGTGGCCTTCACCAAGAATGGGGAGCGGCTGGTGGGACAGTTGGCCCGGCGTCAGGCGGCGGTCAACCCTGAGAACACCGTCTACTCCATCAAGCGCTTCATGGGCCGACTCTTCAACGAGGTGGAAGGGGAGCGCAAGATCGTCCCCTACCAGGTTGTGGCCGGCAAGGACGGGCGCGCCGAAGTAGATGTCGCTGGCACCAAGTACACCCCGGAACAGATCTCGGCGATGACCCTGCAGAAGCTCAAGGTGGACGCCGAGTCCTACCTGGGCGAGAAGGTCACCGACGCGGTGATCACGGTGCCCGCTTACTTCAACGATGCCCAGCGTCAGGCCACCAAGAACGCGGGCCAGATCGCCGGGCTCAATGTGCTGCGGATCATCAATGAGCCGACCGCCGCATCTCTGGCTTATGGGCTGGATCGTAAGGAGTCCGAGAAGATACTCGTCTTCGACCTAGGTGGAGGCACCTTCGACGTCTCCATTCTGGAGGTCGGTGAGGGCGTCTTCGAAGTAAAATCGACCAACGGGGACACCCACTTAGGCGGTGACGACTACGACCGCCGAGTCGTCGACTGGATGGCGGAGGAGTTCAAAAAAGAGCAGGGCATCGACCTCAAGTCGGACCGCCAGGCCCTGCAGCGCCTTACCGAAGCCGCTGAGAAGGCCAAGATCGAGCTGTCCCAACTGCAGGAGACCCAGATCAACCTGCCTTTCATCACCGCCGACCAGAATGGACCAAAGCATCTGGACACCCGCCTCTCGAGAGCTAAGTTCGAGCAGTTGACCGCCGACCTGACCGATCGCTGCCGGGCGCCGTTTGAGAACGCCCTCAAGGACGCCAGCATGAAGATCGGCGAACTGGACGAGGTGATTCTGGTGGGCGGCTCCACCCGGATGCCGGTCATCCAAGAGCTGGTCCAAAAGATGAGCGGGAAGGAGCCCCATCGCGGGGTCAACCCGGACGAGGTGGTGGCGGTCGGCGCGGCGATCCAGGCTGGAGTCCTCAAGGGCGAGGTCAAGGATGTGCTGCTCCTGGACGTGACCCCGCTCTCGTTGGGGATCATGACCGAGGGAGAAGTGAACACTCGGCTGATCGAGCGCAACACCACCATTCCCAGTAGCAAGACCCAGGTCTTCTCGACCGCCGCCGACAACCAGTCCTCAGTGGAGATCGTGGTCCTGCAGGGCGAGCGCCCATTGGCCAAAGACAACCGGACTTTGGGCCGGTTCATGTTGGACGGGATCCCACCAGCTCCCAGGGGCGTGCCTCAGGTGGAGGTCACCTTCGACATCGACGCCAACGGAATCCTCAACGTGACCGCCAAGGATCTGGGCACTGGCAGAGAGCAGAAGGTGACCATCACCGGCTCCACCACCCTCAAGAAGGAGGAGGTGGAGAAGATGGTCAAGGAGGCGGAGTCCAACGCCGAGGAGGACCGCCAGCGGGCGGAGGACATCTCCAAGCGCAACCAGGCGGACTCTTTGATCTACTCCGCCGAGAAGACCCTCCGCGAGCACGGCGAGAAGGTTACCCAGGAGCTGCGGGACGAGGTCACCCAGAAGACCGATGCCCTCAGGGAAGCGGTGGCTGCCCAGAATTCGGCGGACATCGAGAGCCGGCAGGCTGAGCTGTCCGAGTCCCTGCAGAAGGTGGGCCAGGCGGTATACCAGACCCCAGCACCGCCAGCCGCTGACGGCGAGTCCGGAGGCGGGGAGGATATCCCTCCCGCCGAGGGTTCCCCGGACGCCCATCCAGGCGCTGACGGGGATGTCGTAGACGCCGAGTTCAAGGAAGTTTGAGTCGGTCCAAGCTCGGTCTCGCGACCTGGCTTGGGCTGAGTGTGCTCGGATACGTGGCGCTGGTCGGCAGGGCGCGGCGAACCCTCGTCGCCGACCCGCCGCCGGCGGAGCTCGAATCGGCTCTGCAAGGTTGGTTGAGGGAGGCGGGGCTCGAGGCCATCCACCGCTACGTGCACACGCCGGTGGGCCGAGTGCACGTCCTCCTGGCCGGCCGGGGTGAGCGAGCTGTGCTGGTGCTCCCCGGGCTGGGGGCCTCATCGGGAGATTTCGCGGAGTTACTGACCCGGCTGGGTCGCCACCACCGGGTGGCGGCTATCGACCTGCCGGGCAGTGGTCTGAGCGATCCCGTCAGCTTCCAAGGCCACCCGCGCCGGGCCTGGAATCAGGTGGTTAAGACGGTTGCAGACGAGCTGGGTCTGACAGACTTCACCCTGGTTGGCCACTCTCTGGGCGGGCTGGCAGCGGGCGGCTTTGCGATCGCCAACCCGGGCCGCGTTCGCCAGCTGGTCCTGATCAGTCCCCTCGGGCTGAGCCGGCGGGTCCCGCTCCTTTGGACTTTCGCCATGGTGCCGGGGGTGATGGACCTGCGCGGTCTGTACGAGCGGACCCAACTGGTCCGACACACTGGTCGCCGACAGAACCAGCCCCGGAGCGCCGTCCAGGGAGTCGCCGAGACGGCCTGGGATAAGTATCGACTGCTGACCGGCCTGCGCTTTGGCCGCGGCTCCGATCTAGGGATCGTCGGTCGACTCTTCAAACCGTCCGGCCTGAGGACTGAGTCCCAGCTCCTACCTGCCCTGGGCCTGCTGTCGGGCAGGACGCTGGTGTTGTGGGGCGGCCACGACCGCAGGCTTCCCCTCCACGATTCCGCATCGGAACTTCAGCCTTTCAAAGGGCTGAAGCTGAAGGTGGTGCCCGGTGCCGGGCACCTGCTGCCGGTGGTCGAGCCCAGCCTGACGGCTCAGTTGATCACCGACTTCCTGAAGATCGCCGGCCGCTAGACGGGCCGGTTTGCGCGAATCGTCGACTGGGTAAATGCCAATGGTGGAGACATTGCCCGAGGAGGTGACACTTGCAGCTTGAGCGTCTGACGCAGCGGAGTCGGGAGTCGCTGGAGCAGGCCCAGGAGCTGGCGACGGAGCTGCAACACCCCGACGTTGGACCGGAGCACCTCCTGCTCGCCTTGGTCGACCAGAGCGACGGTGTGGTGGCGCCCCTACTGCGCCAGGTCGAGGTTGATCCGGACCAGGTGCGCAGTCGGCTCAAGGCCGACCTCGAAAGCCGGCCCAAGCAGCAGGGAGCGACGCCCAGAATCTCGACCGAACTGGATGCTGTGCTCCGAGACGCCTTTGACCGGATGGCTAAGTTGCGGGACGAGTACTGCAGCACCGAGCATCTGCTGCTGGCGCTGGCCGCGCACAAGGGAGGGCCGGCGTCGGGGATTCTGGCTCAGCTGGGGGCGACGCCACAGCGCCTCGAGTCAGCGCTCGAGGCGCTGCGGCAGGGCCAGAGGGTCACCGATCCCAACCCAGAGAGCAAATTCCAGGTGCTGGAGCGGTACACCCTGGACCTAACCCAGCAGGCCCGCGAGGGCAAGCTCGACCCGGTGATTGGCCGGGATGAGGAGATCCGCCGGACCATGCAGGTGCTTTCCCGGCGCACCAAGAACAACCCGGTCCTGATCGGGGAGCCGGGGGTGGGCAAGACTGCCATCGTCGAGGGGCTGGCCCAAAGAATCGCCAGCGGAGACGTACCGGAGACCCTCAAGGATCGTCGCGTGGTGGCCCTCGACCTGGGCGCGCTGGTGGCGGGAACCAAGTTTCGCGGGGAGTTCGAGGACCGCCTCAAGGCCCTGCTCAAGGAGGTGACCGGCTCGGACGGCCGAATCATCATGTTCATCGACGAGCTCCACACCCTGATCGGGGCCGGGGCCGCCGAGGGGGCCATGGACGCTGGCAACATGCTCAAGCCGGCGCTGGCCCGAGGCGAGCTGCGGGCCATCGGGGCCACCACCTTCGAGGAGTACCGCAAGCACATCGAGAAGGACGCGGCCCTGGAGCGCCGCTTCCAGCCGGTGCAGGTCGGAGAGCCCTCGGTGGAGGACACCATCAGCATCCTGCGTGGGCTCAAGGAGCGGTACGAGGTGCACCACGGGGTGCGGATCAAGGACTCCGCCCTGGTGGCGGCGGCCGTGCTCTCCAGCCGCTACATCTCGGGACGCTTTCTACCGGATAAGGCAATCGACCTGGTGGACGAGTCCGCCTCCCGACTCCGGATGGAGATCGATTCCATGCCGGTGGAACTGGACGCGGTGGAGCGCCAGGTGCGCCAGCTGGAGATCGAGCGGGAGGCGCTCCGCAAAGAGTCGGACCGGGCATCGGCCGACCGACTCCAGTCGCTGGAGCGGGAGCTGGCGGAGCTCCAGGAGGGTGCGGTCGGGTTGCGCCAACGATGGGAGCAGGAGAAGCGAGTGATCGGCGAGATCCGGGCCACCAAGCAAGAGATCGAGAAGACGGCATTTGAGGCTGAGCGAGCGGAGCGGATGGCCGATTTTGGTAGGGCCGCCGAGTTGCGGTACGGCACGCTGAACGAGTTGCGGCAGCAACTGGAGCGGGAGCAGGTGCAGCTCACCAAGGACCAGGGCGGGACCCCGCTGCTGCAGGAGGAGGTAGGTGAGGAGGACATCGCCGAGGTGGTCGCGCGCTGGACCGGGATTCCCGTCCAGCGGATGCTCGAAGGAGAGATGCACAAGCTGCTGGAGATGGAGGACCGGCTCCACCAGCGGGTGGTCGGCCAGGATGAAGCGATCGCCGCGGTCGCCAGCGCCGTGCGGCTGGCCCGGGCGGGGCTCAACGATCCGCGGCGGCCGCTCGGGTCCTTCATCTTCCTGGGGCCGACCGGGGTCGGCAAGACGGAGGTGGCGCGAGCGCTAGCCGAGTTCCTGTTCGACAGTGAGGACGCTCTGATTCGGCTCGATATGAGCGAGTACATGGAGAAGCACGCGGTGGCGCGCCTGGTATGCGCGCCAACGGGGTACGTCGGGTATGAGGAAGGTGGCCAGCTCACGGAGGCGGTCCGGCGCCGGCCCTACGCGGTGCTGCTTCTGGACGAGATCGAGAAGGCCCACCCCGACGTCTTCAACATCCTGCTGCAGCTGCTTGACGACGGCCGTCTGACCGATGGCAAAGGCCGCACGGTGGACTTCCGTAACTGCGTGGTGGTCATGACCAGCAACCTGGGCAGCCCCTTGATCGCCGCTCTTCCGGACCACCCCAGTGAGCAGCAAGAGGAAACCGCCAAGTCTGAGGTGATGGGCGAACTCCGCCAGCATTTCCGGCCGGAGTTCCTAAACCGGATCGACGACGTGATTCTCTTCCATCGCCTGGATCAATCCCAAATTGAGCGAATCGTGGAACTCCAGCTCCGCCAGTTGGAAGCGCGCCTGGCGAACCGCCGGCTCGGACTTCATGTGTTGCCGACAGCGCGAGCCTGGCTGGCCGACCAGGGCTATGACCCGGTCTACGGAGCCCGTCCGCTGCGCCGGGTCTTGCAGCGTCAGCTCGGTGACCGGATCGCCACCGCAGTCCTGCGGGGGGAGTTCTCCGAGGGCGACACGATCGTGGTTGACGCAGGAGAAGAAGGGCTCAGCCTCAGTCGGGAATCGGGTTCGGAGACGCCACCCGATCAGGAAGTTTCGGCAGCGTCTGGCACTCCACCGGGCGCGGGCGACCCCACTCCTAACTTCACCGAGTGAAGGTCCTCGCAGAGAAAGTGCAAGAGGTGGCGATTCGGGGCATTGGTAAACTCGCCGTCGCCGCCGACGTAGCTCAGTGGTAGAGCAGCGGTTTCGTAAACCGCTGGCCGGGAGTTCGAATCTCCCCGTCGGCTCCATCTTTTGAGATCAGTACCGTCTACAGCCGTCCACTTCAGTCTAAGCCTCAGTCCGTCAGTTAGTCCGTCAGGCTCTCTCGCTCAGTCCGTCACCCGGCCGGGGGATTCTCGGGGACTAGTCTTGGCCACGCGCTGCGTAAATGCTCAGCACGGAGCCAGGCAGTGAGCTGGATAAACTCGGGTCCCCGACGAGGAGGGGTTTGGCGGGCGCCGCCGAGCGATCCGGACGCCCAAGGAGTGAGCGATGAGCCAAGTGCGATCAAGGTCGCTGGCGCTGGCGATTGGAAGCGTCCTGGCGGCTGGTTGCGGCGCCCCCGCGTCCACCCACCCCGCTCGGACGCCGAGCTCGACTCCGGGTCCGCTCAGCGTCGCGGCAGCTGGCCGGGCCTACCTGGCTGCCGTTCAGCCGGACAACCGGGCGGTGGCCGCGTTCAAGGCGGCGCCCTCGGCGACGCTCGCAGAGGTTGCCGCCGCAGCGGTTCCCCTAATTGCAGCCGACCAGACGCTGGAGACCAAGCTGGAATCCATCGATTGGCCCTCCAAGGCCACGCCCGATGTCCACGTCCTGATCATTGACCTGGCGCAGGAGGTCGGAAGCCTTCAAGGTGTGTCAACT
>DATKSV010000065.1:0-4522 GCA_035531535.1 Candidatus Nanopelagicaceae bacterium | reverse complement strand
CTAGCCTTAAAATTTCAGTAAGGGCGTGGGAATCCTGGCGAGGGGACTGCAGACGCGGCGCGGCGGGGTGGGAGAGTCGCGTCGTAGACGGCAGGCACCTGTGGAAGCCCGTGGGCAGGTCCCTAACCGGTCCGCAATCAGTGCAGTGGCACCGTTTCTGGTAGCCGGGGGCGTGCCGGTACCAGGCATCGAGACGGGACCGCTCGCCGGGGTAGGGTCAGGTGGTCAGGGGTAGGGATCGCAGGCGCGTGAACGCCGCTGCCAGCGCTGCTCCCCAGGGCCAGCGAGCGTCGAGGCGGAGAGTGGTCCGCCGCCCGCTTCGCACCAGCCGCCCGGCCACGTGCAGCACCTGATAGCGGAGTCGCTTCGGAGCGGCCTCCAGGAACTCACCGGGGAGGCAAACCTGCCGGGCCCAGGCCAGTAGGTCCTGGGCCATCTGCACCAGCAGGAGCCACACCCGGTTGGCCTGGAGGCTGGAGCAGGGGAAGTTGCCCAGGCCGCAATCCTTGGCCTCCTTGATCCGGTCTTCCACTCTCGCATGCAGGCGGTGGCGGGCCTCCAGGTAGGCGAGGTCGGAGTCCTTGGAGTTGGTGATCAGAGCCTGGTGGCGCAGGCCGTGGGGGTCGAAGAGGTTGTAGCTGGCGCCGGGGTGAGGCTCCTCCCGGCGCACCAGGACCCGGGAGCCACTGGGCCACAACGAGAGATTCAGTAAGGAGGTGATCTCGGCCACCTCGGCTCCCTCTCTCTCCTCCATCTCCTTGGTGATCGCCACCTCCCAGCTTCCCTCCGGCAGCTTCAGGATCGCCTCCCGCACCGGCTCGGTCACATCAAAGCCCACCGAGAACTCCAGTCCCCGCTCGGCGATCGCCCCCACGAAGTCGTGGCTGGCCCCAGCTGAATCAGAGCGCACCAGCACCCGGGGGCCATGTTCAAGATCTTCGGCCCTGGTCGGCAGGGGCAGCTGGGCCAGTGCTGCGTCCAGCAGCTCCACATGGTCCTTCGCTGTGTTGGCGCCGGCATTCCCCGGCCGCAATTTGCCCGCCAGAGCCTCCCCGGTCTGGTCCAGATAGACCAGCAGCGGGTGGAAGCCGAAGCCGTGCTTCCAGTTGGGAGCCGCCTGCTCCTTGTTCTCCGACTCCACCTCCACCAGGGTGGCGTCGAAGTCCAGGGTCACCTGCTTAGGCCCCATGCCCCAGGACCACACTCGGGCTCTCGCTCGAGCCCGGGCCAGCTGCAGCCGTTCCAGCAGCGGCTCCCCGATCGAGTCCAACACCCGCCAGGCGGTGGAGGTCGAGGCCACCTGCCCGAAGAGATCCGGCTGTTGCCGCAGCGTGGCCAAATCCGCGATGCACTCCCCGCCGTCCGCCAGGGTCACCGCCAAGTCCACCAGCACCCGTCCCGGGTCGTGCCGCCGCCGCCTTTTCACCAGCGGACAAAGCGCCTTCGAGAGCCCCTGGCTCAGCCCGCTCCGCTCTGCAAGTTCGGCCAGCAGCCGGCTCCCAGCGTGGCCCACCAGCCCTGATCCATCTGCCTCCACACGCAGCCGCGGACGGTCGCTAAACTTCACCCTCAAGGTGATGCCCTCCCAGGTGGGAATGGTGGAATTGAACACCCACATTTTCCCTTACCAGGAGGGCATTTCCGCAACTGGACCACCCAGTTGCTCAGCTCCTTGATGAAATCGTCAGGCTAGGAGGCGGGCTGCTTCCGGGCGCGGACGTGACGTGGAGGCCTCCCGTGCCGGCCCTTTGATTCTGCCGCGATCGGCCCCCCAGGGTCAGAGAAAGACCTCGCGTCCGAGCAACGCCTCGGCCTGGGGGTGCTGGGAGAGGAGCCTCTCCAGGGCGGTTACTACGTCCCCCAGCGATTCCAGTCGCAGGCTGAACTTGCTGGACGGCAGCAGGATGATCCCGTAGTGGGGGATGGCCGCGGACAGGTAGTTGGCGTGCAGGGGCCGGAAGTCTCGGATGTTGTTGGTGACGACCGCCCGCTCCTGGCTCGATGCCCAAACCAGCACCGCCGCGTCATCATGCCCCCGCAGCCCAGCCTCAGCCACCGACAGCACGTCATGCCCGCGACGCTGCAGCTGTTTGGCAATCTCCGGTGACAGCTGCTCATCGAGGAGCAGCCTCATCGGAAGAGGAGTTCTTGCTCGCGCCGGTAGGCCTGCGCGGCTTCCTCCATTAGCTTTCGGTTGTTCACCATGGCGGCGTCGATCTCGGCCTGATGGGAAGCATAGAAGCGCACCGCGGACTCGACCAGGCCCACTCGCAGGCCCAGGTTCTCGGCGGCTCTGCCGAGGTCGTTGGACTCGGCCTTGAGGACCTCGACCACCTCCCAGACATCCGGACCTCCGGCCAGGCCGGGGCGACGCCCGGAGGGTCCGCTGCGGAACACGATCCCGGGGAACTGGTCCATCTCCAGGCCCTCCTGGACGTAGCGCTCGGCCAGGGCGGTCTTGGGCATATGAACCTGGTTGGCTTGGCGCTGGAGCTGATCCAGGACCTCCGCCCTGGTTCTGAAAGTGAGGCTCTGTCCCATAACGTAAGACATCGTATCACATGTCCTGTCGATCCCGGTCGTCCCGGACTGACCCCGCCTCGACGCGCCTGCGGCAGCCTCAGTTTTGGCTCTGGGGCGAGCAGGGCCAGTGGTTATTTTGTCGCGTTAGACCCAAATAAATCTGAACCCAACACTTTCGCGGGGTCCCGGGCCGCTCAAGTCGCCTCTGACGGTCTCGGCCAGGCGACTGGGCCCCCCGCCCGGGGCGGGCACCAGCAACTGACCCATGCTCTCGTCGCAGGTCTGAAGGCACCACCCCTGGGCCCGGGGAGGCCCGCCTCACCCGGCCAAAGCCCCCAGATATAGAGAGTTGGGGCGAGAAGCGGACGAGGGCAGCCGGGTTGCCGGGCCGGCGCTCAGGTCCGGTTTCAGCTCGTGGCTAGACAATCTGGGTCAGGATGTCTACCAGATCGCATCCATTCTGGTAGACTTGCTTCATGCACAAGACCGCGCTGAGGCTCGACGAGGAGTTGCTGGCGGAGGCGCGGGCGGTGCTGGGGACCAAGTCAGCCACCGAGACCATCCACCAGGCGCTGGCGGAGGTGGTGGCCAGCCAGGGTCGGGCCCGGCTCTTTCAGCGCCTGCACACCCTCGACGGACTGGATCTCGCCGATGAGGCGGTCATGCGCCAGGCGTGGCGCTAGGCAAAGCCCGCTACCTGGCCGACAAGTCGGCGCTTGCCCGGGTCCACCTCGATCCGGTGGCGAGACGGGTGGGACCGCTCTTCCTAGCCGGTGAGGTTGCCACCTGCGGCATGGTTGACCTGGAGCTCCTCTTCAGCGCGCGGAGCCGCGACGACTACCTGGCCATCCTCTCCGACCGCCGAAGCCTGCCGAGAGCGGAGGTGGGCGACGCGGAGATCGAGCGGGCGGTTGAGGTTCAGTCCGCTCTGGCGCTCAAGGGCCAGCACCGGGGCGTGGCCATTCCTGACCTCCTGATCGCCGCCGCTGCTGAGGCCGCCTCGCTGACCGTGCTCCACTACGATTCCGACTTCGACCGCATCGCCGAGATCACAGGGCAGCGGACCGAGTGGGTGGTGCCCAGGGGGAGCGTGCCCTAGCCCAGCTGGTGGGCGGCGGCCGCCGCGAGATCGGCACGAGGAGGACCTGACCCCGGATGCAGGGAGTTGCGCCAGGAGGCGGGAACAGCTGTCACCAGGCCTCCGGGGTGCCGGCTCGATCCTGGCGGATCCCCCGGGGGGCCAGCCGCCAGCTACCTAACGGACGGAGGGACGCTCCCCGGGTTGCCGAGGTTGGGTCGGTGGCGCAGATTCAGGCTTCAGCGGCTCCAGCATGATGCGCCTACCCAGCAGGCTCGCATACCTGACCAGGCTGCTGTGCTTGGGGTCCACGCCGCCACGCTCGAGGCGAGCCACGTTGGGTTGTTTGGGCCCCAGCGCGGCCGCGACCCGCTCTTGGCTGAGGCCCTGTCACTCGCGCTCGGAGGCCACCTCGAGCACCAGCCGACGCGTCTCCAGCTCCGCCTTGACCAGATCGGGGAAGTCGGGATTCATCAGCGTGCGCTTGGCGATCAAGGCGTCCAGGTCGTCTGTCTTGACCACGACAGGAAGATCATGTCCTATCCCGCACGATATGAGCACCAGTTCGGAGCTCAGCTGGCCGAGGGTCCACAGACAGATCGAGCCAGCTTCTGCCGAGTCCAACCTCCTGCCTCGAGATCGCCCCGGCCATTCCGGGCTCCTTTCTCCAATGAGCCTGGGGGCCCTCTCCCCATGTCCGATGGAGTCTTCCCCGGCTGGGCTCGGGCCGTCTCTTCCCTCCCCCGAGATTGCCGCCTGTCGCGCCCCCAGGATCTCGAGTGAGTCTTCCCTGGGCTGGCCGTCCCTTCCCGGGGCGGAGTAGGCCGCGGGTCGCCGTCACGGACCGCGCCCCCAGGATCTCGAATGAGTCTTGCGGCGACTCGGCGAAGCCGAGCCGCCCGATCCCGGAAGTTGGGGCGG
>DATKSV010000064.1:0-6790 GCA_035531535.1 Candidatus Nanopelagicaceae bacterium | reverse complement strand
GGCCGGCAAGTCGAGCTTTCTTGGCCTCCTGGCGGGGACTGACGAGCCCTCTGCCGGCACGCTTGACCGCCCCGGCCGCCTGATCGTCTCCTACCTTCCGCAAGAGTCCCCAGAGCCCACCTCCGAGACCGTCCTGGGAGAGGCCATGGCAAGCCGCCTGGATCTGGCCGCGCTGCACGACGAAATGATCCATCTGGAGCAGCAGATGACCGCCCCGGGCCCGGAGATCGACGCTCAGCTGGCTCGTTACGGGGAGTGCCAGGCGGCTTACGAGGGCCTCGGCGGGTATGAGCTGGAGTCCAAGGCCAGGGCTGTGCTCCACGGCCTCGGCCTGGAGGAGGAGGAGCAGTCGCGTTCGCCCCGGGAACTGAGTGTGGGTCAGGTGCGCCGCATGGAGCTGGCCAAGCTGCTCCTCCAGGACGCCGACTTGGTGCTTCTGGACGAGCCCACCAACCATCTTGATCTGGCCGCCATCGAGTGGCTGGAGGCACACCTGATGCAGAGCGCCCGCACCCTCTGCCTGGTGGCCCACGACCGCCGCCTGCTGGAGCGGGTGTGCACCCGGGTGGTGGAGCTGGAGGCGGGCCGGGTCGAGGTCTACGAGGGCAGTTACGACAGCTACCTGCAACAGCGCGAGGCCCGCCGACTTCGCTGGCGCCGCACCTGGGAGGCTCAGCAGGCCCACATCACCCACCAGGAGGAGTACATCCGGCGCTACAAGGCCGGTCAGCGCGCGCGGCAGGCCCGGGGTCGACAGACCCTGCTGGACCGGTTGGACCGGGTGCCCGAGCCAACCGAGCTGCGCCGGATGCGCCTCTCCCTGCACGCCACCCCGAGCGCCCAGGTGGTGCTGCGCACGGAAACCCTGGCCTGCGGCCGTGATCACCAGGCTCTATTCGAGGTCCCCGACCTGGTGATCTCGCGGGGAGATCGGATAGCGATCCTGGGACCCAACGGGTCGGGCAAGACCACGCTGCTCCACACCCTGGCTGGGCACCTCGATCCGGTTCGCGGCCGGTCGGTGCCCGGCTCCCGGGCCCGGATCCGGCTCTACCGGCAGGACTTCTCCGACCTCGACCCTGACCGCACCGTGCTGCAGACCCTGCTCGACGACCATCCCAATGCTCTCTCCGAGCGGGCTCGCTCGGTTTTGGGGGCGATGCTCTTCAGCGGCGACCGCGCTGAGGCCATCGTGGGCGACCTTTCCGGAGGCGAGAAAGCGCGGGTCGCGCTGGCCCGGCTGGGCATGGACGACGCCAACTGCCTGCTCCTGGACGAGCCCACCAACCACCTGGATATTCCCGCCCAGGAGGTCCTGGAACAGGCCATCGCCAACTACCCAGGGGCGGTGGTTCTGGTCTCCCACGACCGCTACTTCGTGGACGCCGTGGCGGCTCGAATCATGGATGTCAAGGAGGGGCATCTGGTGGAACGGCGGTCGCAGCCCATCCCCCCGCGGTCCGGTAAGCTCCCGGCCCCCGCCCGAGCGGTTTCGGCCCGGCCCAAGCGGGCCCGGGCCGGGGCCTCCCCGCCACCGCTGAGCCGGGCTTCCGCAGAGCGCAGGATCGCCGGCCTGGAGGACGAGCGCAGCCAGATCGGGGAGCGCTTGAAGGACCCCGCCACCCACCGGTCCAGCTCCGACGAGCGCGGCCTGCTCAGGCGCCTGGAGGAGATCGAAGAGGAGCTGGCTGGGACCTATGCGGCGTGGCTGGCGCTGGAGGCCAGCACCGACCGATAGACCTCGGCGATCTGGGTTCGGACCACATCCCACGAGTACTTGGAACGCACCACATCGATTCCCTGGGCCGATAGGTCTCGCCAGCGCGCGCCATCCAGCAGCAGGGCCTCCACCTGCGCCCGAAGACCCTTCTGGTCGTCAGGAGGGACCAGGATCACGCCGGTGTCGCGGATGTCGCGCAGGCCAGGCACGTCGAACGCCACCACCGGGGTGCCACATGCCATGGCTTCGAGCGCGACCAGCCCCAGCCCCTCGTACTTGGAGGGCATGACGAAGACCCGGGCCCTCCGATACGCGGCTCTCAGGTCCTCGTCGGAGACTCGGCCCAGGATCCGCAGGCGACCGTCCAGAGCCTCGGCCGCCCCCAGGGCGGCATGGTAGAGGACTCCCTCGCCGCACACCTCCGCCTCCAGCTCAGGGTGCTGCGCGGCCAGGGCCCGGAACATGGCCACGAAGTACTGCACCCCCTTGGTGGGGATGAGACGACCGGCGAACATGATGGTGCTGCGATCGCCTGCTTCGGGAGGCGAGAGCCAATCCGTGTCAACCCCCGAGGGGATCACGGAGATCCTGCCCTTTTTGACCCCTGAGTCTGCCATCAGAGAGGCGGCCGTGGACGGTGAGACCGCGATCACATGCTCGGCGAATCGGTAGCCCTTTGACTCCAGATATCCCATCGGCATGGTGGTGAGGTTGCGCCCGTGCGCGGTCCGGTAGGTGTGGTGGGAGGTGTACACCAGGGGAGCCTGCGGTGGGTGCCGCCGGAGCATGACTCCGCCTGGCCCACCCTGGACGTGCCAGATGTCCGGCGGGACCGACTTCGCCACCATCTCCAGCCGCGAGCGCAGGAAGAGCGAGAAGTCCAGCGGCGGCCGGCGGGTCCGACGCGGAATCTTGGCAGTGTCACCCCAAGGGCCGCGTCGCGGGCTGATCACGTCGATCTGATAACCCTCAGCGGGCATCTGCCGCTCCAGGGCGGCTACATAGCGCCCCTGGCCGCCGATGGCGGGAACGTCGTCGAAGGAGACGACCGCGACTCGCGAAGTCAGCTTTGACACCTCCCGCAGAAGACAGTCGTCCGGCCAGCGATCCGGACCTGGCGCAGGGTACTACGGCAGCGTACGCAGGCGCGCCCGCCCCGACCATAAACGAACAGGGTCTCGAAAGCTTGCCCCTTGGCCCCGAAGCCATCCCGGTAGTCGGAGAACGACGTGCCCCGGCGCTCGATTGCCTCCGCCATCACGATCGGGAGCGCCAACAGAAGGCGGCGCCGCTCGGCAGCGGTCAGGCGCCAGGCCCTCCGTCCCGGCCGGACCCGGGCCAGAAAGCAAGCCTCGTCCGCGTAGATGTTGCCGCAGCCGGCGATCACCCCCTGGTCCAGGAGCACCGCCTTGACCGGCCGCCGCGAGGTCCGCAGCACCTCGGCTGCCAGGCCAGCTGCGAAGTCTGGATCGAAGGGCTCCACCCCCAGATGGGGCATCACCCCGGCCTGTTCGAGTTCGCCCTCGGTACCGAGCAGCACACGGCCGAAACGCCGGGGGTCGCGGTAGCGCAGCTCGGACCCTGAGTTGAGTCGCAGGCGCAGGTGGGTATGCGTCCGGGCCGGCGCCGCGGCCAGCTCCAGGGTCAGCGTGCCGGACATCCCAAGGTGGACCACCAACTCCTGGGCGGAGTCCAGCCCGATCTGGATGAACTTGCCCCGCCGACCCAGCCAGGCGACCGTGTGGCCCTCGACCCCGGCGGCGACGTTCTGGGGGTCGGGATAGCGCACAACCACCGGGTTGAGGTGCACCAGAGCCTCCACACGGCTCCCCACCAGGTATGGCCGAAGGTCCCTGACGATGGTCTCTACCTCTGGCAGTTCGGGCATGTTCAGCGTTCGGCAGAGCCGATCGCCAACGGGGCCAGGTCTCGCCAGTTGGGGCCAGCCTTGAGGTCCACCACCAGGGGAACCAGGAGGTCGGCGGCACCCTCCATCCCCTCCCGGGCAGTCAGTCCCACCAGCTCGACCTCGTCGGCCGGGCACTCGAAGACCAGCTCGTCGTGGACCTGGAGCAGCATGTGGGCCTTGGCTCCGGCCCTCGCCAGCCCCTCCGCGGTACGAATCATGCCCAGTTTCATCAGGTCCGCGGCCGAGCCCTGGATGGGCATGTTGATGGCCATCCGCTCGTTGGCCTCCCGAATCTGGCGGTTGCTGGAGTTGATCTCGGCCAGATAGCGCCGGCGCCCCATCAGGGTGCTCACGTAGCCGAGCCGGCGCGCCTCCTGCCGCACCGACTCCAGGTACCCCTGAACCGACGCGAAGGTCGCGAAATACCGCTTGATGAACCTATCGGCGTCGTCGGCTGGAATCCCCAGGTCCCGGGCGAGGCCGAAGCCGGAGAGCCCGTAGAGCACGCCGAAGTTGACCACCTTCGCCATCCGCCGCTGTTCGGGGGTCACCGCCTCTCGCTCGACACCGAAGACCTGGGCGGCCGTGTCCGAGTGCACGTCATCCCCGCGGGCGAAGGACTCGAGCAGCTGGGGGTCGCGGCTGAGATGGGCCAGGACCCTCAGCTCGATCTGCGAGTAGTCGGCCGACACCAGCTGCCAGTCTCGTTCCGCCGGCACGAACGCCGCCCGGATGCGCCGGCCAAGCTCCGTTCTGACCGGGATGTTCTGCAGGTTGGGGTCGCTCGAGGAGAGCCGCCCGGTTGCCGCCACCGCCTGGTTGAAGCGGGTGTGAATCCGGCCATCCTCGACGTCGACCAGCTCAGGCAGAGCATCGACGTAGGTGCTCTTCAGCTTGGTGAGCTGCCGCCACTCCAGCACCAGAGGCACGATGGGATGCTCCGCGCGCAGCCCGTCCAGGGCCTGGGCGTCTGTCGACCGACCGGTTTTGGTTCGTCGAGAACTCCTCAGACCCAGCTCGTCGTACAGCAATTTGGAAAGTTGCGGGGATGAGCCGGGCGAGAAGCGATGTCCCGCCAGGCGATACATCTCGGCCTCGAGATCTCTGATTTGGCTCGAGATCTCCAGCGAGATCGCCTGGAGCTGGGCCACGTCAAGGCGCATTCCGCGCGCCTCCATGGCCGCCAGGATAGAGGTCACCGGGAGCTCGAGGTCTCGCAGGAGGGCGGTTGCTCCTGCCGTCTCCAACCGCTCCGCCAGCTGCCCGCGGATCACGGCCGCGCAGACCGCCTCCCCCGCGTGAAGGGCAGCGCTCTCAGGGATCGCGAGCTGAGAGGGCGCACGCTGTGTGGCTCCTCGCCCCAGGAACTCCTCGGCATCCGGGGGAGTCGGCCCACCGTACTCCTGGCTCAGCGCGAAGAGGGTCGGCGTCCGCCCTCTCGAGTCGGCCAGATAGGAAGCCAGGACGCAGTCGAATTCCCCGCCCCGCAGCTCCCAGCCAGCCCCGCCCAGCGCCAGCAGCTCCTCCTTGAGTTGGAGCGCCGATTTGCTGATGGCGGGATCTGCGATGAGGCTGCGCAGGGGCTGCAGGTCGCTCTCCGCCAGCCCCCCCGCTGCCGGGCCCCCCACGGATAGGTACCAGCTCTCACCATCAGACAGGGCGAGGGCCATCCCCACGATCCGGCCCCGCCGCCGAGGCGGGTCGGCGGCCACCCGCACCGTCACGGTATCGCTGGAACCTCTAATCCGGTCCACCATCGCCAGCAGAGCGGCTGCGTCCCTGATCAAGGTCGGGGCCGCGATGGCGGGGCCGCTGAGGGCCGGCTCACGGACCTCAGCCCTTGCCGGCAGCCGCGCCACCAGGCTGGGCATGCCCAGGTCCTCAAGCAGCTCGCGCGCCGCCACATGGTTGTAGGCATCGACTCGGCAGCTCTTAAGGTCCAGCTCGACGCCCGGAACATCACGAACTATGGTCACCATCTCACGTCCGAAACGCGCCTCGTCCAGATGGGACTCGAGGGTAGTTCGGACCCGACCGGGGGACATCGACGGCACCGCTGCCAGCACCGAGTCGAGGTCCCCGTACTGCTGAATCAGGGCGGTGGCAGTCTTCTCCCCGATTCCGGGTACCCCAGGGATGTTGTCGCTGGCGTCGCCCCTCAGCGCCTTGAAGTCAATCATCCGGAGCGGATCAAAGCCGTACCGCGCCCGCACCCCCGCCGGGTCATAGACCACCGGCTCACTGCTGCCACGCCGGCTGGTCTGGACGAATGTGAATTCGTCAACCAGCTGGAGCAGGTCCATGTCGCCGGTCAGGATCACGGTCTGGCAACCAGCGGCCAGGGCCTGCTTCGAGAGTGTCCCCAGGACATCGTCGGCCTCGAATTCGGGTACCACCACCACCGGGACATTGAGGGTCTCGGTGATTTGCTGACAGACGGGGATCTGCCCAATGAGCTCCCCCGGGGTGGGCTGCCTCTGGGCTTTGTAGGTGGCCATCTTGCGGTCCCGAAAGGTCGGCCCCGGGGGGTCGAAGGCCGCCACCGCGCAGTCGAACCCCTGCGCGAGCGCCAGCAGCAGCATCGAGGTGTACCCGTAGGCGACCCGGATCGGCTCGCCTCTCGAATTGGTCATCTCGGGGAGAGCGTGATAAGCCCGGAACGCCAGGCCGTGCCCATCGATCAGCAAGAGCCGGGGCCGGGCCGCCAGCTCCCCCGAATCAGACATGGAGGCCATTATCGGTTCCAGGTGAGTCCGCACCTCGGCTTCGAGCCCTCCGCCGGCTCAGGACCGCGGGCGGCCAAGGTAGAGGACGGTGCGGTACCCGACCCGGTAGGGACGACCCGAGCTAGCTATCACATCTTCGACTGCGGCCAGCAGCCGGTCCCTCAGGTCAGGCGCCAACATCCGGTGGTCGGACTGAGTTAGGAGCAAAGAGCGATAGTCCCGCGCCGAGTACTCCAGATCCCATGAGAACCGGCATACCTTCACGGATTGAAAATGGCCAGAGTTCTCGATTTCTGAGGTGCGGTCGACCTGCCGCTCGCCGGGGGGACGACCCGTCAACGACGGTACCAGCGTCCGGTAGACCCGGTCGATCTCCGACGTTACCGGGTCGGGGTCCATCCGGGGACGGTTCCACACCAGGGCCAGCGTCCCCTC